>CAVOEM010000074.1:0-12443 GCA_963694575.1 Planctomycetes bacterium UBA1146 | reverse complement strand
CCAGCGATCGTTGCTTGCGGGACGGGTACTCTCCAGCGACGATCTCCGCAGGCTGAATCCCGCTGATTCAGCGCTGTTTCGCCAGTTCTACCGAGGTTCTGAAATTAGCGAAGAGGAATGGTCGATGCAGAAGCGCTACCAAATCTGCTGGCCCTATCGGTCCCGCAGCGACTATCACCACCACGACGACATGGATCTCACCGATGAATGGCAGAAGGAGGTCTATCTCCACGGCCAGCACACGATGCGTCAACAGGGGTACCGCAGCGTCCTCGATCTGGGATGCGGATCGGGCTACAAGCTGATTCATGAGCTGGGAGAGTTCGAGACCACCGGTCTCGAACTGGAATGCAATCTCGCACGGTTGAGAACGCGCTATCCCGATCGCAACTGGCAACTCTCCGATCTGGGTCGCCCCCCACACCAGCACTTTGACCTGGTCATCTGTGCCGACGTCATCGAGCATCTGGTCGACCCCGACACCTTGCTCGATTCCTTGCTGGCCATCGATTTCCACCGGTTGATCATCTCGACCCCCGATCGCAGCCTGCTACACCGGCCCTGGAACCGCAGGTACTGGGGACCTCCACGAAATCGAGCCCACCAGCGGGAGTGGACCTTCCGCGAGTTTTCCCGCTACATCTCCCCGACCTTCGAGATCCTCGACCACCGTATCTCCAATCCTCAACAGGCCACCCAGATGATCACCTGCAGCAAACGTTGAAGAGAGCGCGACACCGATCGGACTCCGCGACATCCAGTGTTCAATATCAGCCGCCCCCTCCGCAATGCCCCTCAAGATCTCGCTGAAGAGCATCCTATCCCCGGATGAAAAGAGAGCAGAGCCACCGGGCCGCATCCACCGGGCGGCATCCACCGGGCGGCATCCACCGGCTCGCTCTAACCCGAGACAGGAATCGGTGTCTGATAAGGAATCATCGGCGCGAACCAATAGAGATAAGACATCGCCGCCAGACCGAGCAGGAGCAGACCTCCCAGCAGGAAAAACAGCAGACTCAGGGTGCTAGATCTTTCACGGTCGTCTGGACCGCTCATCTGCTTCTCGCGATCAGCAGACCGATCTCGGCGATGCGACCAGGATTCAACTCCACCTCCACCGATCCCTTCCACGCTCACGACGACCCCTCGAAACTGTCCCCATCACCGGCGATCCGTGCCACTCAGGATAGGGCACTGTCCAGTAAAATCCACAGTTCGACCCTGACCATCACGGTATGCGCTCGGCCCTTCTCATCCACTGCGAGGAGATGATTCTCACTCCAGATGATCGTGCCGGGCGTGGACACGGTTGGGGCGACTCACTGGCCCTCCACCACGAGCAAGCACGAGCAAGCATGGGCAGGAACGAGCAATGACGGGATAGCAGCAGTCACAATCACTGGTGCCCGGTAGCGCTGCAGGTAGTGGTGGAAGAAGTCACTCACAAACCACCGATCGCCACAGTCGACCAGCATCTGCGCACTCGACCAGCATCTGCGCAATGGGATGATCGATGATCTCCCTCTTCACCTCCGCCTCGAGGCCGCCGGTCACCTCGAATCGGCCCGAGTCCCGGTGCCGTCGCACCACCAGCGCACTACAGTCACGGGTGACTCCACTCTCGCGCGCTATCCGGCGAGCGCCGCGCGACGCTTCACCTCGATGTTGCCGGCGGCCCACGCCAACACCAGATAGAACGGCATCTCGATCCACATCCAGGACGGGATCTCCATCGACAGGGCATTCATGATGCCCCCCACCAGGCTCAACACACCGACGATCATGGCGAGTCCCAGTGGACCCTCCCTCAAGGGGTGGCGGTCAGGCTTCGGACTCGACGCACCGAGTCGAGCCGCCAGCCAGCCGCCTCCGAAGGCCTGGGCAAGATGCGCCACCATCGGCAGGATGAAGGCGGAGTCTGGCAGGGTAGCGGCCCACGCACTGAAGCCCTCCCGGTCCTGCATCGACAAACCTTCGGGCATCGGGAAAAAAATCAGGTTGAGCATGATGATCGCCATGTTGAGCGCCATGCCGACGATCATGCCTGCGAAGACTGCACCGAGATTACGAAGCATCTCAACCTCCAGAGAAAAGAAAACAGCTGTACCGATACCCGTGCCACCCATGATACGACCGAAGAAAAGTGCGTCAATCTCCGACTTCTCTCATGACTCCGGCGCGATCAACGACCTCATCACTGACCTGTCAAATACCCAACTATCCACGACCCATCGGTTGCATCTTCCTGTAGGTGAGACTGCGCCACAGCCATTCGAGGGGACCGAAGCGATAGCGTATCAACCATAGCGGCGACAACCACAACTGGAATGACCAGATCCCCACCACCAGCGCCAGTTGCTCCACCCGCTCCACACTTCCAAAGTACCCCAGCACCCGGAAGATCAGTACCCCGATCAGGGTGTGCAGGATGTAATTGGTAAACGCCATCCGACCGACCGCACCCAGGCGCTGCTGTAGTGCCGGCCAGCGGCCACTGCGTACCCAGCCAACGATGAGCCCGATGTAGGCCATCGACAGCGCCACGCTGCCCCAGAAGTTCCATTGAGAACCGATGTAAAAGCTGTACTCGATGGCATAGTCGTGGGCGATGTTTTCCCTCATGCCGATGGCGATCAGCAGCAGGCCGATCACCGCTCCTGCCATCAGCAAGCGGCGATAGAAAGCAGCGGACCGTTCACCGCTGAGGATCTTCGAGCGATAGAAGGCCATCCCCAGCAGCATCATCCCCATCACTCGCCAGAAGATGCTGGTGGCGAAGATGAAGGTTTCGACGAAGAGAGATCCTTCGCTGTTGCTGACGAATCCCGAGGAAAAGCCACCCGAATACTGAGCGATTTCCTCATCGAGTGCTGCCGGGTCCGGCCGCCAGAACTGAGCCAGCTCCGCCTGATCCTGCTCGGGCCACTGTTCGTAGGAGAGACCGAACATCAAGGACAGACCCGAACCGAGCAGCAGGAACAGAAAACCGCAGATCAGCAGCGTTCGAGCCGAACGATGGCGAAAGAGGTAGACGGGAAACGCGCAGACTCCGTAGGCGAACAGGATATCACCACTCCACAGAAGATGCGCATGGAGCAGCCCGAACATCACCAGCCAGAAGTTTCGATTGCAGTGCAGCCAGCGCACCTGCGACAACGATGCGCCGCGCGCTTCGGCACGATCGGCAAACAGCAACACGCCGGCCCCGAACAGCATCGAGAAGAGTCCCATGAACTTCATGTCGAAGAAGATGTGACCGAAGCCCCACACCCACCGGTTGATCCCCTCCTGCTCACCGAAGGAGGTCGGATTGATGTAGGCGCAGAAAGGCATCGCAAACGCCTGGATATTCATCCCCAGGATGCCCAGCAAAGCGAAACCACGCAGCACATCGATGCTGGCGATTCGTCCTCCTGCAGGGACCGGAGTAATCTGATTCATGACACCTTCCTCTCCTGGCTTGCCGACGCACTACTGCGTTCGGGCCGTCGTCGCGGCTGATTTTCTACGACAATTCACCTTCCTCGACTATCCTGTCCGATGGTCGGGCCATCGGCTATAAAGTGGCAGAAACTGGCCCGAGATCAACGGCAGAGGGAGTGGACCAGTGAACTTCAACAGACCCGCATCCGAAGATCGCTGGGTGACCTTCCTGGCAATGGTCCTGCCCGCGGTAATCGCCTGTCATGCACTCGCCAACAATGACCTGCCGATGCATCTGGCGATCGGCGACTGGATCATCGAACAGGGTAAAATTCCCACCACAGATCCCTTCTCCGCCAACGGACAGGGGGGTCGCTGGATCGCCCATGAATGGTTGGCGGCGCTGATCTTCTCGACCGTCTATTCGCTGGGTGGTGCGAATGGCCTGGTCACCCTGGCAGTGGCGCTGGCGGCGCTACTGGGATGGTTACAGGAGAAGATCGCCAAGCTCCTCGGGATCCCAGCGATCGCCCGAATCGCATTGCTGGTGCCGCTGTGGCTGGTCGCTGGACGACGATTGATGCTGCGCCCGCATCTTCTCGGTCTGTGCTGTGTGCTGGCACTGTACTTCGTCACCCTGATCGGTCGCGAACGTCCCCGTAGGTTGTGGCTTGCAGTACCTCTGATGGTGCTGTGGGCGAACATTCACTCCTCTTTCATCCTTGGCATCGTATTCCTCATCTTCGATCTTCTGATCTGGCCTGACGGCCATCGGGCCACCTGGGTCCAACGGATGGCCATCGTTTCGAGTTCGGTCGGGGCGACCTTCTTGCAACCTCATGGAGTCGATCTGTTCCTGTTTCCCTTTCAACTCGGTCTCGATCCGGTGTTCACCGGGCAAGTGCTGGAATGGGTCAGTCCGCTGGCCCACTCGATCGGGGGTAGCCTATTCAGAGCCACTCCCAGCTTCTGGATCGGCATGCCGCTGCTGGCCCTGACTCTGATTGCGGTGATTCGCCAGGGGTTCGTTGCGCTCGAGGGACAGGTTCCGCGAGCTGCGCGACTGGCAACGGTGGTGGCGATCGCCATGGCGCTCCTGCAACAGCGCCACTTCGCCCTCGCTGCACTACTCTCCTCGATGGTTCTGGGGGTGTGGATCACCCCCTATTGCCTGCGCTGGCCCGAAACGATGCGCCAGGTCCGACTCAGGGCTGCAACACCGATCATAGCGGTGCTCGCGATGCTCCTGGCCTATGGCTACCCCGCCACCATCACCGGCCCCGAGATCCAGTGGCGCAAGATCGGCAGTGGCTGGTCGACCCGGATGCCACGTCTCCCGGTGACTCAGCTCGCCAATGAATGGCAAATCTCGGGTGACGTGCTCTGTGAATACGAGTATGGCAGCGTCGTCGTCCACGCCTCCGCAGGTCGGTTGAGACCGACGATGGATTCGCGAAACACCGTCTATGGCGCCGAGCGCTTCAAGGCTCACGATGCGGTGCTCAGCGGACGAGATCTGCCACAGCTAGAGCGGTGGCTGGCTCGCGTCGATGCAGTGATGATTCGCACCCCGCTACAGGATGCGACCCGCAGCATACTGACTCGAAGACTCGATGAAGATACGGAGTGGTTAGCGATGCACATCGATCCGTACTGTCGAATGTGGCTGAAAAAACAGGCGGCGCCATCCTTGCGAACGAAACGCTAGCGCTGCGGCTCGTCTCCAAGCGGTGGTGGTGAGTCCTCCCCCAGAAACTGGCGACTACTCCTCATCTGGGTTCCTCGACCGGGCGGGAATGAGGTGACCCCGGCCACCGCCTCTGCGTCTCTTCCCGATTTCTTCGCCTGTCGTAGCGCTGTACTGGCAGAATCGACCAGTTCCTGAGCGACCGTCCCGTGCTCCGGATAACTCGAGATGCCGATGGAGATGGTCACATCTTGAAACTCCCCGTTGTGAAGTGCCATCGGTCGGTGGCGAACATCATGGCGCAGGCGACCCGACAAGATGCCCGCATCGATCGGTCCAGTCTGCGGTAAGATCACCAGGAGCTCGTCACCGCCCCAGCGACCGACCGTATCGGTCTCGCGGCAGGCACTCTGGATTCGCCGAGAGCTCTCCACCAGTACCGCATCACCGGCCACGTGCCCCTGCTGATCGTTGATTCCCTTGAAGTGATCGAGGTCGATCAGCAGCACGGTGAAGACGCCACCGTATCGACGAGTACGCTGCATCTCGAGTCTCAGTGCCTCATCGATGGAGCGTCGATTGCGGAGTCCGGTGAGGACATCGAGGTTGACCTGCGAGATCAGCTGTTCCATCTCCTGGCGCGGGACGATGCGAGGTGCTTCCAGCAGTGGTCTTCGATTGGTCAGATAATCTGCGGCG
The DNA here is from genome assembly GCA_963694575.1 of Planctomycetes bacterium UBA1146. Classification (GTDB taxonomy): domain Bacteria; phylum Planctomycetota; class UBA8108; order UBA1146; family UBA1146; genus QNYK01. The sequence continues at coordinate 6,634 of CAVOEM010000074.1, read as the reverse complement.
GCGACTCTCACCCCCACCACTCGGCCCAGAGCCGTCTCCATCTTGCGCTTGTGACGAACGACCCCTTTCCACAGACCGTGGGCCTCGGTTTCGTCGAAGCGGCGGTGGGTCAACAGTTCCATCAGATCACTGTGGTACTCGTCCCCGAGCGGACCGAGGCGCTCCAGTAGCAGTTTCAACTGCTGGTCGTCGACGCCGCAATCTCCCGCCAGGATCGACAAGATATCGATCCCCTGCGCTTCCAGTTCGCGGAACCTGTGAAGTTGCGACATGATGATCCTCCGCGGCGCCACCGACGCCCGGAGTTCATCCTACCACTGTCGAGGGGAGGGTGCAGGGTGCTCAGGCTGCCGCTTCTGGATCAGGTGTGGATCTCCAGGAGCCGACCGTTTCGAGCAACTGGTGACCATCGAGGTCGAGGTGAACCACTTCCAGTCCCTGACGAGAGCGAAGGGAACGGCGCAATCCGGTATTCTCGCTGCCGATCACGATCAGCGGAACCCTCAGTCCCCGGTCAAGCTGGAAGTCGACCAGATCGAATTCCTCCTGCTGGCACACACGAGCATCGACGATGATCAGGTCGTAGGCGCGCTCGATGAGCACCTCACGAACCACTGCCATATCGATGCAGACATCGATCTCGTGGCGCTCGAACTCGAACACGTTGCGCATGGCATAAGCAGAATCACGGTCGAGGCCGAGTACTAGAATTCTTTGACGTTTCAACAATTCTGGCTCCTTCTGAAGTCTTCCCCGGGGCGATGTAAGACGAGAAAGTGTCTCCAATGCCTTTCATCGGCATTCGAGGACCATCACTTGAGGAAAGAATCGATTCAGAGGGCGGGTCAGGCTTCCAGGCAGAAGTAGGCCAGGATGCGGATCAACGTGCTTCGCATCTGCTGGCGATCCACCACCTGGTCGATGAAACCATGCTCGAGGTTGAACTCGGAGGACTGGAATCCTGCCGGAAGCTCGGCATTGATGGTCTGCTTGATCACATTGGGCCCGGCAAAGCCGATCAACGCCTTGGGTTCCGCGATGATCACGTCCCCGAGGGCGGCGAAACTGGCCATCGCTCCCCCCATCGTCGGATTGGTCAAGATGCTGACGAACAGGCCGCCAGCCTCATGCAGTCGCTGGATCGCCGCAGCAGTCTTGGCCATCTGCATCAGAGAGAACATCCCCTCGTCCATGCGGGCTCCCCCGCCAGATCCACTGACGAAGATGAAGGGACGGTTTTGCTCTCTCGCCATCTCGATCCCACGAGCAATTTTCTCACCCACCACCGATCCCATCGAACCCATCAGGAATCGAGAATCACTGACTCCCAGGATCACCGGGACCTCGCCGATCTCGGCACAACCGATCAGGCAAGCGTCGAGCAAACCGGTCTTCTTCTGCATTTCATCGAGGCGCTCTCGATAGGAACGGCGCGCTTCGAACTGGAGAGGATCGGCGGGTGCAAGCTCCTTGAATTGCTCGTCAAAGGTCTCCGGATCACACAGCAAGCGGATCCGCTCGTCGCTGGAGATGGGGAAATGGAAACTACATTCGGGACACACATTGCCCCGCTCCACCACCAGGTTGCGGTAGATCATCTTGGAGCAACCGCTGCAGCGCATCCACAGGCCAGAGGGTACGTCGCGGCGTCGGTTGGGGCGTGGTTCGCCTTTTTCTTCGCTCATGCCACGGTCCTCGGTCCGCTCATCGCTTGAAGTAGCGCTGCAATATTGGCGGGCACATCCTCGCCCCCGAAGACCGCACTGCCCGCCACGAACACATTGGCACCGGCATGCAAAGCCTGAGGGAGAGTCTCGACGGTGACCCCTCCATCGACCTGGATTTCCATCGAATCTGCGGCCACTGCCCGAATCGCCGAGATCTTTTCAAGAGGTTGTTCCATGAAGGACTGGCCGCCAAAGCCCGGTTCGACCGTCATCACCAGCACCATGTCGCAGGCGGACACGTAGGGTAACAACTGTTCCACATCGGTTCCCGGGCGAATCGCCAGCCCACCCTTGCGTCCTGCCTTGTGCAGTTTGTCGAGCAAGGGAAGCGGATCCGATTCCGCTTCGATGTGAAAGGTCACCATGTCACTTCCGGCGGAGATGAAATCGTCGAGATACTGAGCGGGATTGGAAATCATCAGATGCACATCGAGATAAGCAGCGGTCGCTGTCCGCAGTGACTTCACCACTGGAGCACCGATCGTCAGGTTGGGAACGAAATGGCCATCCATCACATCGACATGAATCCAGTCCGCTCCCGCCTCGATCACCAACGAGACCTCGTCGGCGAGATGGCTGAAGTCGCTGGAGAGGATGCTCGGAGCCAGGCGTACAGGTGGAGCCGGTGAAGTCATCGAGAGTGCCCTTTCCTGGCTCCCCCTCGACCATGGGGAAGCCGTCCGGGCATGGTAGGTGCCAGCGACTGCGAGTCAACGAGGACCGATCACTGAACCGGTGTACTGCCGGGCCCTGCCTGAGAGCCGTTCGACTGGCGAATGACGCCGCTGTGATCAAGGAAAAAGAAGCGCGCGTCTGGGCTCAGTTCGGGATCCGCGTTGCAGGCGAATCCACCAGGTGTGGCCTCGAGATCGAAGTTGTAACCGTTTCTCTGCCCCGCTCCCAGTGCCTCGTCGATCAGTGCAGGAAACTGGGCGGAGAGATCGTCGAGACGGTCTGGATATTGGCTGTTACGCATCCGAAACTGCTCGGCGGCCGTGCTGATGGTCCTCAGTGATCCGATCGCTGCAGCCTCTCGGCCACTGGCCAAACTCACCATCAAACTGGGGATTGCGATCGCTGCGATGATGGAAATGATCGCCACGACGATCATCAGTTCCATCAGTGTGAATCCGGATTCTGCTCTCTTCATGGGGGCTTACTCCTTTGAATTTGCGGGCGTTCCGATGGGATTGGCCCAGATGGAGAAGAAGGGGAGGGACTGCAAAGCAGTCCCTCCCCGAACTCCGAGACAGAACTACTGAATGGGAGGGCTGAGAACGGTTGCAGCCGCGCCTGAGGCCCAGCGAATCACGCCACTCTCGTCGACGAAGAAGTATCGATCTCCGTCACTGGTGGTGGTCGGGTTCGCGGTGCAGGTCCAGGTGGTGGTGGTTCCAGCCAAGACGAAGGAGTAACCCGACTTCGCTCCGGCACCCAACGTGGCATCCACGTAATCGTTGGTCAGCAGCGCAGCGAGGTCTGTGGGGTATGCGTTGAAGCGATTACGATGCTGCTCAGAAACGGTGCTCACGGTGCGCAGGCTGGCCTGAGCAGAAGCTTCATTACCAGACTTCTTGGCGTTGAGCAGACTCGGAATTGCGATGGCCGCAATGATGGAGATGATCGCGACGACGATCATCAGTTCGATGAGGGTGAATCCCTCGGTCTTTTGCATGCGTTGCATGTGTGTGCCTTTCATGGCTGTCTCGGAGCGAGCGATGAGAATTAGTTCTTTAAAAAGTCGGCCAAATAGGCCCTGCACTCAGCAGCGAGCTCTCGCTCCGACACTCACCACTGCGGTGCATGGGACCCATGGCAAGTGGCGGGCCCATTGTCAGATTTCCCAGAGGAATTCTCACAACTCATGACAGAAGGACAGGTTGTGAAGATGGAGTGAGATCAGCAGCCCATCGCAACTGCGACAAGCTTCGTCAAGATGTGACCATCTGCGTCACTCCGCAGCACCTGCGTGAGCGAATGTGACCAGTTGCGTTACCTTGGGGCAGAGAGGATGTCGATGATCTGCAGTTGCAGATGGCGTCCACGGAACTGGTTCACCCCAATATGGGCCAGCACCGTCACTTCTCCACCGACAGTCAACTCGCGAGCACGACCTGCAGCGCGAAACCAGATCGCCGGAATGCGGGTTCCATCGCCTCGAAAGGTGACCTGCACATGCTCTTCCCCACGTCCCACCAGCCGCGGAGTGCCATCGGTCCGCAGTCCTGAGATCTTGAAGAGCGGCTGTGCATTCGCCTGACCGAAAGGGGCAAGGCGTGCAACCTCTTCCGCCAGAGACAGTTTCAGTTGTGTAGGTTTCAGTTCCAGATCGTACAGACGCACCGGAGGATCGCTGGAGACGGTCAGACTTCCCTGGTACTGAGCCAGCGTCTGCCGTAGCGAATCGATTTGATCGCTGAGCATCGTCAGTCCACCCGCTGCAGCGTGACCACCGATGCGCTGCACCAGTGGTCTCATCACCGGGTAGAGATCGGACAGAGGAAGTTCCGGAACACTGCGACCAGACCCGCGGGCGATATCGTCTTCGATACTCAGAACCCACACGGGACGGTGTAGTTGTTCGCTCATCCGAGCCGCGACGATCCCCACCACCCCCGGATGCCACCCCTCTCGAGCAAAGACCACCGGGCCTTGTTGCGGATGCAGTCCATCCTTCAGTTCCTGGCGGCAACCCTCGGCCACCTGGCTCTCGATCTCCTTGCGCTGCAGATTGAGAGTAGACAATTGCTTCGCCAACTGCTGGCCTCGCTGTCGGTCATCGGTCAGCAGCAGTTCCAGTGCTTCATCGGCATCGCCGATGCGACCTGCAGCGTTGAGATGAGGCCCGATTCTGAAGCCGATATCGACCGCGTCCAATTGCTGTCGGTCGACTCGACAAAGATCCATCAACGCTTCCAGTCCCGGCCTTCGTGTCGCCGCCAGTGCTCTCAATCCATGCTTGACGATGATTCGATTCTCACCCACCAGCGGAACCACATCGGCCACCGTTCCGAGGGAAGTGAAGGCAAGCAGTTCGACCAGAAGATCACGGGTGCGGTCGTCGACCTTTTCTCCACCGGCATCTTCCCGAGCCAGCGCCCAGCATAATTTGTAGGCGACTCCCGCCCCACAGAGACCGCGCGACGGAGATGGTCGATCGGGTCGATCGGGATGAACCAGCGGGACTCCCTCGATGACCTGGTGGACCGGATGATGATCGGTCACGATCACCTCGATCCCCAATTCCTGGGCACGTTGCAGCGCCTCCAGGTCGTTGGATCCGCCATCGACAGTGACGATCAGATCGACCTGTGCCTCGGCGAAGCCGTCGATCACCTGGGGATGCAAGCCATACCCATCCGACACTCGATTGGGCAACCGATGCACCGTCTCCACTCCGAGGTGCTGTAACATCTCCAGCAGAACCGCGGTTCCACTGATTCCATCCACATCATAATCTCCGAAGACAGCGATGATGCCGCCCGCATCCCGGACCGCGAGAATCATCTCGACCGCCACATCGATATCGGGAATCTCATCCGGTTGTAGCAGGTCCAACATTCGAGGTTCGAGGAAAGCGCGCGCCTCATCGGTTGTGGCGATCCCTCGCTGGACCAGCAAGCGAGCGATCCAGGGATTCAGATTTGCCTCACTGGCGAGAACCGCAGCCTGCTCCTCATCGAACTCAAGCGGCTGCCAGGGTCGGACGCTGCTCTGCCCCGCCAGATTCAACGGGTCCCACCCTCACCGACCAGGTCACCCTGGTGGGTCTTCAGATGGTCCACCGCTCTGCGGAAGATGGAGAGTCCCAGCGGAACCGGTAGTTGCTCCTCGAGAGGAATCGCGCCGTCGGGCCGAATCCTCATCCAACTGGGATGATGTTCGGGCCGAACAAAGCGTTCCGGGTGCGGCATCATGCCGAGCACCTTGCCATCCGCGGAGATCATTCCAGCGATGGAACGATGAGATCCGTTCGGATCGTGCGGGTAACTGGCTGCGGATTGGTCCTCGTTACAGTAGGAAAAGGCCACCTGCTCTGCTGGGAATTCCTGGCCCGGCTGATCGGGGAACCACTCGAAACGACCCTCGGCATGGGCTACCGGCATGAAGTACCGTTCACCCGGTGCAAACCATGGGCTCTCCTCCGATCCCGAGTTGAGGTAAACCCAGCGATCCTCGAATCGGCCCGACTGGTTCCACAACATCGCCCCGCGACCCTTGCCTCCTGGTAGCAGTCCAAGTCTCACCAGCACCTGAAAGCCGTTGCAGATCCCGATGACCAGACCACCACGATCGACAAACTGCTGGAGTTGCGGGCGCAGTCGTTGCTCGAGAATGTGAGCGAGCACCGCTCCGCTGGCGACATCGTCGCCGAAGGTGAAACCACCGGGAAAAGCGACCAGTCCTACACCATCGAGAATCGATGGATCGCGACTGAGTGCGTTGACATGAATCGACTCGGCCACCGCCCCCGCAAGTTCGAGGGCATGGACAGTTTCCCGATCGCAGTTGGTCCCCGCCGCTCGCAGCACCAGCGCCCGCGGAGCACCCTTACTCATGAGGTCGGCCATATCGCCTCCAGACTTCGCTTCCAGACCTGTTTCAGTTCCCCGACATCGCTCTCGATACAAAGATCGGAACCGTGGCGGATGATCAAAGTGGGCTCCACGACACTCCTTCCGATGCAGGTCAGCGGTATTCCTACCGCCTCAGCATCGGCGGTGATCCGCTCGACATCCGTATCCCGCACCTCGGCCAGGAATCGGTGTGGCCCTTCACCAAAGAGGGCTCGATTTCGATCATCTCCGAGGGCACCGATGTCGAGATCGAGTCCGACGCCGCCGCCGCCAAAGGCCATCTCTGCCGCGGCGACCGCCAGGCCCCCATCGGAAAGGTCATGCAACGAT
>CAVOEM010000073.1:0-12478 GCA_963694575.1 Planctomycetes bacterium UBA1146 | reverse complement strand
GCGTGGTTTGAAGGTGATCCGCGACGAAGCGGAAGATCAAACTGCAACTACCGGGCTCGCTCGCCCGCTGGACCCGGTCCGCGCACGTCAGTTCCTGGGACTGGAAGAGATGCCCGCAGGATCGGTGCTGGTGGTGAAGGGGCCGACTGCGGCCAATGGCTTTGACACCAACTACGACCACATCGAACAGGTTCTCGATCGAATCAAGGTGGCCAATACCGTGGTCGAGAAGGGAGAACTGGAGGATCCCTCCTTCTCTCTCGACAAGGTGGCGGCGATCTTCATCAACTGCTCGCAGATCCACAAGTTCTGTCAGAGTCCCGGGCACACTGCAGGGGCCTACACCGGCAAGAGATTGCACAAATGCGAGGGACCTGCCCCCCACGACACCGTCCAGTTCAAGATGAAACAGGCGGCAGTCGACAAACTGGTGAAATGGGTCGAAAAGGGTGGCTATCTGTTTACCGAGGACTGGGTACTGGTCGAACTGCTGGAGGTCGGGTTCAGTCGATTCGTTCGAGCGGGTGCTCCCCTCGAGGGGGGAGAGGTGGTCATCAGCCCCGAACGTGGCATGACTGCTCATCCGATGCTGAGGGGCGTCTTCATTCCGCCGGTCGATCTCGACGCTCTTCGTCGTGAGCGGTGGGCTGGCTACGATGATGAAGACGACGATGAAGATGAAGACCACTACGATCCTTCGGTCGAGGACGATGATGCGGATGTGGACGGCCGTCGCGGAAAGACCGCCGTCGGTGAGGAAGGATCGGATTCCGGTTCCGAGATCGAAGATCCCGATATCCGTATGGTCGATCATCGGTGGAAGATTGACAAGGAGAGTCCATCTCTCGACATCCAGTCGAAGAAGGTCCAGGTGCTGGTGGATTCTGAAGATCTGAGGAAATTGTGTGGGGAAGGTGCGGTGGCGATCACCTTTCCGGTCAAGCGCGGTCGAGTGCTCCACGTGCTGTCGCACTTCGGCAAGCAGAGTAGTTCTGAAAATGAAGCGACCATCGAGAATATCCTCGTCAACTTCCTGTTACAGGTGAGGATCCGCGCCGGCGGGATGCGATAGCCCTCAGGCATCGTCGGATCCGCTGGAGTGAAACTGCTCAAGTTGACTCCTTGCCAGGGAGGGTCTACCGTGCTCAGAGGAGCGGAATCGACCGATTTCGCGGGGAACAAGCACGGGGGCGCAAATGCTACGGTGACGTCACTGCTGTGGTGCTGCGCACGCTACGGCGAGGGAAACCGCACCGGGCACCAACATTGCCGTATGGATCTTCGAGATCCAGAGTGGGGAAATTTTTTTGAAACTGATTCGACCTGGAGTCCAGCAGCGCAGAACTCTCCTGCATCACCTGGGTCGGTCGCTGATACTGTTGCTGATCGTGTCCACCTACGTCAGTGCTCAGCAGAGTGCCCGTGGGCTGTTCGGTACCGATGAGGATTTCACCCTCTCCTATGATCGACTCGAGGCAGATGTCTCGACCGAAGGGGGTGGCCGATCTCTGGTGGTGCTTGGTAATGTGGTCTTCGAGGGGCGAGGATTCGCACTGAGGGCCGATGCCATCGGGATTTTTATCGAGGGAGTGGACGAAGAGAGCGGACCGATTCACCCGCGAATTCTCGCCATCGGTGAGGTCCTTCTCTCACGAGGAGAACAAACCTTCCAGGCCAGCACCATCTTTCTCGATGTCGATGAGCAACAGATGGTTCTTTCCGATGCTCGCCTTCGAATCAGTCAGGAATTGCTCGAGAAACTGAGGTCGATTCCGACCGACGATCCGTTGCGGAGCCGTCTGGTCGCGGAATCTTGGGTCGCCGGTGTTTCCGATGTCGATGAAGGTAGACCTGCTAGATCTCACCTTGGCATCGAGGCGCAGCGACTTCGAGTTTCCGATTTTCGTGATGTCGAGGGGGAGGGGATCACCGTCACCACCGACCAGTTCTTCGATCCTGAATGGGCGCTGGTGGCGAAAGTGGCCCGCGCCAGGTCCCGCAAGGAACTGGGCCAGCGTGCCGATGAAGACCTTCCGGGCGGTTACATCATCGATGTGGAAGACGCTCGACTGGAAGTGGCGGGGATACCGCTGATTCCCTTCTCTTCCACCAGCTGGGATACACGCTGGGGAGGGAGATCCTTTCCTCTGCGAGATCTTCGTTTCTCCGATTCTTCCCGCTTCGGTCCCCGGATCGACACCGCATGGAATGGTGACTTTCTGCTACCGGAAAGATTCGAAGATGAAATCGATCTGACTCCCCGGATCGATTGGCTTTCCGATCGAGGGACCGGTATGGGAATCGACTTTGAACTGGGTCGAGATCCTCTGCGCTGGGCCGCCGACCCGGACGGTCGTCTCGAATTGTTTGGGTACGGTTCCTTCTGGGGCATCCAGGACGAAGCCGATACCGACAGTGATGGCACGCCGGTCTCTGGTCGTGATCGTTCCAGAGCGAGGGCCTTTCTCCATGCACGCTTCGGCCCTCAAACTCTGATCGATGGCGAGTTGGCGACCTCTTCCGATGGCGGATTTGTCGAGGAGTTCTTCAGAGCGGAATCGAGAACTCTCAAGAAGCCGGAAAATTACCTCTCCCTCCGTCAGATGTTCGGCGAGAGTTACGCCGCGACCGCAATCGCCAGGGTACGAGTTTCCGATCACGCAAGTGTTCTGGAGAAGGAGCCGGAATTCGCATTCCACTCCCTCGATGCGAGTATTGCAGGATTGCTGAGGTGGGATTCAGACCTGACCCTGTCGACGCTGAGATGGCTGCCGGAGGAGGGATCTGTCGATCCGGCACTGAACTCGAAGCGTTCCGATATACGCACCGAATTCAGCGTGCCGCTGGGGCTCTCCCGCTGGATGCGCTGGGTGCCGAGTGCTGGAGTCCGCTATACCAGTTGGGATTCGATCGATTACGAGTCTCAGCAGCGGACCCTGTTCCATGCTGGAGTGCAGGGAGCGACCCGACTGTCGCGAGTCTTCGATGTGAAGAGTTCGAAATGGTCAATCGATGGCCTGCGTCACGTCATCGATCTGACGGCGGATTTCTCGAGTCATTTCGACAGTTCCATCGCCTCGGTCGATGTGCCGGTCCAGATCGACGAGGTCGATGCGCTGAGCGACTTTGACCAGGTACACCTGTCGCTGGTACAGCGGCTGCAAACCCGGGATTCCCGCAGTGATCGGGAACGGATTCAGCGGCTCGGAACTCGAACGTTGGCGGAGGCGAGAGTCGATGCCTTGCTCTATCCCGATCCTGACCGCGACAACGGTGGTGAGCGTTGGGGGCTCCTCTTTTCGGAACTGGTCCTCCATGGAACCGCCGGCTGGAGCCTGTTTGGCGAATCTACCCAGGATGTCGGGGTCGGAGAGTCGATCGAGCGCAATGCCGGTATTCGCTGGCTCGACCTGGATAGTGGCCTCTTCGAGTTGGCGCTGCGAGAGCGTCCAGAGACCCACAAGACCTATCTGATCGGCGGCAGAACAGCCGCTTCTGATCGATGGGACATCGGTCTGTTCGTCGAGTACGATGCCCTGAATGAGCAAACGATCGGGCAGTGGTGGGAAGTGGGCCGCAACTTCCGCACCTTCCGCATGCTCTTCAGCCTCGATCTGGAGAGCGGGGATGTCGATGAAACCACCTTCAGGGTCGACATCGGTTTGCGAGAGATGATGGGGGCGATGCGCGGCTCCAGGATCGGATCGACCGGTTCCGGCCGGATGCGCTGAGCGCCATCGATCCAGCGAGCGGAAGGAGACTCGATGCAGGGACCTGCGATCTATCCGGGTACTTTTGACCCGCCACACAAGGGCCATCTCGACCTGGTGCGCCGCGGAGTGCGCCTGTTTGGAGAACTGATCGTGGCGGTCGCAGATAACCGAGAAAAGGACACCGTGTTCACCCCCGAGGAGCGGGTCGCCTGGCTCCTCCAATGTACTGCGGATCTTCCTCATGTCCGGGTGGTGAGATTCAAGGGGCTGGTGGTCGATCTGCTCGGTCGCGAGGGGTCTCGGATCCTGTTGCGAGGGATACGTACCTTTGCCGATTTTGAGGCCGAATACACCATGGCCCTGACCAATCGCTCCATCTCAGCGGAGATCGAGGCGGAAACTGTCTTTGTCATGCCTTCTCTGGAGTATTCCCACTTCTCCAGTCGTCACGTCAAGGAGATCGCCTCCTTCGGGGGTGACGTTCGTTCCTACCTTCCAGAGTCGATCGCGGTCGAGGTCTCCTCAAGACTTGAGGAGTTTCAGGGACCGGGCACGGTGGAATCTGGCGGGCCGCAGCGGTAGGATTCCACACTGCTGGTTGTCAGTATTCCGCTCCAGTGCAGGAACCTTTGCCGTGACCAGGAGGATCTAGATGAGTCAAAAGGATCGAGTCGCCGTCTATACCGATGAGGCTCCGGCGGCGATCGGGCCCTATTCCCAGGCGCTGGTGGTCGATGGTTGGGTGTACTGTTCGGGTCAGATACCCATCGTGCCCGGAGACGGTTCGGTGGCACAGGGGATCGAGGATCAAACTCGACAGGTGCTGGCGAATCTTCAAAAGGTGCTCGCAGAGGCGGGGAGTGATTTCTCCGAGGTGGTCAAAACCACCGTCTATCTCTCCAGCATGTCCAATTTCATCGCAATGAACGAGGTCTATGCCCAGTTCTTCGATTCACCGTTTCCGGCCCGAGCTTGCATCGAAGCGGCAGCTTTGCCGAAGAGCGTTCTGGTCGAGATCGATGCCATCGCTCGAAAGAGAGAAGTCAGTTGAACGAGGGCCCTGTACTGCTGGAAATCGAAGGCCTCCGAACCTGGTTCTATACCGACGATGGTGTGGCGAAGGCGGTCGATGGGGTCACTTACTCCATCGAGAAGGGGAAGACCCTGGGAGTGGTGGGAGAGTCTGGCTGTGGCAAGTCGGTGACCGCCATGAGCATCTTGCAACTGGTTCCGACTCCTCCGGGTAGGTACGTCGACGGCGAGATCCGCTTCAGAGGTGAGAACCTGCTCGAGTACAACGAGAAACAGATGCGCAAGATCCGCGGCAACGAGATCTCGGTGATTTTCCAGGAGCCGATGACCAGCCTCAATCCAGTTTTTCGGGTCGGAGACCAGATTGGAGAGGCGCTCTGCTTGCACCAGGGAAAGACTCGCGGTGAAGCGAGAGAGCGTTGTCTCGAATTGCTGCGGCTGGTAGGAATCCCTTCTCCAGAGGCGCGCATCGATGACTATCCGCACCAGTTATCGGGCGGCATGAAGCAAAGGATCATGATTGCGATGGCTCTCGCGTGCAATCCTTCACTGTTGATTGCAGATGAGCCCACCACTGCGCTGGACGTGACGATCCAGGCACAGATCCTGGATCTACTCAGAGATCTACAGAAGAAAACAGGCATGGCGATCTTGTTGATCACTCATGATCTCGGCGTGGTCGCAGAGAATGCCGATGACGTGGTAGTGATGTATGCAGGTAAGGTGGTGGAGCGAGCTCCAGTCGAGCAACTATTCGAGAATCCACGCCACCCATACACGATTGGGCTGTTCCAGTCGATGCCGAGCCTCGGCTCCGGCACCGACCGACTGTCAGTGATCGAGGGGAGTGTTCCGAATCCACTAGAGTTCCCCAGTGGTTGCAAATTTCGCCCTCGTTGTGCCTATGCGACCGATGAGTGTGCCGTCGTGGAACCAGACCTGGTCTCCGTTGGAGAACTTCACCATGTGGCCTGTATTCACCGCGAGCAGGTGAATCGGCAGAACAGCAAAAGCACGGGGGAAAAGCGTTGAGTGATCCAGTTCGACCACTGATCGAGGTTGAGAACCTGAAGACGTGGTTTCCGATCCGAACAGGTGTGTTCTCAAGAGTCACCGGCCACGTCAAGGCGGTGGACGGGGTTTCCTTTCAACTGGGTCGGAAGGAAACTCTTGGCCTGGTCGGGGAGTCTGGCTGCGGCAAGACTACCGTGGGTCGGTCCATCCTCAAACTGGTGAACCCGACAGAAGGAACGGTACGATTCGATGGGCAAGACGTATTGGCCAGCGAAGGCGATGCCTTGCGGCGACTGCGCAAGAGGATGCAGATCATCTTCCAGGATCCCTATGGGTCGCTGAACCCGCGGATGACGGTGGGCTCAATATTGAGCGAGGGGCCGAGAATCCATCAAATGGGTAGTGAGACTGAGATCCGCGAGAAGACCGAACACCTGATGGATCGTTGCGGGCTCGATGCGGTCAACCACATCAATCGCTACCCACACGAGTTTTCCGGTGGGCAACGGCAACGCATCGGGATCGCCCGTGCACTTTCGGTGGAGCCCGAGTTCATCGTTTGCGACGAGGCGGTCAGTGCCCTCGATGTCTCGATCCAGGCCCAGATCATCAACCTGTTGCTCGACCTTCAGGATGAACTCGACCTCTCCTACCTGTTCATCGCACACGATTTGGCGGTGGTGGAGCACATCAGTGATCGGGTGGCAGTGATGTATCTGGGCAAGATCGTCGAGGAAGCCTCCTCGGATGATCTGTACAGAGATCCTCGTCACCCCTACACCAAAGCACTCCTCTCTGCAGTGCCGGAAACCAGTCCTGGACTGCGCAAGGATCGGATTCGCCTCGAAGGAGATGTCCCCTCCCCGATCGACCCTCCCCCCGGTTGCACTTTCCACACTCGCTGTCCCAGTGCTGGATCTCGGTGCAGTATCGAGATTCCCAGTGGATTCTCGGTGGGCGAGGCTCATCGCAGCCATTGCTGGCTCGAGGATGCGGGTGGAGTCACGGGACAAACGCTTCAGTCCTGACGGATGACTGAAGACGAAGGAAGGAGGTGATATGCCGAGTTGTGCCTTTGTCACCTTTGGTTGCAAGATCAATATGTATGATACCCAGGCAATTCGCGAGGAGATCATCGATCTCGGCTACCAGGAGATTAGCGACCCTTCTGCGGTAGACCTGCTCATCATCAATTCTTGTACCGTGACCGAGCGAGCGGGCCAAAAGGTTGGCGAGAAGATTCGCTCGCTGACGCGAAAGAATCCAGCGGCCCAGGTGATCGTCACCGGGTGCATCAGTGAGGATGACAGGATTCGCCTCGAGAAGATTCCTCAGGTGTCGCATCTGATCGGCAATGAAGAGAAGCACAGGGTCGCCGAGGTACTCCAGGGGGCATCTCTTCTGGAAAAGAAACCGCGCCGCAATTCTCGAGCGATCTTTGATCTCCAGATCCACGGATTCGAGGGGCGAACTCGTGCCTTCTTGAAGATCCAGGATGGCTGCGACTCCTTTTGCAGTTACTGCATCATTCCATACTTGCGTGGCAGTTCTCGCAGTCGAGATCATTTACCGGTACTGGAAGAGGCGAAACGACTGGTCGAGGATGGAGGCTTTCGCGAACTGGTCCTGACCGGGATTCACCTGCGCCAATGGGGTCTGGACCGTGGTCTCGAGGATGGTCTGGCAAGATTGATGCTGGATCTTCGTCAGATTCCGGGCCTCGACCGGGTGCGTCTCTCCTCCATCGGCGAGGGGGCCTTCTCCGAGGCCTTTTTGGGGGCATTCCAGGCGGATCGAGGCTTGTGCCGTTTCTTTCATGTTCCTCTGCAGAGTGGAAGTGAGCGGATCCTCCGACGGATGCGTCGTGATTACAGCATCGATGATTTCATCGAGGCGATGGAGCGGGTCCACCAGCAGTTGCCCGGAGCGGTCCTTGCCACCGATGTGATCGTTGGGTTTCCTGGCGAGACGGAGCAGGATTTTGAGATGACACTGGAGTTGCTCGATCGGCTGCGTTTCGTCAAGGTGCATCTGTTTCCCTATAGTCCCAGACCCCGGACCATCGCCGCCCGTCTCGATGACCATGTTTCCATCGAGACGAGACAGCAACGGATGATTCGTGCACGTGAATTCTGTGAGCAGTTGCAGCAGCGAGAACTGGACCGACGCATCGGCGATCGGGTTCAGGTGCTGATCGAGAAGGAAGCCACCGAGGATCGAGGACCGGTCGCCGAGGGTCTTTCTCGCGAAGGACTCCGGGTTCAATTCGATGATGCGGATGGTACCTTGCGCCGTGGGGTCGAGGTCGATGGAATCCTCGATCAGCGTAGGGGACCGAAGATGAGCGCCACGAAACTGGCGATCGGCAGCGGCAAGGAGCGGCAGAGTTGAGTCTCGAAGATCCAGCCACCGATTCTGACGAGCCGAGACGGAAACCGCTACATCTGGGTCTCGAACCGCATCTACGAGGATTGCTCGGATGGGGGATTCAACGGGTTCGCAGCTCTGAGCCGCTCAGCACTGTGGATTCCAGCTCGGTGGATTCCAGCGCTGTTCTGAAGACGCAGGCCACTGCCACAGCCGATGGTTTGCTGGAGCAGCAGGCGGCAACGGTCGCAGAGTGTCGAGATTGTGACCTGTGCGAAACTCGAAATCTCACCGCATTCGGAGTGGGAGACCCTTCGGCAGATCTGCTGCTGGTGGGCGATGCCCCGGGTACAGAAGAAGATCGCTGTGGGGAGCCCTTCGTCGGTCCGGCCGGGCAACTGCTCGATCGGATGATCGCGGCGCTGGGACTCTCTCGGGATCGGGTTTACATTACTAATGTATTGAAGTGCCGTCCGCCCGAAAATCGTGACCCCCAACCGGAGGAAGTGGCGGCGTGTCAGGGCTATCTGGCGGCGCAGATCGACCAGGTGAAGCCGACCATGATCGTTGCTCTCGGGCGTACCGCTGCCTGCTGGTTCACCGGCCAGGAGACTTCTCTGGCGAGTATGAGGGGTCAGGACCATATCTGGCGAGGAATTCCCGTGGTGGCGACCTACCACCCTGCTTTTCTGCTGGGGCAGCCGCAGTTCAAGGCCGATTGCTGGCACGATCTACAGCGAGTCATCGAGACGCTGGGCTTGACCCCACCTCGTCCCCGCTCCTGAAGACTCGACCGTCACCCTGAGGGGCCAACTCCATATCCTGAGGCAAGTTGACTCACTCCCTCAGGGATCTATACTCCGTTTTCCCGGGGACCGTTTCGATCTCCCGCTGCCGCGGCCATCGGCCCAGAATTGATGCGGCAGTGGAGTTCAAATGTGAACCGTGATCAGGGAAGGAATGCGCCCCGTGACTCGGGACTGAACCCTCCAGTAGGCCTTCGAGTAAGGCCTATACTGGCATCGGGAACAGAACCTTACAGACCACGGAGCGATGCGGAGGGCAACCTCCGTCCGACAGGGGTTGTAGACATCGTGGCGAGTCATTCGTTCGATGACTGCGCTGAAATTAGATCGTCCGGAGTGGATCGATATCGGTCCTTTCTGGCGAAGCGAATCGACGGCTCTCCATGATCCGAGCGATTGGTCGCTGATTTCGAAGCGGTTGCTAGTGAAGCGAATTGATCTTGCAGATGGAGCAGCGACTGTTGGATTCCTCTAACTCTGTGATCCCTCCGGGGGAACGAAAGCCATGCGCAATTGGTTCCTGGCGATGCCAGAACTTTGGCTGTGCGCAAAGTTGCAGCCCGGTGATCTGACCGTCCTACTGGAGCGGCAGATCACTGCGGGGCATTGTTTGTTCGATCTTGATCGCTTGCTGTGAAGGCGTAACGGTGTTCGCCCACCGTTAGAGAGAGGTATACATGTCCGACTTTGATGAAGTTTGGTGCATCGATGCGGGACGCACGTCCCTCAAGGCGGTGAAACTTCAGCGATCTGGAAATGGTGCGGAAGTTGTCGCCGCCGCAAAGATCGATAATCCAGGTGGTTCCGAGGTCGATTCCTCTGCTGCAGCGGTTTCTGCGCTGGCTGCACAGCATGATCTTTCCGGTGCGCTCGTGGTGACGCTGCCCAGTCGCTCCGCATTGACCAGTTTCATTCCAATCCCGCCGGTGGCGGGTAAGAAACTGGACGAATTGATCGGATACGAGGCGCAACAAAACATCCCATTGCCGATCGATGAAGTGATCTGGGGAAGCCATGTCAGCGGCGATACCGACGATGGGGAAAAAGAAGTAGGAATCTTTGCCGTTCGATCGGAAGAGATTTCTGATCTGCTGGTCGATTACTCCCAGGACGAGCTGGAAGTGGACGTGCTGACCCTGGGGAACGTGGCTCTGTTGAACCTGATCCGTTTCGACCTGCGACCGACTCGACCGATCGTCGCCTTGGAGATCGGGTCCGATCACACGGACCTGATTATCGTCAACGGTTCCCGTTTTTGGTTCCGTTCCTTACCCATTGCCGGCAAAGACTTCACACAGGCATTGCAGGACAAATTTGGTTGCTCCGAACAGGAGGCCGAGAACCTCAAGGTAACAGCGGCTCAATCGGAGCATGCGGCGAAAATCTTCAAAGAGGTTCAACCACTACTGCGCGATCTGGTCAGTGAGATCAACCGTTCCATCGGTTACTTCAAGTCCAGAGTGGGAGAGATCAAGATCGAAGATCTGTTCCTGTTTGGCGGCAGTTCAAAGTTGGTAGGCCTGCGGAAGTTTCTTGAAGAGAATCTTCGTATCCGTGTCCAACTGACCAAGAACCTGGCAAGAGTGAGAATCGGGACCGATGCCCTTCCTTCGGGAATCCAACAGGAGACGGCGACCTATTGCACCGCCATCGGCGGAGCCCTTCAGGGACTCGGGCTGGCGGAAGTCGACTTGAACCTGCTCCCTCAGGAGAAGCGGGAAGCGGTCGAGTTCCAGAAGAAGAAGAAGAAGGTGCTGATCGCAGCAGCGAGCCTCTACATCCTGATCCTGTTCTTCAGTCTGAATTTCGGAGGAAAGATCACAAAGGCAGAGGCGGTGCTCTCCAAGGCGAGGATCGTCAAGGATCTGAAGAAGAATGAGGATCGGCTCGACGAACTGGCTGGCGACGACTCGAAAGAGCTGTTGGCCAAGGAGGTCGTTTTGCTGGCGAGAGGGTCTGGACGGCTGATTCCACGCGAAATCCTGGGAATCGTGGGATCGGTGGTTCCCGCCGAACTGGGTGCCAATGTCCTGTCGAAGAGGGCGGAAGACGGTCCTGAGAAGGATAGTGTTCTGCGCAATATCGAAGCGGACCAGGAGATCCTCAACGGACAAAAGACCTGGCTGGCGGGACTCGATATTCGCAAGGTTCTGGTCAATTCGGATGGAGTGGTACTCGAAAAAACCAGTTCCGGGAAAGATAGCGGTGTTCAGATCTTTGACGACCGTTACGAGGTGGTCGTCCATGGCTTCCGCTACGATGCTGGAAATGCCGCATCCAATGACGAAAAGTTGAATCAGTTGATCGTGGCTCCCATCGAGAAGCGATTGACCGAAATCTATGGTGAAGCAGACTCCGGAACCGCGAGGGTCGAGAGAACGGTTCTTGCCGAAACGATGCTGATGTTCTTGAAGTCCGAGGGGATCAAAACCGGTGGCGGACGAGGAACCAAGACGGATGCGACACTCAATCATGGCACCAACCTCTATCCGTGGAAAATCCGCTGGATTCATCCACCCCTTCCAGGGATCGACATCGATTCCGATACTGAGAATGAATAGGGGGGCAAGATGAACGACAAGGTTTTCTGGTCACTACTCGGGGTCATCTTGGTCGGCTGGGTCATACTTTTCGCCATGTTCGTGATGCCGAAGATGACTGAGTACGAGTCTGTGACCAAGAAATTGAAGAGTTCCAAGAAGGAGATCGAGAAGTACGCAAAGATGAGCGCAGCCGAACTCCCCACCACGGAACTGGTAGAAGCAAAGAAAGATTTCCTTCTCAACTGGGACAAGCAAATCGCCAAGGCGGAGCAGTTTCACATCAATCGAGCGAACCTCTTCACCGAGGGTGCCGTCGGAGATTTGAGTTCCTGGTCCACTCGATACCGTGACAATTTCGGTTTGCTGGTGAGTCGATATATCCATCACACTGGATATGCGGGGGAGACCAAGGATTTCCCGTTCAAGATCCAGGATAATCTCGCCGACCCCGACCAACTGCAGAGTTACGAACGAGTTTGGCGGATCCAGAAGGACCTGGTCGATCGAATCATCGCCATCCGGGGCGCGTCCATCGCTGAGGATGGATTGAAGATCAATCAGCAACGGAAAAAGTCCAGTTCCAAGGAAAAGAGCGTGGGCGGGATTCCGATCTCTTTTCTGGCCAAGTTACCGCCGGCAAGCGTCGGTGGTTTGATCGACGGATTGCTGCGGCATACATATGTCGACTTCGAGATCCATCAGTTTTCTCTGGCGAAGACCAGAGAGGGACTGATCTACGAGGTGGTGGAGGAAGTGGAAGAAGGAGCCGATGGGATCGCTTCTGAACCTGTCGTCTGGGTACTCCTTGAAATGAATGTGCCCGCCGGCGTTGTTGCCGCGGGCAGTCAGTAGGAACGAGGCAATAAGTGCAAAACATCGACAAGATTGCCATCGGTGCGGCGGTTGTTCTACTGCTGGGTGGATTCGCTTCTTCGGCATTTATTGGAGATCAGGGAGACGAAATCTCCGATGCGATCACCGATGCCACAGGAAAGATCCAGTT
>CAVOEM010000072.1:0-12513 GCA_963694575.1 Planctomycetes bacterium UBA1146 | reverse complement strand
CCCTTCTCGTTACCCGATCGATCGATTTGACTGCTCACTGCACTAGAGTGGCACCGCCCCGCCGTCGAGCCATTTCCGCACCTGGAAAGCCTGACGAATTCTCACCTCAGGTAGTCCAGCAGGGTTGAAGAGGATCCCCCCGGGAAGACTGGCTCGATGAGACAACCCACCCCATGCCGCTCTTCTGACCTCTTCATCGATGTCGTCGAGAGCCTCTGCAAGGAGTGTCAGCGAGGTCGTTCGACGATCCTCGACCAACCCACAGACGCATAGAAATCGAACTTCAGAGTCCTTCTCGATCAGCAATCTCAAGCGCAGCGCGTCGTGGGCCATGGAGCCACCGATGCTGAGCAAGATGCCCGCGGCATTGCGCCGTGCTATCGGTCCCCCTTCTGCCAGTACCGTCGAGACTCCCGACACTGCGCGTTCCCCGAACTCGAGCAGTGCCGTCTCGAGCAGGTCATCTTCGGCTTGAGATCCCTCCGCCAGCATCCGGGTCAAGGGGGCCATCGCGCGAAAATCCCCTTGGTCCGCCAGTAGCGTACAGATCACTCTCTTGGTCCGGGCATTGACCATCGAATCATCGAGGGTCGCCAGCAGCAGATTGCGAGTGATATCGGGTGCCTTCTCCAGGCTCATCATGATTCGAGTCACCGACTTCTTGCGGATCGCTTCGTCGTAAGATCCAAGATCAGGAATCACCGTCGTGTCGCGAATATCCTTCAAGACATCGGCCCGGTCGCTTCTCTTGTCCATCGGCTTGCAGCCGGAGCCAAGGAGCACCAAGGCGACGAGTAAGGTCGCCATCACCGTGCCGAGCAGATGATTGACCTGGGATAAATCCCCCACTGATCGTGACTTCATCACAGCCCCCTGACTGGTCTTAACGGTGAGTTGTTGAGGAATTCCCAGCGGTCATCCAGGGTCTGCAGGCGATCTCCCAGTTCATCGAGGGTGACCGTCCTGTTCTTGAATGCTTCCAGGTCATCCTCGAGCACTCCCAGCGGAACTCCACCGTCGGAAACTGCCGACTGGAGACGGGTGGTGAGGAAGGTCGCTACCCCGATGAAGTCGAGACCACGTCGGTCGAGATCCCTGAACAGGTCGCCATAAGTCAGTTCTTGTGCCGACTCCGCAGTGGGAAAGAGGGTGCTTCTTTGCAGTTCGAGAATGGCACGGAAATCACGATGCTGCTGGTCGGTACGACCGAGTAATTCGATGAAGGAGGCGAACTCCATGAGGGAGCGAGTGTAGACCTGTTCCAGACTGCGAATCGTATCCTCCGACAGGGTGGTCTCGCCACGAAACACCACCAGGTCTCCCTTGTCGTAAAAGGTCTTCAACTTGTCGTACGAGAGGCTGACATGATAAGGGCTGGTAGGCACCACGATTTCCCGCCTCGGAGATACGATGTCATCGTAGTCGAGCCCTGGATTGAGGCTCTTGATGTTCTCGACCAGGATTGCGGCCGCCTGGAAGAATAGTTGGCGCTCCTCAACACTCCAGGTGCGAATCGACTTCTCGGGATGCTTCCTCTTGAATGCACTGAGGGTTCCAGCCGCCTCTGGAAGGTAATCTTCAAAGATCTTCAACCGACTGACCAGTTCACGCTTCTTGACGATGTTCAGCAGCGTCAGGTCGATCACCTCTTCACTGGAGAACCCCTCCACCGGCGTCCTGCTGATCGGATCCAGTCCGACCAGGTCACGTCCCTTGAGGATGTAGCGGTCGTTGAAGAGCACGCTGTTGTAGGTGTCGAAGTGGCTGCTCTCCTTGGGAGTCGAAATCGGATCGATGCCATCCTCGCTGAGGATGTGAGGAGTCAGCACGATGATGATCTCGGAGCGAATCCGTTGCGAGTTCTTACGACCCAGGAGGTCACCAAGAATCGGGATGTCTCCGATCAGTGGAATCTTGTTACGGGAATCGAACTCACTCTCCTTGATCAGACCTCCCAGGATCAGTGGCCTGTGATTCTTGACCCTGGCCTGTCCCCGGAAATTGCGAATGGCAATCTCTGGAATCCCGAGCAGATCCTCCTCGAAAACACGCTGTCGTCCCACCAGATTATTGACCGTGATATCGATCAGCATCGAGACTTCATTCTCGTCCGGACCGCTGATCCTCGGCTTCACCACCAGAGTGGTCCCGATGTGCTCGGTCCCCACCTTGTTGATGTTCTCTACGAAATTGCTGCCATTCGAATTTCGCACGACATCGGTGGAGACAAAGGTCGGAATTTTTTCTCCCAGGTGAAGCTGGCTCTGACGATCGTCGAGTGCGTACAACTTGGGACGTGCCTTGATGATGGCATCTCCCTTGCGCACCAGTGCATGGACTCCTGCAAGGAACTGGGCGGAAATGCGTTCGGTGGTGTCATCGAAGAGGAAGGACAGCCCGGACTGCTCGATCGGATTGAAGTTCTCGCCCACTTGGGGCATCGGGTCGCCAGGTAGCGGTGAGGCGAAGTCGATCACCGCATGACGTTTTTCGTAGGCGAGCATGTCGATTCCTAGATCTGTCAGGGAATCGGCTTCCAGTTCGATGATCTGAACCTCGATCATGATCTGCCGTGCAGGGACATCTATCTGATCGATGAATGTCTGGATTCTGGCGATGTCCTTCTCGGTTCCGACGACCAGCAATCGATTGCGCGCTTCTGTCGAGGGCGAATCCTTGAAGGTGAGGGAAAGTGCCGCAGCGTCGATACCACTTCCGAGATTCACCGGCGGCAATTCGACTGGATCGACGTGAGGAATCTCGAGAATGTAGGGGTACTCAGGTAAACTCCACGATGGCAGGACCGTCTCGCTGGCGGCCTCATAGCGGGCATAGACCGCCTTCTTGTAGGTCCGCGTGATGGTGCGATTTCCTTGCTTGGTCGAGTCGTTCTTCACTTCCTCGGTTCGATGGTAAACCTGGCAAATCTTGCCCGCCGCCAGCGTCTCGAGTACTACTTGAATTCCGGCATAACGGATGGTGATCGATTTTTCGATCAGGCGATCCCTGACCTCCAGGTTCTCGAAATCCCGAATGATCCGGATCAATGCCTCGGTGGTCGGAGGATCCGCCGTGAGGAGCAACGACTGAGGGCGACTGGGAACCATCGACACCGCACCATTTTCGACTTGATCGGAGAGCACCGGCACTCCGCGGATGAATTGCAGCACTTCCTCTGCATTCACATGGAACAACTCGACGAAGGTCAGATTGGGCACCTGAGCGATCAGCGTACCCGATCCAGGATGCGACGAGTTCACGCCGAATCCTGGCGATATCACGAAGAGAATCAACAGTGGCCAGAGGGGCCAGTAGCCCCTTACATTCTTCAGGATGGCGTCACCTTTCCAATCTCCGACTCATCGATCCAACCCTCGCTCGCACTCTTCCGGTGGCTTAGCGTCTGAATCCTCCGCTCGGTTCCCCGAATTACATTCCCGACGCAGATTCGCCATCCGCCCAAGCCCGATCTCGCAGCCCCGCTTCGCCTCCACCACCCATCGCTAGTGGAGGGGAGTCGCCGTGAGCGCGATCCGGGATTATCGGCTCATTACCAGCCGTTCTCAACCACAACCCAGCCACTCCAGGCCACCGGATTACGATCCCTCGGATCCCCTCTTCTGGCCCTACATGCCCGCCTGAGCACCTCTGCTGGCTCTATCTGGCCATCCGTGGCGGCCACCAGCGATCCAAGAAATCGTCCTGCCGAGGCGTCCTCGACCGGCCAAAGTGTCCCCAAAATCGCCTGACACCCCGCTTCGAGCGCCGCCCGCGGAAATCCCGCCAGATCGTCGGCCCCGCTCGCCGAGCCCAAAGCGGTCTCACATCCGGTCAGCGCCAACAGTCGACAATCGGTCATTTCCAGCCCCGACAACTGGTCGGCGGTGAGAACTCCATCGGACTCGCCGGCAGGGCTCAGTCGCAGATTCGAAGCGCCCGGGTCATAGGGTTTGAAGTCTCCATGACAGGCGATGTGAAGAACCTTGGCTACTGTCGCCGCTTCCTTCACCGAGGCCACGGTCGCCGCTTCTCCTGAGCGCAACTCGACCGCCGAAAAACGATCCTGAATCTGTTGCCCTTCCGCCCTCGATCCGGGCAATCGGGATCGATCGGGGACCCACGGATCCACCACCGTCCACCACCCCTCCTTGGGTAGCGGTTGGAGGGCTCGCGGCCCGCTGCCGAGTCCAGGCAACAGACTCCAGCTGCACCGTTCCACCAACGCTTCGCCATCGATGGTCAGGATGCCCCAGGGAATTCTTCGCAATCCACCGATCGGGGCCAGCAGTAAGCGATCGCATGGATTCAGATCCGCCGGAAAGAGTCGGTTCGAGAGCCAGTGGGCTGCCTCGGCATTCGCTCCTCGCGAATGATGCAATGCCATCCCACGCTCGATCGCCTCTCCTTGGCGCTGATCGATCCGACGGTGCTGCCACTCTCCGCCGACGGTGGACCAGACCAGTAGCACCGTTCCTGCGTCGAGCGCCACCACTACCGTGGCCAGCCCCTGAGCATCGCGGGCCAATTGTTCCAGTGTCGCTCGGTCGATCGGCCTGGCGCCGGGGCTGCGAATCCGGATCTTTTCGGCGGCGAGCAAGGAAGAGAGCGCATCGCCTCTGCGAGATTCGATGTCCGCAAGCAAGATCGCTGGCTGTCGACGCAGACCCATCGCTGCCGCATCGTCGTGGCGACTACCACGGATCTGTTCGACGATGGAGAGGGACTCACGAGCCTCGGTGCGCGCCTCGGACAGTTTCCCCGTTACCATGTGAGAGCGAGCCAGTGCCAGCGCACACCTCCAGCGAGTATCGGGATCGCCCGCCAGATCCAGCGCAGCTTCGGTCGCTGCACGAGTTTCCAGCGCCCAACCGCGCCAGGAAGCCGCAGCAGCAATCTCCAGCAATGCGGCCGCCGCATTGTCTCGATGGTCGAGTTCGCGTGCCGATGACAGAGCCAACCGCGCCCGTGACAACGCCTCGGTCAGTTCGCTCCTCCAGGTCTCTCGATCGGATGAAAACGTCGCTTTACGAATGCTCTGAGCCGCTTGATCGATCAACACTTTTTCTCTGGTCGATGATCCTACGGGCGCGCGGAGAGCCGCGGACTCGAGTAACTGTTCCGCGGTGCGACCGTGGATCGAACTGACATCCGAATAGGCCTGCTGTACCGATGCATTCAATCTCATCCTTTCCGATGAGAGTGCCGGCACCAGCGCGGTATCTCGAATCGTCAGCAAGTCCTCGGCGGCCTTCTTCGTCAGTCCCTCTTTCAACTTTCTCGCTGCACGCTCCAGAACATCTTCGGGAGTGGCTCCATAGGGATACCAGGGCGCAGGATCGACAGCGGAAGCCATCCGATGAGGAATCGCCTGCTGTCCTGATTCGGTGATCCGGACCAGCAGTTCTCCTCCGGAGAATCGTCCTGGATCGGGTCCGAACAGTTCCTGATCTGAAAATCTCAGGTGTCGCTCTTGCCCATCGACATCGGCAGTGGTGAGAGACACCTCGATTCCATCACTGACCAGCAGCACCTCGATGTACCGCCAATCGGCGGAAGCTGGCAAGGCGATCGCCAGTACGTCGGTATCCATCAGTGGACGACTGGTCGACAGTTTCCCCTCGAGCAGGATCAGGTCGTTGATCTGCGCCGCACCCCCGGAAGGAAAGAAAAACAGAACGAGGCACAGGATGAGAAAGGGTATCGCTGCGGTGGAGGTCGAATCGCGCGGGAGCGACTGGCCGACACGAGTGAATCGTCGCTCGGATGAGCAAACCTGTGGATTGCGGGTCATGGAATTGCGAACCGTAGAATCGCGGACCGTAGAATCGCGGACCGTAGAATCGCGGACCGTAGAATCGCGGACCGTAGCAATACGGACCACAGAATTACAGATCGTCGAGAAACAGAATGCCGTTAGCCTACGGCAATGGACAGATCTCATCCGAAAGAACTCCAGTAACCAGATCCCGGAGCGGCAGACCGGGACTCTCAAACTATGCCGGATCGTCAGAAAAAGTTCAATCCCCCTTTTCAGTCCGGGCTCATTGGAGTCTCTCATCGGACCAGATCATCGGTTCGGTCGGGAGGCTCGACAAATCAAATCGAGCGAGCAAATCTTCCGGTCGACATCGAGTTCCCTCTTCGACCCACCCGCTGCCATGAGCCAGTGCTCCGATGATCGCCTCCGGAGAGATCCCCTCTCGACGATAGCGAGCCAGACTGGTATCGCCGTGGCGCTTGGCCAGCCGCCTGTGATCGGGACCGACGACCAGCGGAACATGAGTAAAATCGGGTGATTCAGCCCCCAGATGGCGATAGATCAACATTTGACGCGGTGTCGAAGGGAGTAAATCATCCGCTCGAAGCACCTCGGTAACCCCGGAGTCGAGATCATCCACCACCACTGCCAACTGGTAGGCCGGAGTTCCATCGCGCTTACGGATCACGAAATCACCATGGAGCCGCCCTTCACAACGCCCCGCGAAACGATCCTCGAAGGCGATGGCGTCCTCACTCACCGCCAGGCGGATGGCACAGTCTCGACCCGTTTCCTCGGTCGCCTGCTCCTCGCTGCTCCAGCGCCCGCGGCAACTCCCCGGGTACACCGGAGCATCGACGCCGATCGATTCATGCGGCGCAGTGGCCGCCTCTTCCACCTCGCTGCGGGTACAGACACAGGGATAGGCGAGTCCCGCTTCGATCAGTGTGTCGAGCACCTGCTGATGACGCGGGAGCCGATCACTCTGGATCTGGACTTCCCCGTCCCAGTCGAGACCCAGCCACTGCAAGTCCTCGATGCTGCTCTCGATGGCCCCCGATCGAACTCGAGGACCATCGATGTCCTCGATCCGTAACCACAATTGGCCCCCCTGGCTGCGAATCGACAGCCAGGCCAGCAGAAAGGAACGGGCATTCCCGAGGTGCAGGACGCCGGTCGGACTGGGGGCCAGGCGACCGATCAGTGGTCGCGAACGGAGACCCTCTGAGGCACCCACCATGTATTCCTCCTGCCACACCTTCATGACCTGGATCGGATGGACCGAATGGCACGCCAATTCACGCAATTCAGGGCAATTCTGCCGCACTGCTGCGCCGACGATTCCCCCATCTGGGCCAGATGATAGAATCGTAGCACAGGAGTCGACATTGACGTCGATCTCCGCAATGAACAGCGTCGGACACTACCGTGTCCGATCCTGTTCCAGCCGATCCGGTGGGACGCCACTGGACGGGACCCTGTCCCCCCGGCTGCGGGAGCCATGTCCGCGCTAGGCCGGGTGTTGACCCGGAAGGAGGTGATCCATTGATGATAGTCCGTGGCTCTGCTGAGAGGTGCGTGCGTTGATGCACCCACTCCATGGAGTGGGCAGCCATCGCTGCCTGACCGCTCAGTAGATGATGGGGCCCGGCAGGAGATTCTCCTGCCGGGCTCTTCTTTTTCTCCTCGTCATGACCGCCTCCGAACCGTGCCGATCGATCCCTCCCCCCCCGAATCCCCCTCCATCTCGAAAAAACCGCTGATTTCTTGAGATTAGTTGGGCCCGAGTCCTCGGGTCCTCTTGGCCCGGAGCCCTCTCGGCGGCACCATGGGCACCAGATCAATAACAACCCCTGCAGGACGGTGGAGGATCGTGAACGCCGAGATCAACTCGAGACTGCACGACATCGAGTCCCTACTCGAGCGGATCCGCGATGCCACCTGCCATGACCAGCAGAAGGAGCGCCTCACAGTTCTCGAGGAGCAGATGTCCGTCGCTGATTTCTGGGATGACCGTGATCATGCGGAAAAGACCATCGCCGAGTTGAAGCGGGTCAAGGAATCGGTACAGAGCATCGAAGACCTGGCACAACTGGTAGAAGATTCCCTGGCGATGGTCGAACTGGCCGTGGCAGATCATGATGCCGAAACCCTTGAGGAAATCGAACGGGATAGCATTCAGTTACTGGAGCGTGCCGATCAGCTGGAACTGAAGACGCTGCTTCGTGGCAAGTACGACAGTGCAAATGCCTATCTCGAGATTCAAGCAGGCGCCGGTGGAACCGATGCCTGTGACTGGACCTTGATGGTTCAGCGCATGTTCCTGCGCTGGGCTGAGCAACAGGGCTACCGAACCACCATCATCGATGAGCAGTTCGCCGAAGAAGCGGGTCTGAAATCCTCCACCATCCACCTGCAGGGAGATCACGCCTACGGCTACCTTCGTGCAGAATCGGGAGTCCATCGAATCGTTCGCATCTCACCCTTCGATGCCCAGGCCAGGCGACAAACTGCCTTTGCATCGATCCGGGTGATCCCGGAAACCGATGTCGTGGATGACGTCGAAGTCGCGGAGGTGGATCTTCGAGTCGATACCTATCGCGCCAGTGGAGCGGGAGGACAGCACGTCAACACCACCGACTCGGCGGTTCGTATCACCCACATTCCCAGCGGAATCGTGGTTCAGTGTCAGAATGAACGCAGTCAGCACGCCAACAGAGCCCAGGCGATGCGAGTCCTCAAGGCTCGGATCCTCGAGGCAGCGGAGCAGAAGAGGCGTGAGGAGCTGAACAGGATCCAGGGCATCAAGAGCGAGATCGCTTTTGGCAGCCAGATCCGCTCTTATGTGCTGCATCCTTACAAGATGGTGAAAGATCATAGAACCGAACACGAGACTTCAAACACCGACGCAGTTCTCGATGGAGACCTCCAACCCTTCATCGAAAGCTGGCTACGACAACAATCCAGGACCGATCAGTCGGCCGGATAGGAAGAACCGAGATGACTTCCATTCAACAGACGGACCCCGAAATCGCCGAGATCATCGTCCGTGAAGAAGCCCGTCAAAAGGGTGAAGTCAATCTCATCGCGAGCGAGAACATCGTCAGTGATGCGGTGCTCGCCGCTCAAGGATCGGTGCTCACCAACAAGTACGCAGAGGGCTACCCCGGTCGACGCTACTACGGCGGCTGCGAAGTGGTCGACGAAGCGGAAGAACATGCCCGCTCTCGTGCCTGCGAACTGTTCGGTGCAGATCATGCCAATGTGCAGGCACACTCTGGAACCCAGGCCAATATCGCGGCGTATTCCGCACTCATCTCTCCCGGTGATCCGGTTCTGGCGATGGATCTGGCTCATGGTGGCCATCTCTCTCACGGAGCCAAGGTGAGCCTCACCGGTAAGATCTACAACTTTCATCACTACCCGGTTTCCCAGCAAAACGAGATGATCGACCTGGATCTGGTTCGCAAGATGGCGCACGAGGTCAGTCCTGCACTGATCGTCGCCGGTGCCAGTGCCTATCCGAGAATCATCGATTTTGCAGGCTTTCGGAGCATCGCCGACGAGGTCGGTGCCCAGTTGATGGTCGACATGGCGCACATCGCTGGCCTGGTCGCCGCAGGTGTGCACCCGAGTCCTGTTCCGCACGCAGATGTGGTCACCACCACCACTCACAAGACTCTCAGGGGACCGAGGAGCGGCCTGATCCTGTGTCGAAAAAAGTGGCGCAAGAAAATTGACTCTGCGGTATTTCCCGGAGGCCAGGGTGGTCCATTGATGCATCAGGTCGCGGCGCGGGCTGTCTGCTTCCGTGAAGCGATGACCGACTCTTTCCGCGACTACGCCCGCCAGGTGGTCGAGAACTCGGTCCAACTGGGAGAAATTCTCACCGCTGGTGGGTTACGACTGGTTTCAGGAGGAACCGACAATCACATGATCCTCGCCGATCTTCGCTCGATGGATCTGACCGGTGACATCGCAGAGGCTGCGCTGGGCCGTGCCGGAATCGTCGTCAACATGAACATGATTCCCTACGATCCGGCCCCTCCACGGCGCCCCAGTGGCATGAGGATCGGCACCCCCACCATCACCAGCCGAGGGATGGGATCGGCGGAGATCACCAGCATCGGCGAGATGATTCTGGAAGTCCTCCGTAACCCTCAGGACGAGAATCGGATCGAGCGGATTCGCGCGCAGGTACGGGAGATGTGCGAGCAGTTCCAGACCCGAATCTAGCGGAACAGCATCGAGGATGCTGCTGCTAAGATGCTGCTACTACGATGCTGCGGAATCGCTACGAATGACTGGGAATCACCCCGATCGCTGACCGTACCGCATCCATCGTTTTCTCGACCACCGGGCGAATTCGATCCGCTCCACTGCGTAGGATCTGCTCGACCTCATCCGGATTCTCCTCCAGTTGCAGTCGACGACTACGGGCATCGGCAAAGTACTCGAGCATCGCCTCGAATAGTTCCTGCTTGGCGTGGCCGTACCCATAACCGATCCCGCTCGACCTCAACTTGTCCGCCATCGCAGCGACTTTCTCGTCGGTGGCGACCAGCTTGTACAACTCGAAAATGGTGTTGCCCTCTGGCTCCTTGGGCTCATCGACTCCCTGCGAGTCGGTCACGATCGACATCACCCTCTTCCGGAGTTTCTTCTCCGATTCGAAGATGCAGAGATCATTGCCATAAGACTTGCTCATCTTCTGGCCATCGATCCCAGGCACCTTGGCGGCATTTCCTTCGAGGATCAGCGGCTCTGGAACTGGAAATACTTCGCCATAGGTCTGGTTGAACTTCCCGGCGATATCCCTGGTCACTTCGACATGTTGTTTCTGATCCTGACCGACCGGAACTCGGTGCGATCGAACGATCAAGATGTCGGCGGCCATCAGGACTGGATAGGCGAACAAGCCATGGTCCGCAGAGATTCCCTGCGACACCTTGTCCTTGTAGGCATGACATCGTTCGAGTAATCCCATCGGCGTCAGCGTCGAGAGAATCCAGGAGAGTTCGCAAACCTCCGGTACATCTTCCTGGCGATAGATCACTGCTCGCTCTGGATCGAGACCGAGAGCGAGATAATCCATCGCCACGGCTCGGATGTTGGAGGAAAGTTTCGCAGGATCCCGTACGGTGGTGAGTGCGTGATAGGAAGCGATGAAGTAGTGGGCTCCTCCGGCATCCTGAAGATCGATCCATTGCCGAACCGCACCGAAGTAGTTACCCAGATGGATCCCTGAACTGGTCGGTGTGAGGCCTGAAAGTGTGATGAGGCTCATTGGATCACTCCCCCCTATCCCCGTGACAGGGTTGAAACAGGGTACCCAAACCGGCCTACAACTCCAAACCGACTGTAGAACTTGTCGAGCCACGGTTCATTGACCAGAATGGCACCTCAGCAGCGTCACCGCCCAGAGAGCCCGAGATCCACGAGCCAGGCGAGGGGATCGTCAGAGCCATGGTATTGGCACGGGGTCGTCGATGGGGTCCACTGACCCACCAAAGAAGCAGTCGGAAGGGATACCTTGTCCGCAATCAAGAATCAGAAGAAGCCTCGAGGGGGGCTCAGCCGGGCGTTCCTGACCGGCTTGGCAACCTTGCTACCGACGGTCCTGACCATCCTGATCCTGACCATCGCATACAACTTCCTCGACGAAAAGATCGCCGGTCCACTCAATAATCTGATCCAGAAGGGACTCTCTTCACAGATCGCGAAGGAGCACTTCTGGGGAGGGATACTCAATTACCCCGACTGGCAACTGGACGAGGAGATCGATAGTAGCGGAGCACCGGAGCGTGCGGATGATCTGCCCTTCTCTCAATTCGTCGAGGGAATCGCTCCACAGTGGCTCGGATTCCTGCTCGCGCTGCTGCTGGTCTTTACCGTGGGAATCGTCTTCAGGGGCTATCTCGGCCGCCAGTTACTGAAGTTGATCGAGAGCTTCATCCGACAGATCCCACTGATCAAGATCATCTACCCCTACGCCAAACAGGTTACCGAGTTCTTCTTCGAGGAAAAAAATCAGATCGAGTACGAGACCGCAGTGGCGGTCGAGTATCCACGCAAGGGGATCTGGTCGCTGGGGTTTGTCACGAGTTCCGGATTCAAGGCGGTCAGCGATTTCGCCGACGAAGAAATGGTCTCCATCTTCATCCCCTCGAGCCCGACACCGATCACCGGATATACCATCCTGGCCTCCCGGGATTCTATTATCCAGTTGGACCTGAGTGTCGAGGAGGTGCTTCGCTTCACCATTTCTGGAGGGGTCATCCTGCCCCCGAGCCAGTTGCCGGATAAGCCCAATACTACGGCCCAGGTCGATTCCAGTGTCGAAACTAGCTCAGAAGAAGAGGATGAAGGTGTTGGGAAGCCTTGACGGGAGCGACACTATCACTAGCATCCATGACCTTGCCACGAGACAGATTAAAAGTCGGGCCGTAGCACAGTTTGGTAGTGCGCCACGCTGGGGGTGTGGAGGTCGGTGGTTCGAATCCACTCGGCCCGACCATTTTTCTTCTTCCAACAATCCTTCACCCAACACTCCGGTTCGATCTCCTCGAGATCGCGACAACCGAGTTCCCTCCAACCGTTCCTCGGCTGCCGTTTCAGCCAAAGGCGGCTGGCGGATCAGGGTCCAAGAGCGCCGATGATTCAAGATCCGACCCCGACTCCCAGCATTCCTGTCCCTGCCAAGGGAGCCCGAGTCACCCCACCGATTCGATTCGAATCGGGTCAGCGAACCGTAT
>CAVOEM010000071.1:0-12629 GCA_963694575.1 Planctomycetes bacterium UBA1146 | reverse complement strand
TTTACGAGGCGCAGGCCACCCGCGTCATCGCATTCTCCCGCGATGAGCAAAAGCACCACGACCTGCTTCAAGACCCGCGATTCCAGCACCCCGCCTTGTACTCGATGGTCGGAGATATCCGCGACCCGAGACGATTACGCGAAGCGATGGAGGGAGTCTCGCTGGTCCTCCATACCGCAGCGATGAAGCATGTGCCCATCGCCGAGGCCCATCCGAGCGAGGCGATCCGGACCAATGTCGAGGGTACCGAGAATCTCATCCGAGCCGCACGTGATGCCGGAGTGGCCCAAGTCGTCGCCCATTCCACCGACAAGGCGGTCGAGCCCAGTTGCGTCTACGGTGCCACCAAGCTGGCGATGGAAAAGTTACTGGTCGCAGCGGACCTCGAGTCAGGTTCAGACGGTCCACGCTTTGACATCTTGCGCCATGGCAATCTGATCGGCAGCCGCGGCAGTGTCATTCCGATGTTTCTGGAGCAGAAGAAAAGTGGTCGGTTGAAGGTCACCGACCCCGAGATGACGCGCTTCTGGATCGACCACGATTCGTTGGTCTCTGCAGTACATCAGGTGGTGATCGATGGTCGTGGCGGCGAGATCTTCGTCCCCAGGTCACCAGCCGCCCGGCTGGGAACGGTGGCCTCCGCCATCGCTCCGGAAGCGGTGATCGAAGTGATCGGGATACGCCCCGGCGAGAAGATGCACGAATCGCTGACCGGTCGGGAAGAATCGAGCCGAATCCGCCTGTTCGAGCAGCACCTGGTGATCACCCCGCCCACCACCGGCCGCCATCGTCGTCACGATGGAAGTGCTGTGGCTGCCGATTTCCGCCTCCAGAGTGACCATGGCCCCTGGCTGGATCTTCCGGCGATGCAGGCACTTCTGAGCCAGGAAAGTGGCGATTCGCACCGCTAGACCTCTCCCATCGGCTCCGTCACGGTGATTCTAAACCCACTGTCCGATCCCGGTGTATACTGTAGAAATGGCCCGATCTGATTCTCCCTGCCAGTTTGGCGCGATCAGTTCTCGGCTCATCTCCTTGGCGAAAGTGAGAGCGCTCTTCATGCCTGGACCGATGCGATGGAGAGTACTGATCCTGCTGTTGCTGGGATTGATGGGTAGTTCCGCCGTCGATGGTCAGGGATTACCGATCCCGACCACCCTGCAAGACTGGATACAGCCCGGCACCCAACCGGGCACTCTGCTCGAACCGATCATCGCCGGCAGTGCTTGTAACCTCTGTCACTCCTCTTTTTTCACGGCCCCAGTCGATCGCTGGAGAACCAGCATCATGGCCCAGGCCGGGAGAGATCCACTGTTTCATGCTTGCCTCGCAGTGGCAGAACAAGACGCCGGGGCTGCGGGATCGTTGTGCCTACGCTGTCACACTCCAGGAGCTTGGCTCGCCGGCAACAGCGTTCCCTCCGATGGCTCTGCGGTCAGTGGCGTCAACGATTTCGACGGCGTGACCTGCAACCTATGCCACCGGATGATCGACCCCAATTATGTCGCTGGACAGAGTCCTAGCGTCGACCTCGGAATTCTCAACAACCTGGCCGAGATTCCCACTTCACCGCAAGGCGGGCAGTACGTGATCGATCCCAGCGATCGAAGGCGCGGACCCTACAATCTCGGTAGTGGCTTCTCCTACCATCCCTTCTTCGAGTCCCCCTTCCACCATTCGTCTGAACTATGCCGCACCTGCCATGACGTCTCGAACCCGGCCTACATCCGCCAGGGAACCGAGTACGTACTGATCGATCTCGACTCTCCTCACCCGACCCACGATCCCGCCGACGAGTACCCAGTGGAGCGGACCTACGGCGAGTGGAGCATGAGTGAATTCGCTCAGGGGCCGGTCGATATGGGTGGCCGATTCGGCGGCAATAACCCCGAAGTCAGCAGCTGCCAGGATTGCCACATGCCGAGCACCAATGGAGTCGGCTGCAACATGGGAGCCCCCTCACGGCCCGATCTGGCCCTGCATAACTTTTCCGGGGCACAAACCTGGGTGCTCGATGCGATTCACGCGCTCGACACCTCCTACTTGCTATGGGACACCCCCGCCTACATGGATCCGGCTCAGATCATCATCGCCAAGAACCGCAACGTCGACATGCTCGAAGCGGCCAGCGACCTCGAGGTCACGACAGAAAACGGACAATTGAAGGTCCGAGTGATCAACCAGAGCGGTCACAAACTGCCCACCGGATATCCGGAGGGAAGAAGGATATGGATTGAAGTTCAGTTCCAGAATGTCTTCGGAGAAACTCTGGCCCACCACGGTGCCTACGATTTCGACACGGCGGATCTGGAAGATTCCACCACCACCGTCTTCGAGGCCAAGCACGGGATCGCCGGATTCACCTCGACCCTTTCCGGACTGCCGGAAGGCCCTTCCTTTCACTTCGCACTCAACAACAAGATCATGAAAGACAACCGCATCCCTCCTCGAGGCTACACCTATCTGGGATTCGATTCGGTACAGGCGGCACCCGTGGGAGAGTTCTACGAGGATGGTCAGTACTGGCACGACACCTTTTACGATATTCCCGATGATTCGTATCTGCTCGCGGTGAGGGTCTGGTACCAGACCGCATCCAAGGAGTACATCGAGTTTCTTCGCGACGAGAACATCACCAATGATGCCGGAGAGATCCTTCATCAGCAGTGGTTGCAGCAAGACAAGGGGCCCCCGGTCTTGATGGACGAGATCTCGATGGAACTGGGGATCGAGCCCTTCATCCGTGGCGATGTCAACAACGACGGGTCCGGAGATCTCTCCGATCCGATCCACCTGCTCGGTTCGCTATTCCAGGGTCAGCCCTTCTCCTTCTGCCCCATCTCCGCCGATGGAAACGATGACGGGTCCCTCGACATCTCCGATGTCGTGTTCCTGCTGAACACCTTGTTCACGGGAGGGAGCACCCCTTCCGCTCCTTGGCCCGATTGCGGGCCCGATCCGACCCCCGACTTCCTCCGTTGCTACGGCTATTCCTGTCCCTGATCACCACCTCAGCCGCGGCTGACGGGAGTCATTCGATCTCGAGCAGGAATCCGCCATTTGCGATGGTGATCCTGACCACCTTGATGGATAGTGATGCTTCGACAGTCATCGCCGATCATCTCCTCTCGGAGGGAGCAGACCCATCCAGTTCATGCGCACGATTCTACCGCTGATCCTTCTGACGGCGCTGATCGTATCGATCTGGCCAACGGGGCCCCTCGACTTCGGCTCCCGTAGTCCATGGGATGGCCTGGTGATCTTGATCGACGGTGTCGAAAGATTCGTCGATGAAGATGGTGACCGTGGGGATGGAGATGCGGCCGACAGTTCACCGCTCGATCCACAGTCACGTCTCCTACTGATCGCATCCTTACCCGCTGTCGATGACCTCGGTCGAGATTGCTCGTTGATCGTCGGTACAGCTTTCGCCGATCACTCCGATCCACTGGCACTCTTGCTGCAGGGGGAAACCGACGCCATCCGCCTGCAAAAAATCAAGATGGTCGCCCCACCCGCAGAGATGTACCGCTCGATCGAGGGGATCATCAGTGGATTCTCGGTTCCCGGCGATCTGGATGTAGACTATTTCCCGGGGGGACTGCTTCATGGCGACCAGGTCACCCCGGCAGCAAGCTCGCGGCAGGGTCCACCGCCCCCCTCGATCCTGTTGGCCGATTCCCGTGGTTCGACCACCTTCGAAGCTCACTGCGACGAACAGAAACAACAGCGTTGGCGAGGCGATCGAAAAGATTTCCGAGAACTGTGGGGGCGAGCCCATGACACCGATCCAGACCGCCTGGAGCCGTTCATCCACGGCCGCCTCACCCTCCCAGAACTACCGGACCCGGCGAGAGACGCGGTGGCTCCAGGTCAGAGACGCTGATACCCTCGCATCATGACCGACCAAGATCCTGACACCGCCCACTCCCGGAAACCGAATCCCGGAACCCCGTTCACCTCGAAATCTGTCTCCAACATCGAATCCACCCCTCATCCGGCTGCAACCGAGGCTGCTTTCGGCTCCCTGAGAGAAATGCATGCCTACATGCGTCTCGCAAGAGAGTGGGATTTGCGCTTCGAAAAGATGTTTCGAACTGGAGCCCTATCGAAGTGGTACTCATCGGTCGGAAACGAGGCGACCACCGTCGCTTCAGCCTGCGCCATCGAGGCCGGAGATTCGTTGCTGACCCTTCACAGGGATTCGGGAGCCATCCTCCGTCACTACCTCGACATCAACGCCTTGCTCCCCGGAGTACTGCCGCAAGATCCTGTCATCCGAAAACCGATGGGAGGGGACTCGGAGCACCGTTTCCTGCGCTTGGCTTGCCAGATGCTGGGAAGAGAACATGGCTTCTCTAGCGGGCATGAACGCTCCTATCACTACAACCTGTTCGAGGAGGAGTGGGGCCTCTTCCATATCGGCATGATCAGTCACCTCGGATCGATGATTCCTG
Organism: Planctomycetes bacterium UBA1146; assembly: GCA_963694575.1. Lineage (GTDB taxonomy): Bacteria > Planctomycetota > UBA8108 > UBA1146 > UBA1146 > QNYK01. Next base: position 8,172 of record CAVOEM010000071.1, on the reverse strand, counting down.
TCGCCGCTGGAACTGCTTTTGCCTACCAGCAACAGGGTAGCGATCGTGTGGCGATCAATTTCATCGGAGAAGGTGCCACCTCGACCGGCGATTTCCACGAAGCTCTGAACATCGCCTCGGTGTGGAAGTTGCCGTTCATTCTCGTCATCGAGAACAATCGATGGGCATTCTCGACCCCCACGTCTCAACAGTACGCCTGCGACCATCTGGCGGACCGGGCTCTGGGATATGGCATTCCAGGGGTTCAGGTCGACGGCACCGATGCCGAGGCGGTGCTATCCGTGATGCAGACCGCAGTGGCTCGGGCTCGATCGGGAGACGGGCCGACCTTGGTCGAGGCGATGCTGGGACGCCACCGGGGCCATTCAGAAGGAGACGACTCCCTCCAGCAGGTTCCCGAAGAAGAGTTGCAGCAATACGGTGAACAAGACCCGCTGGATCTCGCCGAAAAACGACTCATCGATGGTGGAGTCTTCTCTCGTGCCTGGATCGATGAGGTGAGAGAGCGATGTGCTTCTCTGGTGATCAATACGGTCGACCTGGCGATGTCGATGCCACAACCCGATGTCCATCAACCGCGGAGCATCTATGCAGACTGACACCTCCACAGAATCCGATGACACCCTTTACATCGATGCCATCAGCGCCGCACTGTCGGATGAAATGCGAGCTGATCCAAATGTTGTGCTGATGGGACAAGACATCGCTGGTCACGGTGGGGCCTTCAAGATCACCCGCGGATTCCTCGAGGAGTTCGGTGACCAGCGGGTTCGAAACACACCCATCGCCGAGAGTGGAACGATCGGCATTGCCATCGGTTCCGCGATGCTCGGAATCAAACCCGTAGTTGAGATGCAGTTCGCCGATTTCATCTCCTGCGGATTCAATCAAATTGTAAACGTCGCGGCAAAGATGTACTGGAGAACAAAACACTCTGTACCTCTTGTGATCCGTCTTCCAAGCGGTGGCGGAATGGGTGCGGGCACATTTCACTCCCAGAACATCGAGAACTGGTTTCTTCATACTCCGGGGCTCAAGGTGGTTTCACCGGCGTACTCCGGCGATGCTTACAGATTACTTCGTGCGGCGATTCGAGACCCGAATCCCGTGCTCTACTTCGAGCACAAATTTCTGTACCGCAGGGAGCGCTCTCCCGTCCAGACTCAATCGGTTCCCGAGCGGATTCTCGGTGAATCTTCGATCTTGCGAAGTGGCACCGACATCACCACCGTCTCGTGGGGCTGGATGACTCATCGCACCCTCGAGGCCGCCGAGATCCTCTCGCAGGAGGGCATCGAAGTGGAGGTGATCGATTTGCCGGTCCTCTCCCCTCTCGATCATCGGGGCATCATCCAATCGGTCGAGAAGACCCAGCGAGCCGCCATCATCCATGAGGCTACCGGTACCGGTGGATTCGGCGCTGAGATCGCTGCACGAATCTGTGACGAAGCCATCTGGAGTCTCGATGCCCCGGTCCGTCGAATCACCTACCCCGATAGTCCCCCGCCCTTCCACAAGGGACTGGAAGCGTCGAGGATTCCCACTCCAGAGCGGATCTGTTGCGAATTGCGGCAATTACTCGACGTTTGATCCACCGCCGGCAGCGCTTCGATCATTTTCCAGAAAATTTTGGATTGTCGTGTCCGATCCACCCAGGCTTCCGGATGCACGGTCAAAGGACAGAGGGGAACCGCCCATAACCCCGAGAATACCCAATGACTCAAGATGACATGAAGGACAAGAGCAACGCTCCGGAGCCTGCTCATGGGGAAATTCTAGATCACCTGGTATGGCGAGAACTGGGCTTTGAAAAGCAGTTTGGCGTGACCTTTTTCCAACCCTCGGTCGATGTTCAGAATACAGATTTGACCGATCCCTGAAGGTCTCCGAGAAAGTAACCCACGGTCCATCAGGAAGCGCCCTCATCCGGGTCCTTGAGCGGAATACCGTGCTTCTTCATCCTGCGGTAGAGGGTACGTCTGGAGATGCCCAGAGCCTGACACGCTTCAGACTTGTTGCCCCCTACGACCTCCAATGCGCGCAAGATCACTTCACGCTCGGCACGTCCCAGCACATCCTTGACCCCCGATGAAAACTCACCGGAGTTCAGAATCGATCCACCTAGCAATTCCTGCATACTTGCCCCATCGATGGAGCTCAATCCAGATGCACCGATCCTTCTCGCCAGATGGACCGCATCCCAACCGTTGCCCGGCCAATGGTGGGAGAGCAAAAGCGCCTGAGCCTCCGCTTCCAGTAGCGGAGGAGTGACCATTTCCTCGGTCAGATGCTGATCGATGATCAACAAGGAATCGAGCGGGCGATTCCTCAATGGCGGTAACTGAACCTCGAGACCCGCCAACCGGTAGCGCAACTCCTGCCGGATTCGATTCGTTCCTTGATCAGAGGAGCTGCATGCTAAAAATCGCAAGTCTGCCACCAGTTCTTCGGTCCCGGCAACCCGACGATAGGTGCCCGAATCGATCACCCGTAACAGCGCCGCTTGCAGTGCTGGCGAGGCTTCATCGATGGCATCCAGCAGCAAGGTTCCTCCCGAAGCCCGGTCGAGTAATCCGGGTCGTTGCTGATCGGCATCGGTGAAGGCGCCCTTCTCATTGCCAAATAACTCGACCTCGATGAGTGACTCATTGAGTGTGCCACAATGAAGGACCATGAACTCTCCACCGCCACTGGCCTGATGGATCGCTCTCGCCAACAGATCTTTTCCGGTTCCACTCTCTCCTTCGATGAGGACTGAAATGCGTGTGAGAGCGATCTTTTTCAACTCCTCGATGGGTTTCGAGAGCACTGACGAGTGGCTGATGAAGTTCCCGATCTGGCTGACGATTCGTGGCTCCAATGGTGCTTGCCGGTTTTTTGCAACCACGGCTGGCCCCTCGCGCATCGGTGGATCCGGGATGCGGGTGGGATCTGGAGTTTCCGCTCGAGAGTTCCACCGCTCCCGGTCGAGAATCAGATCGATCAGCGACAGCACCATCTGCTGCTTCGATCCGGATTCCTCATTCTCCGGACCATCGCCAAAGCGTGAATCGAGATAGACTGCGGTCCGCTGTGTTGGCTTTCCCAGGGGAATCACCAGGATCCAGTGCGCTCGCTGCACTCCCTCCTTCTCCGAGGGGGAACGCAGCCTTCGATCCAGATGAGCATCTTTGAACAGTATCGGTGTCTTCCCCGCGCAACCGAGTTCAAAGGCGTGATGTGAGACAGTCGTGGCGGCAACAGGAACCTTGCGCCCTTCAGTACCGCGAGAACACCAGACCTTGTACTCCCCCGCTTCCACGGCACTGACCAGCAGTCCACGCTGAGCGCCATGATGCTGTTGAATCCAGCGCAGCAGCAATTCAACAGCACGCATTGAACTGCTCTTCCCCGGTCTCGGGGCAAGCACCTGCTCGATCAATTCCTGAAAATGTGGGTCTGGGTCTGTCATGTCATCCTGATGGTAGGCGACCGAAGACTGTCGAGCGAGGCCTCACTGCTCAATCCAGCCAGGGAGCGGACTCAGTCTTGAGATGAACGTTCCCCGATGATCCGAGACAAAAGGCTCTGGATGTACTGGTGGCCCAGAGGCCGAAGTAATCGTACGGAATCTCCCCTGGCTTTGACCATCAACTCGTCGATATTGGTGTAGGACTCGCCGTCCACCACCACGCGGATCGGTCGCTTATCCCCACCCTCTCCGAAGATGCGAATCGTCGTATCGAGCGGAAGAACCACCGGAAACTGCAGCGAATGAAACTGGACCGGGCGATGTGCATTGAGGGGAGTGACGACCAATCCTTCCACTCTCGGATGTACCACCGGACCGCCAGCCGCCAGTGAATATGCGGTAGAACCCGCTGCGGTTGCCATCACCAGACCGTCTCCGGAGTAGGCGTTAAGGAACACTTCATCGATGTAAACTCCGAGGTGAACCGTCTGGCCAGAATCGCGTTCCAGAACGATGTCGTTGATTCCCGCAGCTTGGCCTTGGGTCCCATCCGTCGACTTCCAGGTCGCCTCTATCACGGGCAAGCGCTGCTCCACGAATCGACCACCGAGCAATGTGCTGACCAGAGCGGCTGGCTCTTGCTTGGGATTCATCAGAAATCCGACTCGGCCGAAATTGACTCCGTAGCAGGGGATCGGAGGATGGTCCAGCTCTCTCAGCAGAGACATCAGCGAACCATCTCCGCCGACGACGATGATGAGGTCCTCATCTACCTGCGGCAATTCGCCCGAGGCGGGAGACCAGAAGCGCGATTGCAAACCCGATGAATCCAGCACAGCCGACACATCCGTGATGAATTGATCCATCTCGATAGATGTAGAATCGGCCACGATGAGAATTCGTTCTGGTTTCAACATCGAGCGCCCTCCTCGACTACCCCACTGTGGAAGCCACCGCTTCACCCCCGCGCTCTCGCAGGGTTTTTTCAAAGAAAGGAATGGTGCTGGAAAGCCCTTCCTTCAGCGACACCTTTGGACTCCAGTTGAGCACCTTCTTGGCCAGACTGATATCTGGCTGCCTGACCTTTGGGTCGTCCTCAGGGAGATCCTTGAACTGAATGTCGCTGGAGGATCCGGTCGCCCGGATGACTTCCCTGGCGAATTCGGTGATGGAGATCTCGACCGGATTCCCGAGATTGACCGGTTCGGTGAAGTCCGACTCGAGAAGTCGGTAGATCCCTTCGACCAGATCGCTGACATGACAGAAAGATCTTGTCTGGGAGCCATCTCCGAACACCGTCAATGGTTGCTCGGTCAGTGCCTGACAGATGAAATTAGGCAGCGCTCGGCCGTCGTTGAGGCGCATCCTTGGGCCATAAGTATTGAAGATCCTGACGATCCTGGTGTCGACTCCGTGGCTTCGATGGTAGGCCAGCGTCATCGCCTCGGCAAATCGCTTCGCCTCATCGTAGACCCCTCTGACGCCAATCGGATTCACATTGCCCCAATAAGATTCTGGCTGCGGGTGAACCAACGGATCGCCATAAACCTCGCTGGTACTGGCCAGCAAGAACTTTGCACCACAGGCTTTTGCCAGTCCCAGCGCCTTGTGGGTCCCGAGGGAGCCGACCTTGAGGGTCTGGATCGGATATTCCTGGTAATCGATGGGGCTTGCCGGAGATGCGAAGTGAAGGATGGCATCGACCTTGGTCGGGACATGGATGAACTCGGTGACATCATGGCGGATGAACTGGAATCGTGGATTCCCGAAGAGATGCTCGATGTTTCGAATATCTCCCGTGAGCAAATTATCCATCACCACGACTGTGCAATCTCTGCTGAGGAATAGATCGGCCAGGTGAGAGCCGATGAATCCTGCTCCGCCGGTGATGAGTATATTACTTCCGGACATCCGCGTCTCTCCTTGATCCGATTCCGTGGTATTCAAGCCCATGCTTGCAAGTCATCTCTTCATTCCAGATATTTCTACCATCATAGATCACCGGCTGCTCCAGTAGTTTCACCATCTTGGGAAAATCAGGACGTCTGTATTCATTCCATTCAGTCACCAGCAACAGTGCGCTGGCTCCAATAATCGCTTCGTATGGATCAGAACTGTACTCGATCAGGTCACCCATCTCAGTCCTTGCGGTTTCAATCGCCTCGGGATCATGAGCCCGGACCACCGCTCCGCGGCGGACCAGTTCCTTGGCGATCACCACGGACGGGGCCTCTCTCATGTCATCCGTTCTCGGCTTGAAAGCCAGACCCCACATGCCAAATACATGCCCTGAAAGATCTTCGCCGAAACGACTCACGATTTTTTCGACAAGACGAAGCTTCTGGCGATTGTTGACGGCATCGACCGCGTCGAGGATATCCAGGGTCGATCCATGCTCCCGGGCCAGCGCTGAAAGCGCACGGACATCCTTTGGAAAACAGGAGCCTCCGTACCCGACACCAGGAAAGAGAAAGTGTGGTCCGATCCTTCGGTCTGAACCCATTCCCTGGCGCACTTTCGATACATCTGCTCCGACGCTCTCACACAATCGAGCGATGTCATTCATGAACGAGATCTTGGTGGCAAGCAGCGCATTGGAAGCATATTTGGTCATCTCCGCAGATGAGGGATCCATCACCAGCAATGGTTTTCCGGTTCTGACGAAGGGTGAGTAGAGATCTCTCATCAGGTCTGCGGCTCCATCGTCATCGGTTCCGATGACCACCCGATCTGGTTTCATGAAGTCATCGATGGCCGCACCCTCCTTGAGAAACTCAGGATTGGACACCACCTCGACCGAATGAGGACTAGCCTCTCGAATCAGATTCCTGACCACCACTGCGGTTCCCACCGGGACCGTCGATTTGTTGACCACTACCAGTGGCCCTACCATGGCTCTTCCAATCTCGGTCGCCACCGTCCGGACCGCCGACAGGTCGCAGGATCCGTCCTCCCCCTGGGGAGTACCCACTGCGATGAAGACTACCTCTGCTTTTGCGATGGAACTCTTGAGATCGGTGGTAAAGGACAACCTTCCGGCCTTGGCGTTGCGCGCCACCAGCTCTTCGAGCCCCGGCTCGTAAATTGGAATGTGGCCTTCCTTGAGGCTCTCAATTTTGGCCGCATCTCGATCGACGCAGGTCACATCGTTGCCGCTTTCTGAAAAGCAGGTCCCTGTGACCAACCCTACATAGCCGGTTCCTACTATTGTGATTCTCATGTTTGAGGTCTCTCCAACCCTTACAAGGCGATACAGCAGATCCACCAGATCACGGGTGGAACGTCCAACAGGATCATATCAGAGCAAGATCTCAGCGGCATCAAAGGTCGAGAAATCCTCCAGGTACGATGTCGCTCGATGATCCTGATGCGTACAATGAGACCCATGCATAGTGATGATTTCCTCTCGGGCCTTAACCAACCCCCTCCTCCCCCTGATCCCAAGAGTGATCCAGATGATCCGTCGCCCAGGTCCTGTTTCAGCGATTTACCGCTGCCAGGCCCGGTCCTGGACCAGTTGACCGCTCTCGGGTTCCTTCACCCCACTCCGATCCAGGAGTTGACCATCCCTGTCGCCATGAAGGGCATCGACCTGATCGGCAAGGCGGAGACTGGAACCGGCAAGACCCTGGCCTTCACCAGCCCCATCATCGGGCAACTCGATTCTGAGCGTGTCGCAGTCCAGTCGATCGTGCTGTGCCCGACTCGCGAGCTGGCTCAGCAGGTGGAGGAAGTGGCGGCAGCACTGGGTAAGCCCCTCGGGATACGAGTGGCTCTGGTGGTCGGCGGTGTTCATCAATCACAACAATTGCTGCAACTGCGACGGGGAGCCCAGATGGTCGTGGGAACCCCTGGTCGAGTTCTGGACTTTCTTCGAAGCGGCAAAATACGACTCGGCTGGGTCGAACACGTGGTCCTCGATGAAGCAGACCGGATGCTGGACATGGGATTCATCGATGATGTCTCAGAAATTCTCCAGCACACTCCTCCCGAAAGACAGACCTATCTCTTCTCTGCGACCCTTCCGCCGAAGATCAAGTTCCTGACCAAGAAGTTCATGAAGGATCCGCAAGTCATCTCCACCATCCGGGAGATCGCCACCGTGCCCGATATCGACCAGCAATTCATTCGCTGCGAAGACTGGGCCAAGAAATACTGGGTCCACCAGCTTCTCGATCAAAACCCGGACCAAACATGCATCATCTTTTGCAACACCCGTAGAGCAGTCATCGATCTCGATCGGGATCTTTGGGGGCGCGGATATCCGGCCGGATCGTTACACGGAGATCATGACCAGGACCGCCGGTTCAAGGTGCTGGAAGGCTTCAAGAACAAGCAGATCAAAACGCTGGTCGCTACCGATGTCGCGGCCCGGGGACTCGATGTGGAAGCGGTGGCACGGGTAATCAACTTCGACATCCCGGACGAGGTCGAAACCTATGTTCACAGGATCGGCAGGACTGGCAGGGCCGGCGCAGCCGGCGAAGCGATCAGCCTGATCGACTCGCGAGATCGACTCTCCTGGAATCGGATCCGAACGGAAACTGGATTCCCCATCGAGGAGTCGAGCTGGAAGCCCCCGAAAGATGCTCGCCCCGATCCCGCGCAGCGCTCCTACCGCCGTTCCCCGGCCAAGCCCGGGGGAAGTGGGCCCTACCGCGGTGGTGGTGGTGGTGGCGGTCGCAGTGGTGGCGGCGGCGGTCGTAGTGGTGGTGGTGGCG
>CAVOEM010000070.1:0-12844 GCA_963694575.1 Planctomycetes bacterium UBA1146 | reverse complement strand
GATTCCCAGGAGGTGCAGGATGGTCGCATTGAGATCATGAACGTGGACCGGATCGCGAGTGATGTTGTAGGAGAAGTCGTCGGTTTCACCATGCACATGCCCCTGTTTGATCCCGCCACCTGCGAGAAACATGCTGAAGCAGCGAGGGTGATGGTCGCGGCCATAGTCTTGCTTGGTGAGCCCACCCTGACAGTAGATGGTCCTGCCGAACTCTCCACCCCAGATCACCAGCGTGTCATCGAGTAATCCCCGCATCTCGAGATCCTTGATCAGACCGGCAGTGGGTTGATCGACATCGGAGCATTGACGACGGATCGTCGAGGGGAGAGCTCCGTGTTGATCCCAGCCACGGTGGTAGATCTGAACGAATCGTACATCTCTTTCCGCCATTCTTCTGGCGAGCATGCAACAGGAAGCAAAGGTGCCTGGTTGATCGACTTCGGGACCATACAAGTCCTTCACATGCTGTGGCTCATCGGATGTGTCGACCAGTTCTGGTACCGAGGATTGCATTCGGTAGGCCATCTCGTACTGAGCGATTCGGGCCAAGGTCTCTGGATCACCGATCCGATCGGCAACACCTTGATTGAGTCGAGCCAGGCGATCGAGCATCGAACGGCGAGAAGTTTTTGCCACTCCCGGTGGATCGGACAGGTAAAGCACCGGATCTCCGACCGAGCGCAGGGTCACGCCCTGATATTCAGAGGGGAGCATCCCCGCACCCCACAACCTCTCGAATAGCGCCTGTGCAGATTTTCGTCCGGTCCATGTCGCTTGCATCACCATGAAGGCGGGCAAACTTTCGTTGAGGGAGCCGAGTCCGTAATTGAGCCATGATCCGAGGCTGGGTCGGCCTGGTTGTTGAATGCCGGTTTGCATGAAGGTCATCGCCGGGTCGTGATTGATCGCTTCGGTGTACATCGAGCGGACCAGACAGATCTTGTCGGCGATGGATGCGATGTTTGGAATCAGCTCGCTCATCTCGGCACCCGAAGGTCCGTATCGATCGAACTTGAAGATGCTGGGAGCGATGGGAAAACGACTCTGGCCGCTGGTCATGGTGGTCAAGCGTTGACCATCGCGGATCGACTCGGGCAGGTCCTTGTCGAAGTACTCCTTCATCTTTGGCTTGTGATCGAACAGGTCGATCTGTGACGGGGCTCCAGACATGAAGAGGGAAATCACTCTCTTGACCTTGGGCTTGAAGTGGGGAGCCAGCAACAAGCCGGGCCTCGTTTCGGAGGCGAGGGTTGGCAATCCGCCCAGTTGCGACAGAGCCGCCAGCCCCAGAGTCGATCCGACAGTGGTCAGGGACCGGCCGAAGAACTGTCGGCGTGTCTCCTGGATGTTCATCTGCAGTTCAGGATCCATTGGATCATCCCTTCGTCACGACTTCATCCAGGTTGAGAATCAGGCTGCACACCATCGCCCACGCCGCGTGTTCTGAGGGTTCGATCTGGTCTCCTGCGGGAGAGTCTCCCACCATCAGCAACTGAAGAGCGTCTTCGGTGTGTACCAAGTAGTGCTGTCTCATCTCGATGAGGAAGGAGTGAATCTCCTCCAGTTCCAGTTCCGTGGGCTTGCGGCCGGTAGCCATTCGCCACAGGGAGTTCAACTTCTGTTCATCATCCAGTTCACCCGCTTCTCGATGGATGCGCGAGGCCATCTGCCGGGAACATTCGACGTACTGGATGTCATTGAGCAGTAACAGCGCTTGCATCGGAGTGTTGGTACGTTCTCGACGAACCACGCAAGTTTCACGGTTCGGGGCGTCGAGAATCGCCAGGAACGGTGGCGGACTGGTTCGCTTCCAGAAGGTGTAGATACTTCGTCGGTAGAGATCATCGCCGGAGTCCTTGCTGAAGCGGACGGTATTGCTGTCGCTGTACCCGACCGCCTTCCACAGCCCCTCCGGTTGATAGGGTTTGACTCCAGGGCCGCCCATCTTTTCGACCAGCAAGCCGGAGAGGAAGAGCGCCTGATCGCGAATCATCTCCGCTTCGAGACGAAAGCGAGGGCCACGGGAAAGAAGCCGATTTTCCGGGTCCTTTTCCAGGTCGAGTGGAGTGGTGATCGACTGCTGGCAGTAACTGTCGGTCATCATCAACAGCCGGATGGTCTTCTTCAGGTCCCAACCGGTATCGACGAATTCCCTGGCGAGCCAATCGAGTAGTTCCGGATGACTGGGCCATTCTCCCTGTGATCCGAAGTCCTCGGTGGTCTTGACCAGGCCAGTGCCAAATAGCGACTGCCAGATCCGATTGACGGTGACTCGCGCCAGTAGCGGGTGATCAGGATCTGTCAGCCAGAGTGCCAGACCCAGCCGGTTCTTCGGAGTGTCATCGGGAAATGGCGGCAGGAACTGGGGGATGCCCGGTTCGATGGGATCGCCGACCGGATCATCGTACTGCCCCCTGTTCAGCAGTCGTGTTTCGCGACGTTGCATCCGCTCGGAGGCGACCAGCGTGGTGGCAATTTGGTTCTCGATACTGCCCTGATCCTTGCCCAGCTGCTCGATGTTTTGAAGAACCTGAGCATAGTCAGGACTGTGTCGTTGACGGTACCACCTGCGCAATCGGATCGTCTCTTGCTCCGATCGTTGCTCTGGTGGAACGGTGAGCAATGGCTCCATCTGGAGCAAGTCGGCGTATCCGAGGATTCCTGCATCATCCCAGTACGCCTTACCCCCGAACTGGGTGAAGGCCATACCATCGATGACGGAGCCCGCGGGCAGTCCGATATGATCCGCCGACACTTCCAATCGTACCCACTTGCCGGGAGTGGGGAGGTCTCCCATCGGACGGTGTGAGACCACGTCCTCACCGGTGGGACCGAAGGTGATCAGATCCTCGCCCCAGAATGCACGATGGTCCCAGGAATTGTTGCTGTGCAATTGAAGCATCACGGTCCGCGTCGGCGAGGTTTCGTCGATCCACACCCAGGCATGGAAGCGGTCGCCCTTCTTCACCTCCAGCGGGCGAGTAGCCTTCAAGAAGTAGTGCTGATAGATGCGGTCAGTGTCGACCTCCTGCAGGCGACTCTGTTGACCTGAATGCACCGGGTGATCCTTCGCATCGACCCAGTTCCAGGGACCGGGACTCGCGTCCAGATGAGTCTCGCCGAGCGACACATTTGCATCGTCGAGCCAGCGTGTTTCTTCGGCAGCCGGATGAGGATCGGGGGCCACCGAGAGCCGTACTCTGCCAAAGGCGTGATGGACGAATTCGCTGTGGAAGAGCAGTTTTACCGTCACTCTCACCCTTCCCTCAAGACCGATCGGCTGATCGCTGGTGAAGATGGCGGTGCGGTTCTCCTTGAGATTGAAACCGGAGACGGCCCAGCCCTTGTCGGACGAGGTCTGGTCGCCGTCGATGGCCGCACTGACGGGGAACTTGGGTTGCTCATGGTCAGCCCAGGCAGAGTTGAAGAGGATCGGGACCGGCTCTCCGATCGGGTTCAGTTCTCCATCGACCGAGACGACCTGGGCTTCGATCTCGCTGAGCACCACGTTGGAGTTGGAGGATCGACCGGGTCCATTGGCTGGCATCGAGGGATCGATCAGACCTTCCAGGCGGATCGCCCGGTGGGTGGCGCCATCGATGAGCGCCGTGAAGGTGTATGTATCCTTGGCCGGATTGGCTCCGGTGAAGAGATGCGATTGATCGGGGAGAGCTTCGATGGTGGATCCGCCAGTCGAGGTCAGCGACTCAGGAGTCATCACCATCCAGCGATTCGATTGCTCTCGCCAGTCGGCCTCAAAGTTTGCCTGGGCAGAATCCATCTCTTCATTCGGGGCATCTCGTCGTTCGATGGCGGTCTCTAGTTCTTCAGTGAGTTGTCCCAGCATCGATGATTGCGCCATCGTTGGGACCTTGACCACCGGAGCGTGAGCCTTGGCATTGCCATCCATCTCCGCTTCGGTGGTGTTATTGAAGAAGGAATAGAGGCCGTAGTACTCCTTTTGAGTCACCGGATCGAACTTGTGATCGTGGCACTGGGCACACCCGAGGGTCATGCCGAGAAATACAGTTCCAAAGGTGTTGGTGCGATCCACCGAGTAAATCATGCGGTACTCATCGTTGATGGCACCGCCCTCACTGGTGGTCGGATGGGCACGAACGAAGCCACTGGAGATCTGATCGTCGAGATCACCTTCGGGGATCAGATCTCCGGCGAGTTGACCGAGAAGGAACTGGTCATAGGGCGGATTCTCATTGAACAGATCGATGACTCGATCCCGATAGGGCCACATCTCACGATAGTTGTCGAGGTGAAGGCCGTGGGTGTCGGCATAGCGTGCCGCGTCGAGCCACATCCGTCCCCAGTGTTCTCCGAAGCGCGGCGAGTCGAGCAGGCGGTCGAGTACTCGCCGCCAGGAATCTGGTTCTTGATCTTCCAGGAACGAATCGACTTCCGCCAGGGAGGGAGGTAATCCGGTCAGGTCGAAGGTGGCCCTGCGGATCAGCGCCTCGCGAGAAGCCCGTAGTTTCCACGGCAAGGACTCCTGTTCGAGTCGCGCTCGGATGAATCCATCGACGGCGGTGGCAGTGGCTCCGGTCGAAGGTAGAGGCGGAGTCGATCGTTTTGGAGTGACCCATGCCCAGTGCGGTTCGTACTGCGCACCCTGTTCGATCCAGAGGCGAATCGTCGCCCGCTCAGCATCGTCCAGGCTCTTGTGAGTTTTTGGCGGTGGCATGATGTCGTCTGAATCCTCGGCGAAGATTCGCTCGACCACCAGGCTAGCACTGCTGTTGCCCGGAGCGATGGCAGCGGAGCCATCTCGGTCTCGATACGCATCTTCGGCATTGTCGAGACGCAAGCCTGCCTTGCGAGCTGCGGAGTCGGGCCCATGACAGGGAAAGCAGTTGTTGGAGAGGATTGGCCGGATCTGTTGGTTGTAGGAGATGGGAACGAGCGCTTCTTCACCCTCCTCGGCGACTGTGGGGCTGCCCGAGGCGAGCCACAGAAGCGTCAGTGCGGGAATGAAAAGAAACGGCACACCTTTTGGCATCGAGTACTCCTGGTGGCTGAAGCAGGTGGTTACCGTCGATCTACCCACCGGGGGTCCATCCTGCTGAAAATACTGCGGCTCATTATCGCACGGGGTGGAGGAGTGGCAAGGATCGCAACCAGTCCCTTGAGCGAGCCACTGGTGCTCGGGACATCGGCGCAATGAGGCGGCTCCTGGAGACTCATGGGTGGGCGGGTTCCGACTCACCCGGTGGTGTCGTATCCTGATACCCGGTCGACTTGTTGGGTGGGAACTCGAGTGATGATCCCACCAGTTTGGCCATTGAATTCAAGGATCGGAGAAACTCACCATGAACCGTACCCCCATCGTCATGCTCTTACTGGTCATACCGATCGTTTCGTTGGCGCTCGATGACGGGCCTCGTCCAGGCTATCGCGACACACCCGTCATCCCGGGGCAGAAGTGGAAAGTTCACGATTCCGAGCGCCCCTATCCGGTGGTGGTGGATCCAGGAGTGGGAATCTTTACCAATGGGAGACCCGATGACGCAGTGGTTCTGCTCGACGCCTCGGCAGATCTGTCCGCCTGGAGTAGCGGTGGTAAAGAGGCTCGCTGGGGCGTGGTCGACGGAACGATGGAGGCACGTCCAGGTTCCGGCGATATCAGTACCCGGGATTCTTTTGGCGACATTCAACTCCACCTCGAGTTTCGCACACCACCTCAGGTCAAGGGTGACTCTCAGGGGAGAGGGAATTCGGGTGTGTTCTTGATGGAACGCTACGAGATTCAAGTGCTCGATTCCTATCAGAACCCGACCTATCCCGACGGTCAGTGCGCCGCTTTTTATGGTCAATGGCCTCCGCTGGTCAACGCTTGTCGTGGCCCGGGTCAGTGGCAGTCGTATGACATCATTTTCAAGGCACCTCGGTTTTCTGCCGACGGCTCGTTACTCGCCGCTGCTCGTGCGACGGTGATCCACAACGGAGTGATGGTGCATCATGATCGAGAGTTTCTCGGTCCTACCTCACACCGGAGAAAGCCCTCCTATTCGAAGCATGCTCCGCTTGGCAAGATCAAGTTGCAGGATCATGGCAACCCGATTCGATACCGAAATATCTGGTTGAGAAATCTGCAGGACGAGACAGAGAGTGACTCCCGGTGAGCGAAGCAGAACGGCTTTCTCGCTGGTGGCGAAGTGTCGAAGAAGCGGTCAGTCGTGGTGATGGAATCGTCCACGACCTCGTTGGATGGCCCGCTGAGGTATTGACTCTCGCTGAAGTGGCCGTGGCAGAGGTTCGTTTCGATCTCGCGGGCGCGCAGAAGTTACTCGATGGCCTCGAGTCACTGAACTCTCCCTGGAATCATGTCGCCGGTCTGCTGAGTCTGAGGCTTGAGTTCAGAGGGAGTCGCGGCGACCGGGCATCGCTCGAACAGTTGCTCGAGGATTCGAAGCAACTGGTCGCAGAACTGGATCGATCCGAGGGTACGACCTGCGCCCGAACACGACACTTGATGGCGACGGTGAATCTCCAACTGAATCGTCCAGGAGACGCTCTCGATCAGATGGTCGTTGCTCTGGAGGAGCTGGGAGACGTTCCGACTCGCTCATGGTTCCTCGATAGCATCGCTCAGGCGTATCTGGCTTTGGGGGCCTGGAACGAGGGGCGGCGAACGCTGCGGAAGTCGATTCTCGCCAAGGATGCCGTCGATGATCATCTCGGCATCGCCATCTCGACCGGTCACCTGGCACTGGCAGAGATCCAGGGCGGGAATCCGAGGAGCGCCCTGGAGGTGCTCGATGAGACCTGGTCGCGTCGCGCCTCATCGCTGGAGCCCCTCTCTCGATTACGTCTGGTGACCTTTCAATTGCAGGCCGCGGTCGAACTGGAAGATCGCGATGAGATCTCGGCCAGATGCCAGCGTCTCGATGAACTACTGGATGAGTGTGGTGAGATGGCTCACTACCTGGTCGGATTCGCATTCCTGGCTCGAGCACGGGCACGCGCCAGCAGCGGAGAGCTCGATCATATCGGAGCGGATCTCGATCTCGCATCGAAGCGATTACAGCATCCAGAGATGGCCTTGCTGATCGACTACTGGCGCATCCGGTTACAACCCGCGGATCAACGAGATCCCGACTGGAAGCAGTCGTTGCAGCAGGCGATCGATTCGCTGGGAACCGTCAGCGAAGGAGAGATCCTCACTCGCCTGCTCCTTGCCGAGGAGCAGCGGGCACAAGGCGACCACAAGGGTGCGGTTCAGCAGCTCGATCAGGCTTTCACCAGGGCGATCGAGGCCAATCACCCCGGCTGGCAGGAGCAGGTCGGTCGAGTCTTCCACGAGATCGATTCAGATCAGTATTCGCGTCGAACCATCGAGCGCTTCAGCGGTCGCCCCGCCGAGGAGATGGAAAAAACCACCACTGAAGATGCGACGATCATCTTTGCCGATCTGGCTAACTTCACCAGCCGCTCGACCGAACTCTCGGCGGAAGAGGTGATGGAGACGGTGCGCAGTGTTTTCGAACTGGCGGTTCCGCTGCTGGCGAAGCACCAGGTTCGTCCGCTCCAGCACCTCGGAGACGGACTGCTGGCCGCGTGTCAGGGGGACGACCACAGTCGCAGAGGATTGCAGTTCGCCATCGATCTGGTCGAGAGGACCAACGCAGCCAGTCGAATCCGTCGCGCGCAAGGGGAGACGTGGGGTCTCGATCTGCGAGCGGGAGTCAACTCCGGTCCAGTGGTGTTTGGCTTGCTAGGATCCAGTTACAAGCAGGAGTGGCTGGCGATCGGCAAGACCACCAATCTTGCGGCAAGGCTACAGTCGAAGGGAGAGATTGGTGAGGTGGTGACGCTCCCGGAGATCGCCGAACGAGTCGGCCATGTCGGCTCCAATGACACCATCGAACCCCATCCGATGAAGGGCTTCGCTGAGCCGGTGCGCCTGTTGCGCATCCGTGTTTAAGCAGATGTTGTTTAAGCAGATGTTGTTTAAGCAGATGTTTGTTGGAACAGCGGACTGAGCCGCTCCGGTTCGAGCCGATGCGCAAGAACTGGAGACCGTCTTTCAGATCTGGAAATTGTCGGAGTTGAACTCCGAAGCACTCTCCAACTCAGGTTGCTCCTGCCGGGCAAGCACCAGGATCGCTCCGTGGGGAACGATCAGTAGCGTCTCCCCGGCGAATTCGATCTCGATGGCGGTTTTTCTCAGGAACAGCACCTGATCACCGATGCGAGCCTCGAGTGGCAAAAAGGTGGGGGTAGGGGAATCCGTCATCTTCCACGGCTCGTCGCTGACATCTGCGGGTGGGGGCATCGGTGTGCCGGGGCCCACCTCGACGACCCGTCCACTCTGGACCTCGTTCTTCTCGACAGCACTCGCTGGCAGGATCAGCCCCTCCCGGGTTCGTTCTTCCCCCTGAGTGGCTGCGACCAGCACCCGATCGCCGACCACCAGTAATTTTCTGCCGTCTCCGAACATCGTGACCTCCAGCGAAATGAAATTACCAGACCATGAGACTCGATCTTGGCGATGGGATCGATCGAGAGCAAGAGGCTCCATCGGGGGCTTCCAGGCCCTATCATGCAGCCACTAGAATTGTAGATACGATTCTGACGGTCGACCGGCAAGCAGGAGGTGTGGTGGAGCCGACCGACACCAGTTTTGATCCAAAACTACTTCCTCAGCCTCTGGCTCGGGTGCAGGAAGCGTTACGTGCCACCGGTGACGATCCTAGATCGCGCCATGCCGCTGCTTTTGCCAGCCTGGAAGCGCTGACTCGCTGGCAGGGGATCCTGCTCCTGACGGCCCGATCACGACTGTCCCTTCCGGTCGATCGCCTCAAACGAGTTCAGAATTTTCTCAAGCGCCCGTCCTTTGGTTCCTGGGTCGAAGTGCTCCTTCGTCACGGATCTCGTGAAGTCGATCGGATCTCCTCGGGAGCGGGCCCGATGGGGGTACTCGACGACCTTCGAGAGGTTCTGTCGAGCCCCCGTGCGGAACATGGCGCACTGGTCCGCGAGATCGCCGGGCGTGGTAGTGGTAAGGCGATGGCGTGGAAAGATGCCATCGAGCACCTGCCGCCCTATCGAAACGACTTCATCGGTCACGCCGGCTTTCTATCCGACGATCACTACCAGAAGACCGCACCGCTCTTCGAGGCATCGACGCTGGCGCTGATGGAGCAGATGAGCCAGGTCGACCAGCAGTTGCGAGTCTGTTCGTTGAATGAAGAGGGTCTCTCGTTGGCTCTTCAGGGGCTGACCCACTCGACCGGAGAGTCGATTCCATCTCATCCGGATGTGGATCCCGGAGAGTGTTACCTGGTGCGCCCCGATGGTGAGTTGCTGGTGATCCTATCGGAACTGGCTCACTTCCAGGATGACACCTCCTACCTGTTCGACAGGACCCCTCGAGAGCGGCGTACCGAGTTCATCGATTTCGCCTCGGGAGATCGTGCACGTCGCGATGGCACCGCATTGCTCGATTCCACCTTCACCGAGAAACTCAGTTTCGAGGCATCGGAAGGCAGTAGCGCGGAGGTGGTGACCGGACGGTTGTCGGTGCGAGGCCAGGCGTTGCGATCCAACATCTCAGTGGACGAAACGCTTTGGCTGAGAGTGCTGGTCTCCAATCGATCCCCGGTCGCGGCAACATGTCATCTGGGTCTACTAGAGGCCAATGGCTGGCAGTGGAACGAGTCGGGAGAGTCACAAAGAGAGGTGAAACCGGGAGAGAATTGCGTATGGCTGGTCGCAGCGAAACCATTGCATGCCGGAACCCTTGCTGCCCCGACGATCGAGGTGCATTCCTCCTTCGATCCGCAGCCGTTGGTGGTCGAGCCGGAGGGTCCGATCCGCATCCGCGAGGCGGATCCATTGCCGCTGGTTGGAAGAGAAGATCTGGTGCTCCAGCTGCTGGAGCACCTCGATCCGTCGCAGCGTCCCGGCGCCACGGCCGTCATCTCGGGAGTCGAAGGGCAGCGCACCGGAGCCTTGCTGGCGCAGATCGCAGCACGATCGAGAGAAGGGGGGGTGCGGGACTTGCAAGGCACCTTCCGCGGTGCTGCAGGTCAGCCCTTCAAGGGTTTTCAAGATCTGCTCAGGGAATTGCTGGGGGTTTCCTTCAGTGGTTCCGACGGAGCAGAAGTGAGAGATTCCGCAGCCTTGGTGCTGGAAGAATTGCTCGGTGAAGACGCTGCGGCGATCACCTTCTTTCTCGAAGAACTGTCGGGTGAGGGATCGCTGGATCAAACCTCGGATCAGATGCGGTCCTTCTGGTGGTACCGATTGTTGTCTTCGGCAGCCAGTGAAGCGCCGCTGTTGATTGCCATCGACGACCTGGAGCAGGCGGACGCTGGATCGGCGCGCTTGCTGACGGGGTTGATCGCTCGCTGTGTCCAGGACAGTACTCCGGTGATCTTTGCCGTCTGTAATGAAAGAGAAGATCAAGCCAGCCCAGACCGACCCGAGGGAATGGGTGGAGAGGTGCCGCTGCAACTGGTCGATGTGCCTCTGATCGGACTTGCTGCGGTGGAGCAGATGCTCGATCTGTCCTATCCGGGGGCTCCCTTCCGAGACGATATGCCGTGGCTGGCGGCGGCGTTGGCGGAACGAGCCGCGGGCAACATCGGATTTGCCATCGATCTGGTACGCACCCTCGGCCCCGGCGGCCACGGAGTGTTCAATCCGCAGATGGAGGGTCGTTGGGGACTGGTACTACCGTTGCCCCCGCGCGAAGAATTTTCAGATCAGTTGCCCGCGAGGCGAAGTGATCTGTATGCCGCAGCGATCGATCGGTTCGACGAAAAACAGGTATCGATACTGGAAACTGCATCATTGATCGAAGGGGACATTTCGGTCGAGGTGCTGGAACACATGTTCGATGATGCCGATCTGCTCGATGACACTCTCGATCGCTTCGAGACTGAATCTCTCGGCGAGGCGGTTGGAACCGATCTGACCCATTACCGCTTCCGCACCGATTCTGCGCGCTCCGCAGTGCTTTCTTCCTTTGAAGGGCGCGGCCGTCGCGCGGCGATTCGCCGACGGAGGGAACTGGCCAAGGTGCTGATCGAACTGGAAGGGGGTGTGGCGGAGAGAGCGGGCCCCATCGGTCGGTTACTTTGTGCTGCTGGACAGGGGCAACAGGCACTGGAGTACCTGCAAGCCGCTCTCGACCGCAGGTTGCTACAAGGTCGCTACGTCGAGGCACGTGACCTGCTCGAGGATATCGATGATGCCCTGACCGCAGGTGCCGAACTGGTGGAGCCGCAACATGGACAGTACCTGATCTCTGCCGCTCGAATTTGTATCAAGCTGGGAGATCAGGACGCCTCGGAGAGTTATCTGCAGAAAATTGATCCGCAACGACAGGACGATCAGCTGCAGAAGCAGATCTTGCAATCGGAGATTCACGATCGACGCGGGGATCCAGCGGCTTCACTGGCGATCCTCGAGGGATTGAGAGATGTGGTGGAACGATCGGGCACGAGCAAGTTGGCTCAGCAATTCCAGAACAATCTGGCGCTCGGTTTGCAAAAACAGGGACGAGGGGAGGAAGCGGTAGCCGAGTATCGCAAGGGGATTGCCATCGCCGTCGAACTGGAAGATGAAATGGGACAGGCAAGGCTGCTCGGGAACATGGCGGGCCTCTACCTCGCCATCGATCCGTTGGGTGAGCTCGATACGGCTCGAGAGTGCTATCAAAAAGCATTCGAAATCTGCCACCGTTGGGGTCAGCTGGATATCGAGACGATCTGGCGCGTGGGACTCGCCAATGTCGACTTCTACTCGGGGCGACTCGAGGAGGCGGCGGAGATGTACCGTCAGGCGATCGAGACCTTCAGACTGCTGCAGAATCGACGTGGCCTGGGAAGAAACTTTTCGAACCTGGGAGAGACGGAACGGATGTTGGGGCACTACGATGTGGCTTCCGATTGCTTCCGACGATCTGTCGAGGTGAGTCATGCGATTGGAGATCGAATTGGAGAGGCGCGCAGTCATCTCGTTCTGGCGGAGATTCATGCTTCGATGGGAGACTGGGATCAGGCAAGCCAAGACAATCTCAGGGGCCTGGAAATCGCCGAGGAAATCGGTTCTCCCCAGTTGATTCAGGAGGGACAGATTCGCTCTGTTCTGAATCAGTTGTCGATGGGAGAGGATCCCCATGCGGTCGATCTGTCACTGCTGGAGGCCACCTTCGAGGACGAGACTCTACACGATCCCGATCTGGTGGCACTGTATTACACCCTTCGAGCTCGCCATGCTCAGTTGACCGGGAAGACCCTGTCCGAGGAGCAGATCGAGGCGGGGAAAGCGCTGATTCTCAAATTGGAAGGTCCCGCCTCCTCATGGCACCGCTGTCTGATGGGAGCTTCGCTGGCGATGGTGGCTCCCGATCGGCAGCAGGCGCTGGCGCTGCTGGAACCGATCCTGGAACTGACCGATCTTCCGGCGGGCGCTCCCTTCGACATGGTCCTCTCGGCGCGGGCGAGCCTCGAGGTGATCGGTTCGGATGAACGGGAGATGTGGGAGGAGAGGGCCGTATTGACCGTTGAAGAGCGCGCAGCCCTGATCCAGAGAGCTTCTGACAGACGACGCTTCCTTCGTGCAAGACTGGGCCGTCTCGACGGTTAACGCCTTTTTATCCCCGCTGGATATCCAGTCCGGGTGCTTCCAGAAACCGGATAACCCCGTACAATGCGATATGGAGGACATCTGTATCGTTATGCGATGATGTCCTTAAATTGTGATGATATTGATCGGCCAGGTTTTTACCGGCCTCGATACTGCGTAAGAAGTAGATTTTCGACTTTCAGGGGAAATGAAGCGATTGAGTTACGGGGTTCAGACCCCGCGGAGGCTCAGATGA
>CAVOEM010000069.1:0-12872 GCA_963694575.1 Planctomycetes bacterium UBA1146 | reverse complement strand
CACATCACCGCTGCCCAGATGGAGGAGTTCGGAATTGTCGTGAAGGAAGCGGCTGCCGCAACCATCTCACTCGCATTTCAACTCCCGGGTGAAATCGTCGCCAATGCCGATCAACTGGTCCATATCGGACCGAAGGTCCCAGGCGTGGTCAGCAAGGTCGAGAAGAGCATCGGCGATCAGGTCACAGTGGGTGAAGTGCTGGCGATCCTCAATAGCAGGGAACTGGCCAAGTCGAAGTCGCAATATCTCGCCTCTGCGGCACGGGTAGAACTCGCGAGATCCACTTTCATACGAGAAGAGAATCTATGGAATCAGCAGATCGGATCGGAGCAGGATTACCTGGAAGCCAAGGCAGGCTTCGCGGAGTCCAGAATCGCCCTACGAAATGCAAAGCAAGCACTCCACGCTATCGGCCTGTCTGAATCAGATGTAGCCAAACTGCCGAATGAACCGGACACCGAGTTAACTCGATTCGAGATGAAGGCGCCATTCGCCGGAGAGATCATCTCCCGTCACCTCGTTCAGGGAGAGTTGCTCAAGGAAGATACTCAGGCCTTCATCGTCGCCGACCTCAGCGAGGTCTGGGTCAATCTTGCGGTCTACCAGAAGTACCTTCCTTCGATCAAGGTCGGCCAAAATGTGGTCGTTTCACCTGGCACCGGTGAAAAGAAACACAACGGCACGATCAGTTACGTCAGCCCCATCATCGAAGAAGCCACTCGTACCGCTACTGCACGTGTGGTGCTGGGGAATCCGTCCGGATTCCTTCGGCCAGGGCTCTTCGTCACCGCGGTCATCTCCACCGGAGAATTGGAAGTCGACGTGGCTGTTCCAAGGGGTGCGATCACGCAGATCTCAGGTATAGATGTGATTTTCGTCCAGTCCGATCATGGGTTCATTCCCAGGGAAGTGAAGACCGGACGATCGGATGGAGTTCTGGTCGAGATCACCGACGGATTGGCCGTCGCAGAGACATACGCTGTAGAAGGCGTGTTCTCGATCAAGTCAGAAATGCAAAAAGAAGACTTTGGCAGTGGCCACGGCCACTCTCACTAGGAGGGAAAGAAGATGCTGGAGCCACTGATCCGTTTCTGCCTTCGATCCCAGCTAATGGTGCTGGTGATCGGCATCATCGTGATGGCCGCTGGGTACTTCAGTTACCAGAAGATTCCGGTAGATGCGTTTCCCGATGTCTCTCCGAATCTCGTCCAGGTGTTCACCATCACCGAGGGGCTGGCGCCCGAGGAGATCGAGAAATTCGTCACCTATCCCATCGAAGCTTCTCTCAGCGGTCTCCCTGGCACCGAAAAAATACGATCGGTCTCAAACTTTGGACTCTCCGTCGTCAATGTCTACTTCGAGGACGGGATGGACACCTATTTCGCCAGGAGATTGGTCGGGGAAAGACTGCAGGAAGCTCGTGAAGAGATCCCTGCCGGATTTGGTGTACCTCAGATGGGCCCCATCTCCACCGGTATGGGCCTGATCCTCTTCTACTACCTCGAGGATACCAGCGGCGATCACTCACTCGAGGAACTCCGGTCGATCCAGGACTGGATCGTCAAACGACATCTTCAATCGGTACCTGGGGTGACCGAGGTGCTGGGGATCGGCGGCGACGAGAAGCAGTTTCAGGTGCGTGTCCAGCCAGCGTCCCTCCTACGCTACGGAGTTTCCCTACAAGAAGTCATCGAGCAGGTCGAGTCGAACAATCTCAATGTCGGGGCCCAGTTCATCGAGAAGAACGATGAAGAATTCGTGGTGCGTTCGATAGGGCTCACAGCATCGATCGAGGATCTTCAAAGCATCGTGGTGAAATCCGTCGATGGCCGACCGATTTATCTCCGAGACCTGGCCGAAGTTGGCATCGGATCGACCATCCGTCGAGGACTTCAGACACACAACGGTGAAGGTGAAGTGGTCTCCGGTATGGTCGTCAAACTGTATGGGACCAACTCCTCCACCGTCATCGAACGAGTAGAGGAGAAACTCCAGGAGATCCAGAACATCCTTCCTGCCGGAGTGCGCATCGTTCCTTACTACGAACAGAAAAGCCTCGTCGAAGCGTGTGTGACCACGGTTCAAACCGCTATGTTTCAGGAAATCGGCCTGGTGGCCCTGGTACTGCTGATATTCATGGGTGGATTGAGACCAAGCATCGTCGTCGCCCTCTCGGTACCTTTCTCTGTCCTCTTTGCATTCGTACTGATGAAGTACTTCGAGATCTCTGCCAATCTGATGTCGCTGGGGGGACTAGCCATCGCCATCGGGATGCTGGTGGACGGTTCCATCGTCATGGTCGAAAATGTTGATCGGCTATTCAGAGATCATGCTCGTTCAAAAAAGGACGCAGTGCTTACCGCATGTTGCGAGGTGGGTCGCCCCATCGCCTTCGCCATCGCCATCATCATCCTGGTCTTTCTGCCGCTCTTCACACTTCAGGGTGTGGAAGGAAAGATGTTCAGACCTCTGGCTTATACGGTCGCTTTGGCGATGGCAGGTTCTCTGCTGTATACGCTGACCCTGACTCCGGTGCTGAGCGCCATCATCATGAAAAAATCGGATCATCGGTCGACAGCGAAAGAAACTCCGCTGGTTCGAGCCTTGCTCCGTGGGTACAAGCCGCTCCTCAGCTTCTTCGTGAATCACCGCTCGTTGTCTGCGCTACTCGCTCTGGTACTACTATCGATTGGAATCGCCACATTCCCACAGCTTGGTTCTGAATTCACACCAAAACTCAATGAGGGGACCATTGTCGTGAGATTAACGATGGCTCCCTCGATCGCCATCGATGAAAGCAAGCGGCTCACCCTTCTTGCAGAAAAACGATTGATCGCACTTCCCGATGTGGCCGAGGTCGTGAGTCGAATCGGCCGAGGCGAGGTGGGAGCACACGCTGATCCGATCAATAGCGCCGAAATATTCGTATTGTTTAAACCGGACTCGCAAGAACCTCTCGAAGATCTCGAAAACTCGATGCGAAAAGCACTTCAGGGAATCCCCGGAGTGGTCGTGAACTTCACCCAGCCCATTGAGATGAATATCGATGAACTACTTGAAGGTGTTCGTGCCGAACTGGCGATCAAATTATTCGGCGATGACCTCGATGTGCTGAAACGAGAGGCCGATCGTATCGCGTCGGTGGTCAGCACCGTTGAAGGTGCCGTCGATATCCAGGTGGACCAGGTCAGTGGAACTCCACAACTCCTCATCCGAGTCAATCGCGAGGCCATCGCTCGTTACGGAATCAATGTTTCCCAGGTGCAAGATGTGATTCGATCGGCGGTCGGCGGACATGTAGCCGGGCAGATCTTCGAAGGCATTCGACGTTTCGATATCGTGGTCCGATACCAGCAGAAATATCGAGATACCCAGGAATCGATCTCTGCGATCCTGATCGACGCACCCAACGGTGTGAAGGTGCCGCTCTCTGAACTGGTGGAAATGAAGGAGATTGTCGGGCCGCGCCAGATCACCAGGGAACAGAATCAACGATTCATCTCGATCCAGTGCAATGTTCAGGGACGCGACATCGGTTCCTTCGTCAAGCAAGCACAAGCCGAACTGGATCAACGGATTGATCTCCCTCCGGGATATCTCGTCACCTGGGGAGGCCAGTTCCGATTGCAACAGGAGGCGAACAAGCGGCTATTGCTGGTCATTCCGATGACACTGCTCGGGGTCTTCCTGCTGCTGTTCGCAAACTTCAACTCGCTGGGAAACACACTGCTCATCTTACTCAACATACCGCTGGCTCTCGTCGGTGGAGTGGTCGCACTGATGCTCACCGGACAGAATTTATCAGTTCCGGCATCGGTCGGTTTCATCGCACTGTTCGGAATTGCACTGAAAAATGGCATGGTGTTGATCACATGCCTCGACCAACTGGTCAAGGAGGGCCTTGGAATCGATGAAGCATCGATCAAGGGAGCTTCGATGCGACTTCGCCCGGTGCTGATGACGGCACTGACTACCGGACTTGGATTGATCCCACTGCTGTTTGCTCAAGGAAGTGGAAGCGAGATTCACAGGCCCTTGGCCACCGTCGTGGTCGGCGGACTGGTGACCTCCACGATGCTCACGCTGCTGGTGCTGCCGGCGCTGTACCGCTGGTTTTCAGGCCGCACAGCAACTGCGTGATCACCGCAAGAGCAGCCAGCACACTCGCTAGGCGAGTAACTGCTGGGCCAACTTCAGTCGAGTCGCAATGTCGACTCCTTCGGGGCAGGCCCGCATCGCATCGACGAAGTCCACGCCCTCGATCTGTCGCTCGCCCGGATCGTAGTGATCTCGCTGTTCGATCAGCCAGACCGTCATTGCGATGATGGACAGCAGAAGAACTGCGCCCACCACCGTTTCGGTTCGAGAGATCACCTTTCGAAGGAGCTTTGGACGCCCCAATCGATTGAAGACCTTGCCCTTCCTCGCCATCTGTCCTCCAGAGTCATTCACGCAGGTGGGAACAGTCGACTCCCGCGGCCTCACCCGGTTCAACCAAGGACGATCTGAGGATATGATCCGGCATCCGATTGGATTTCGAAGGAGTGCAGATGGCTTCAAGGACTCGAACCACCCTCTACCTGGTCACCATTGCGCTGGCATTGGCATTTATACACCTCCCGGCAATGGCCCAGGAGATTCCACTTCAACTGACAGACCCCAACGACAAACCACCCGTCTCCGACCCACCGGTCAAGGTCTACATACTGTCAGGTCAATCGAACATGGTCGGGATCGGCCAGGTCAATGGCGGCTTCTCACGGTGGTCTGACTTCTCGGATCTGGCCGTTTCCGTCTATCCAGGGACCTACTCCACCACGACCGATTATGACCGATCGACCCCGATCAAGACGAAAGATTTGCCCGAGTACGGCGGCGTCCATCCCACTCCCTTTCCAGGTGGCGGAGTGCAAGTTGTGCGAGGATGGATGAATATAAAAGACTCCGGTCTCTTCAGATTCAAACCGGGCTATCAAGCCAGCTCCTTCTGCATCATGGAACTGGATGGCGTCGAAGTTTACCGAAGAGAAGTCGGGGAAGATCCGGTCTACAACGATTTCAAGACCACTGCTGGCAACAAGTACCCCATCAAGATCATATTCTTTACCGCCGCCGCCGATGGTCTCGGTTGGTTCGGAAGAGTTGATGTTCCAGGCACCCTTCACACGGTAGTTCACACCGATGGGAAGTTTCCTCAGCTGGTGGATGACCAGGGAAACTGGACGGTTCGAAATGATGTCTGGTACAAGGGCGTGGTCACGGCCACGGCAAACAAATGGTTATCTGTGGGTTGCGGCTCCGGCAGTAACACCATCGGACCGGAACTTCAGTTCGGGCACATCATGGGTGACTACCACGACGAACCGGTCATCATCCTCAAGGCGTCCCAGGGCAATAGAAGCCTTGGCTGGGATATCCTTCCCCCCGGAAGCGAGAGGTTTACCCACGAAGGTCGAACCTATGCCGGATACAACGACTCGATCCCGTCATGGACCGAGGACGAGCCTGGTAAAGAAGTTGACTGGTACGCCGGCAAGCAATACGACGATTTCGTCAGAGAAACTCATGCAGTACTCGATAATTTTTCGACTCATTTTCCCCAGTACAAGGATCAAGGGTACGAGATTGCCGGGTTTGTCTGGTGGCAGGGACACAAGGATGGAAATGCGGCTCATGCCAGCCGCTACGAGGTCAATCTGGTCCACTACATCCGCAGCATCCGGGCCGAGTTCAAGGCACCAGAAGCTCCCCTTGTGATCGCCACCATCGGATTCAGCGGCTGGGAAATGGCAGGTCCTCATTTGACCGTTGCCAACGCCCAACTTGCCGTCAGTGGCGAGACGGGGAAGTATCCCGAGTTCTCCGGCAATGTACTCACCGTGGAAACACGTGATTTCTGGAAAGACGCGGCAATTTCCCCCCGAAATCAGGGCTTCCACTACAACCAGAATGCCGAGACCTACATGTTGGTCGGCGATGCTCTAGGCAACGGTATGGTCCAGTTGCTGAAAGGCCGAATTAATAGAAACTGATTCACACCCCGTTTCCTCCGATTAAGTTATCCTTGGATGTCGCCTACGCTTTCCAGCCATGATCAGGAGGATCGATGAGCCTGTCTTTATTGTTGTCTGTAGCCTTGCTCTCAGCACCGAGCTCAACGGTCGATGTCAGCGAAGTCATCCGAAGCGCATATCGAGAACTGGTAACTGCCGAAACCAGTGGCAACTTGCCCGCAACTCGTCGCCACACACTCGCACTCATCCACGCATGCCAGGATCAAGACCTCGAAAAGTTGTTGAAAGCGGATGAAGATATTGCGGTGCTGAGAGGCTGCCTTCTGGCCATCGGCACCGATCACGGACTCAAGAGCAGGCCCGCTGAGGCGGCTCGAATGCTCAGCTCCGTGGTCGACAAGTTTCCTACCAGCGCCGAGGCGAAGAGGGCTGTGGTTCCACTGGCACGGGCTCATTCGGAACTTGGGAATCTCGAAGCGGCTCTCACCGCCATCCGAAAAGCGACCGATCTTCTCGATGAAGGAAGCCCTGAGATTCGTGAAGCGTGGTTACTTCGAGGTGATCTGCACGCCGCCTGCGGCGAGCAACTCGATGCCCGTCGCGCCTGGAGTCGACTCGCCGATGATCTCAATCGCAACGGTGAGGATGCACGAGCCCGTCGCAACATGACCGTCCGTCTGAAATTGCTCGGAAAGCCCGCTCCAGAGATCGCCGGTGCGACCTGGTTTGGCGGTGAAGAACAGCCGTTATCGAAGTTCAAAGGGAAGGTCGTGCTACTCGATTTCTGGGCGACCTGGTGCGGTCCCTGTCGGATGCTGATGCCTGGACTCGATCGCATCTACAGTAGCCGGAAGAATCAGGGGCTGATGGTCCTGGGAGTGACCAAGCCCTACGCCCGAGGCTGGATGCCCTCCGAGGATGATCGCTCCCGTGGTCAAGGAGTCACAGGACTCAACGGCAACAGTTTCCCCCAACATGTGCTCGATTTCCGGCGACGCTTCGGCATTTCCTACCCGTTCGTCATCACGGGCAAGAGTCAGTTCGACAATTACGGGGTCGGTGGAATTCCGATGGTGGTGCTGATCGACCAGAACGGAGTCATCGCATCGGTCAGGGTCGGGTCGGGTGGAGAAGGGATGCTGGAGGCGACCATCGATCGATTACTTGAGAAGAAGTAATCTTCGATCATGATCTCAGTTCCCTGATCGACCGATCAGGAGCGGGTCGGCCCTCAGCCTCCGAGGCCGCCTCGGAATCTAGTTGAGCGGCTCAACAAGATCCACAGCGAGAGTAACAGCAATCCACAATTGGTTGCCAGTTTTGGACAGATCGGAATCTTGCCACTACCGCAACCGCAATCGGCCACCACATCGCACAAGCCATCGAAGCCGACTTCCGTTCCGACCAGAGATAGGCCCAACATCAGAACCATCGGCGTGAAGAGTGCCAGCATCGCAGTGGTCAGAAGAGCAGCACCGCGTAACTGAATGCCACTCAATATTGCCGCAGCGCAGAGCACTTCGATCCACGGCAAGATCACCGCAAGGCTGTTGATGATCCAGGAAGGATGCAACGGCAAGACCTCGTATCCCTTGAGGCTCTTCAAGAATGGGACCGGGTCTCCGATCTTCTCGGCACCGTAGTAGAGGAAAGTGAATCCAACGATGACTCTGGCCAGAAGTAACGGCACGCCCGTTGCGTCCAGCCTACGAAGTGGCTCGATATCCATCAGCGACGCTCCGATCCAGAGGTCACCGGCATCTGGTTTTCGACCCACTCATTGAGGCCACCTTCATAGACATAGATGTTTTCGGTCGGAATGCTGTACAGCGAAGAGAGATCCGCCGCCAGATGGAGGCTATCATCGCAATCACCACCATTGCAGTAGACGATGACGAAGAACGCCATCTCCAGCTCAGGGCGAAGATCCTCGATCAACTCCTCCGATTCATAGTGGTAGAGCCAAATCGCTCCAGGAATGTGGCTCTCCTCGTATAGATCGCCCGAACGAGCATCGACAAACAGGTAGATCGATTCGCCGGTCGCCTCGAACTCATCCTCGGCACTGTTGAAGTTATCGCGTGCATCATCGAAGGACATCCGTTGGATCCCATCATCGGGCTCGACCGGAACCTGATCCCCCGGGTCAGTACTCGTCACGCCAGCCGCCTGGGTCGAGTCGCCATTTCCATTCGATGTTGAAACTTCAGGTAGCTTGGGAAAGTAATCACGTTGCAGGTCGATGGCATGTGATTTACGGACAGAGTTGGCCGCGAGAGCCACCACCGACGCAACGGCAAGAATCGTCAGCGCTCCGCACAAGAGACC
The DNA here is from genome assembly GCA_963694575.1 of Planctomycetes bacterium UBA1146. GTDB lineage: Bacteria > Planctomycetota > UBA8108 > UBA1146 > UBA1146 > QNYK01. The sequence continues at coordinate 4,530 of CAVOEM010000069.1, read as the reverse complement.
TCGGATCGAATTGTTGGAGCAGGATGGGGAGGATGGGGAGGATGGGGAGGATGGGGAGGATGGGGAGGATGGGGAGGATGGGGAGGATGGGGAGGATGGAGACGAAGCGGACGATGGATTGGACGATGGATTGGACGAAGGCAATTCGGAGTCTGGTGGCTGTGGACTGGACATCAGTTTCCTCCGAAGACTCATCCGGCGAGGCGCTGGCCATCGATGCTCGAACAGCATTACAGAAGGCCACAGATCACCAGCCGCCAGGCAGGTGCCGACGGGAGAGTGTATCACTCCGGAGAGAGAATTCGGAAATTATTGAAGCGAGACCACTCTGATCAGGCAGATTCCTTGACCGTCATCCGCCAGTGTCCCGAGTCATCCTGTGAGAACTCATCGTGCCGACGAAGGTGCTGGAAGATGGCCAGGTACAGATTTTTGGTCGCTTCTTCGGGGTGCTTTCGAGCGATTTCATCGCGCACTTCTGCGGGAGTCATCGGCTCAGAGGCTTCGCTGAGAACTTCTTCGACTTGAGATCGGATCCATCCTCGCGGACGCCTTCCCGATGGGGTCAGGCGACGTAAGGTTCCACCCGCCGTCGTCAGATATCCACGAACCTCGGGGAACTGTCCAAGAAATTCTCGAATATTATCCTCGACGCGATCGAGTTCATCCTTGAGGCGCTGCCGTTTACTTTCGAGACGATTCAGCTTGCCGCTGTTCTCCTTGAGAGAAACCAGCTGCCGTAGCGCCTCAACATCTAGCCGGCCGAGATTATCCATCTCTTGCTCCATGCCCATTCTATATAGTCCTTTCCGGTAGTACCGATTCCATGGGAACCGGGTGTGTGACAGCGCCCCAGGGCACTTGCTCCCGCCACAACACACTGAAGGAGGTCCTCACAACCTCGTAACACCGCTGGAAAGTACCAGCATCCACCGCTATAGATCGCTAAGTGGCACAATAACGCACTATTCCTGACCCCTGCACTTGACTATCCCCAGAACTTCTCGGAGAGTGAGAGTCATGAATGTCCAATACTGCCATATGTCAACTCTCAAAACAAGCCCCCGCTGTAATAGTTTCACAATAGTCACATTGTTAAACATACAAACTTTGCCCCTGTACCTACTTCTGGGACTCCTCCTACTGACCAGCGGATGTGCCCAGATTGCCGGAAATTTGGCCCCCAGAATCGGCGATGAAATCGTCATTGCCGGGGACATGATCCACACTGGAAGACCCGTACGTCTTTGGCTCGATTCTGGCGGATATGACGCCTATAGAGCACATCGACGCGACTTTCCAGAGCTCGCTTCTCCCCGCGATGAGCCGGGTCAGGTGCTCCGCTTTGACTCGATGCGAAGAGGCCTGACCGATGAGGATTTGAAGGCCCGGGTGCGACACCAAGGCTGGACCCGAACCGATCTCGCCGAGGTGATCGACACCATCGTTATTCATTACGATGCATGCGGATCATCAAGTCGGTGCTTCCACGTTCTTCATAATCTTCGTGGACTATCCTGTCATTTCCTACTCGATGTCAATGGCACCATTTACCAGACCCTCGATGTCAAGGAACGAGCGTGGCATGCCGGAATCGCCAACGATCGGTCGATCGGAATCGAGATCGCCCATTTCGGAGCGTTTCCCACGGCACACGAGGCCGATCGCCATTACCTGGTGGAGGCTGAGAAGATACGACTGAATCCCGCCTCGGTGGTCGGAACCTCGGCGGAGGGGTCGCCCGGCTTCCCTTCGCGCCAGCCACTGTTCGAGGGGGAGATTCACGGCCAGCAGCTCTACCAGAGAGACTTCACCGAGGCGCAATATCAGTCTCTGGAAGCGCTTCTGGTGACCCTCTGCCGCAGTCTCCCCCGCATCGAAGCCCGCATCCCGCGCCAGACCAACGGCCAGGTGGAAGACCGACTCCGGCAAGAAATTTCGGGGCAACCGGTGGCGGGGATTGTCGGGCACTGGCATGTCGGCAGCCACAAGGTCGATCCAGGGCCAGCCTTTGACTGGGATCGAATCGAGAACGCCCTGCGCGATGCGAACCTACCCCGCAGCGCGATCCAATCCCTCGATTAGAGCCTCTCGATCAGTCGCTGCTTCTCTGACGAAGCGCCTCGAACAAGACGATGGCTGTGGCGGTCGCAACATTGAGGGAATCGGCCTGACCTGCCATCGGAATCCTCACCTGGGTATCGGTTTTCTCCAGCCAGCGGTCGTCGAGTCCATACTGCTCACTCCCCATCACCAGAGCCAAAGGCCCGGAGAGATCGGCCGCGGTGTAATCGAGCGACGAATCGGGAGTGGTCGCAACCAAGCGGATTTCATTCTGCTGAAACCAGAGGATCGCCTCGGTGCTGGTCGCTTCGGCGATCGGCACCGTGAAGAGTGTGCCGACACTGGCTCGAACCACGTTGGGATTGAACAGATCGGTACACCGATCCACCACCACCACTCCGGTAACTCCAGCCGCATCCGCAGTTCGTAACAAGGTCCCCAGATTGCCCGGCTTCTCGATCGATTGCGCCACCAGGAACAGCGGCGCGACGCTTCCATCGATCGAGCCCAGTTGATCGAGCCCCCACTGCGGTCGCGGGGCCAGTGCCAACAAGCCATCGGGGCGGTCCCGGTATGAGATCTTGCGAAAGACCTGACTCGACACCGATTGAATCGCAGCTCCGCACCGATCAGCCAGTTGTTCCAGCAATCGCGGTTCATTGCTGCCCAGGTAGAATTCGGGACAGGTGTAAACCTCGGTGATGGGCTGTAATCCTGCCAGCGCGCGGCTCAGTTCACGATATCCCTCGATCAGGAACAGCCCTTCACGATCACGGTCTCGCCGATCGCGCAGGCGAACCACCTGTTTCACTCGTGGATTTTGCAGGCTGGTGATCGGTTCCAGGTCGTCCATCTCCATCACCTTCGACTCCACCGAGCCCAGCTACCCGATGAGAGACGGCGACCATCCTCTGCCTCCAGTTGCATCTCTCCTCGCTGGCATCGGAATCCACACCGATCCTCGACCAGTCGGGCCAGGACATCCGGCGTGTATCCCGGAGAGTGGGAAGTGAGAAGCAAGAATCGTCCATCTGCAGTGAACAGCTCTCGACACAGGTCGAGCATCTTGATCATGTCTCGATCGATGTCCCACACCTGCCGGCCTGGTCCCCTGCCATAGGAGGGTGGATCGATGATGATTCCCTGGTAGCGTTTTTCGCGACGTAGTTCGCGCTGCAGGAATTCCATCGCATCGTCGATGATCCAGCGGATCGGCGCATCCCCCAGGTCGGATGAATTGGCATTCTCTCTTGCACACTTGACGCTCGAACGTGAAGCGTCGAGGTGGCAGACGCTGGCTCCTGCTGCAGCCGCAGCCAGTGTACTTCCACCGGTATAGCCGAACAGGTTCAGAACTTCGATGGGATCACCGGCGATCTCATTCGAAAGCCAGTTCCAGTTCTCCTGTTGCTCGGGAAAGATGCCGATGTGTCCATGGACATTGGGACGAAGAACCCAGTGGAGCCCGGCGTGCTGGCCGATCCACGGTTCCGGTGGAACTGAATTCCAGTTCCAACTCCCCTTCCCCTTGCGATCCCGTACATATCGACCATCGACATCGTCCCAGGCTTTTGGCCGGGTACGGCTACCGGTGGCGGACACGTCGGGGCGGATGAACTTCATCCCACCGATCATCTCCAGTTTCTGCTGATCTCCGAAATCGATCAGTTGGTATCGGGTCGGGTCATTTCTCATGATCCCGAGAGTATACGGTGTGAAGCCCTCCGGATGGGGAGATCCAGACGCTCGGCAATCAGGAATCTTCCTCTTGAGAGTCAAGATTTCGGATTCGAACCTGATCGAGAGGCTTCCTCGCGATGTCCGGGACCTCGCACCGCTCTGCTGGATAGCCGACAGGAAAGAGCAGATAGGGTCGTTCATTGGCGGGGCGCTGGAGGATCTCTCTCAGAAATCCCATCGGAGAGGGTGTGTGTGTCAACGTTGCTAGCCCCATCAGATGGAGTGCTGCCACAAACATTCCGGCGGCGATCCCGACCGATTCCGAGACGTAATAGTTGCGAGATTTGCTCCCGGACACATCGATTTGATGGGTCTCCGCAAAGAGCACCACCAGGTATGGAGCTTCCACCAGATAGGGCTTTTCCGCATCGGTTCCCAGCGGCTCCAGTGCGTCGAGCCATTCCTGGGGCATCCGTGAGGAGTACGATCGCTGCTCCTCTTTCTCGGCGGCCTGACGAATCTCCAGTTTCAGCTGCGGATCGTCAACGACGACGAACTTCCACGGTTGCCGATGGGCACCGCTCGGGGCCGTCGATGCGATCTCGATCGCTCGATCGATCAACGCCAGCGGTACTGGATCGTCAGAAAAAGATCGTACAGACCTCCGGCTCCCCAACTGCTCCAGTAGCTGAATCGAAATCTGTTCCATCTGAGCGGGATCGAGCCGCTGGTAGTCGAGCGGTATTGGCTTGTATCTGGACATCTGAATCACTCCTGTGCAACGAG
>CAVOEM010000068.1:0-13104 GCA_963694575.1 Planctomycetes bacterium UBA1146 | reverse complement strand
GTCAGAGGAACATAGGTCTCTTCCCTGGCATCGTACATGTCGGAGGAACTCTCGGTGACCGCGCCTCCCATCTGTGCGGTGACATCGACCTCGACCCCGTTCTGGACGTGGTAGACGCGATCGTTGTGGATCACCAGGTCTGCACTGGTGCGATAGTGCCCGTTGTTGGTGATCGATCCGATATCGGGAGCGTTCTGGGTCAAGACTCCATGGCTCCCTGTCTGGACCGTGCCACCCCAGGTGGAATCCGCGAAATCAATCCACTCCTGCGGGTCGGAAAACCCGTCGAAGTCCTGGTCATTATCAAGGTTCTGCATCACTCCGCTGCTGTCCTTGATCTCGACCGTTCCACTGGTGGTACTGCCATTGTTCTTGCGCTCACGATAGATTTCACCAGTACAGCGAAAGTAGTCGGAATCGATGGTCAAGGTTCCGCCGACCCCGACGTAGATGTCGCCGTTGGCGTGGACCTTACCGGCAAAGGTCATGCTGGGACCAGGGAGCAATTCCAGGTCATCGTCGAAGAAGATGGCGAAGTCGAAGAGTGGATTCCTTTGTACTTCGATGGTTCTCCGAAGATGACTCATCGCAGAGTCGGTCTCGATTCCCGAGGTAGAGTTCGCTCCGGGGTAGAGTTGCACGACCCGCGTGTAGAGGGTTTGTGTGGGACCACCAGTATCGGTGGAATCGTAGAGAACCTCGATCGGCCTCCAGCCATCATCATTGATCTCCGTCGAGTAGACCTGTGGCGTCAGATCGGTGGCATTCCAACTGTAGCTGACTCCGCCGATCAGCACCGTTCCGGTGGCGGACGTCGAGAACTCGAAGGGATCATCGAAGTTGGCAGTTCGGACCAAGATGTCCTTCTGCGCCGCATCGAGGATCGATTCTGCCAGGGTTCTCGCCTTCAGTTTGTCGAGTTGGAAGCGTGAATCCTTACTCCGGGTCAAGGTCGTGGCGACGGTAGCAGAGGAGATCAGACCGATCACCAGGATCATGAATGCGGTGACCAGCAACGCAGATCCTCGCTGGGAATCGGCAAGGGGCTGGTCCTGTGTCGAATTTATCCTCGATGATGGTGCCAGGATGGTTGGATCCATGGGAGACCTTCCAGTGTGGGGCAGTGGACGGGGGGGGGAGATCGATGGTGTTGTATTGGAGATCATTGGGAATCCTCGATGAAGTTACGCCGCTTGACCCTGCTTCTGACGGAGTAGGGGACATGGTCGATTTCACGCTGAAGATTCAAATTGACGAGGATGGAAAGCCCCTGGATTTCGAAGAAGAGTCCGGGCAATCGTTCGGTGCCGGCTTCATTCAGCTGATAGGTGCCGATGCGAGTGGCCAGGGTCGAACTGGTGGAGTTTCCGAGGGAATCGGAAATCGTACTGACCACATCTCCGAAGTGATAATCCTCACTGGTAGGATCGCTGGAGAGGCGTTGCCATTCGACCGAGCACTGAACCACTGACAATGGAGTACCGAAACTGTCCTCGAAGTGGTATTCCCCCAGTGACAGATCATATTCCCTACGCCAGGTTTCAGGGGCGATTCGATCCCACTGATCGGTCGTTCCATTATAGGAGTATCCGAGCAGGTCGATCTCCAGCGCCTCCCCCGAAGCAGACAACTCCGGTGTCGACCAGCCCTGCCTCAGCAGCGACTCCACCCGCGTGAAACTGCGGTGGGCATCGAACTGAGCAGACGCATCGGCATCGGCATCACTACCGAAGGATGCGAAGGAAGTGGCGAGAGCCAGGCTCAATCCAAGCACCACGACGAAGACCGTCGTGGCGATGAGAATTTCGAGCAGGGTCGTGCCCTCCTCCTGTCTCGAGTGTTGGGTGTTCATCGATCTACTCCTAGCGGGTCCGTACGACCCAGAACTGGTGTTGAACTTGGCCCTCGTCGCGGCCCTCCCAGGTGACCTGCACGAGGATCTCCAGGGGATCGGCTTCGATGTCGGTGACCGAGACATCGAGGGTGGGGATGGTCAGGTCTGCCATCTCGAGCAGGGTCGGAGTCTCATCAAAGACCTGGCGCCCCTTCTTCGGCCAGTTGCTCGAGAGCAGGTATCCATCTTGGGAGTTGGTCAGGTCTTCCAGAGTGCGGGAGTTCAACTCTTCGATGACCGCTCGGGTGTGTCCGGTGGCTCGGGTCACCTCACGAGTGTGGTTCTGTTCATCGAGGATCGGCAGCATCAACATCGCTGCTGCGGTGCCCACTACGGTTAGCAGGGCCAGGGCGATCATCACCTCCAGCAAGGTGTATCCATCCTGCTGGGCATTCAATTCGGGACACGATTTCATCGAGAGACCTCTTCCTTTGGGGGATCACTCGCGGTCCATCGGGCGTGATGTGGACAGAACGGGTCCCGAGAAGAGTACGACGGAGATCGCCAACGGTGCAAATCGGCGGGGTGGAACGGTCGAGATCTGGCCTGGAGAAGGGAGTGGTTTCCGGAAGGAATGACCGGATCGGTGGCTATCCGCCCAATTCGAGCATCAGCCGTAAATTGGTCCCTCGATCATTATCGAAGGTCGACATCGACTCTTCGGTTTTGGTCCAGGTCGCCTCGACCAACCACCTCAGCCAGGGTTTTGGCCGTGCCGCAAGCCCGGCTCTCAGCACCTGGACGGTCCCGCCAGCGGTTTCAGGATCGAGCAGGTCCAGACTTTCCAGTTCTCCTGCGAGGTGTGCCCTCTCGTAACGAAGAAGCAGTTCAACGTCGGGTCCATCGAAGGGGGAAGGAGCATCAAAAGCGCTGGGGGGGAGGTCTGGTCCCGATCGTGTCGGAAGGGATTTGTTTCGAGCGATCAGCGCCCTGATTCCAAACTGCCAACCGGAGAGATCTCCCGGAAGATCGGTGGGGCCGGAAGAAGTTTCGGTTCCATGGAGGCCATGAGTCATCCATTCGTTCTCCAGATGAAGCCACTCGAGTAGCGGCCAGCGCCAGCCGGCTCGAACCCAGCGCGCGCTTTCCACCTCGAGCGGAACGGTTTCAATCAGCGGCAACTCTCCCGGACTCAGAACCTGGATCCGACCCTCGCAATGGCGTTCAAGTCGACCCGCGATGAACATCGAGAAGCGGCTCCCAGGAGTTTCCACGGCTTCGGGGCCACCGAACAGTAATCGACTGAAGGGCTGAATGCTGAGTCGCCCGGAGATCCCCTGCCCTCCGAATCTCAGCCCACGAGGATCGACCGAATTTCCCAACCTCGCTTGCAGGTCCGTGATGACGGCATCATCGAGCCAGCGTCCCCCGCCTCGGATGGAAGTACTGGAGCCCTCGGAGATCCAATCGATCAGCCCTTGGGAGACGGTGAGTCGATCTTCCTGGAAGAGCCCGCCCTGGAGTCCCATCGAATTGGCGATCCTACCGCCGGTCAGATGCAATCCACCACGGATATGACGGTCGATCCAGAACTCGGAGAAGACCCCGGCCGAATTTTCCTCGTCGAAGTTCAGGCGGAATCGAAAGTGATTTTTTTCGAGGGCGCTGCCCTCGATACGGAGGTCGCTCCTGCGGAGGCTGGTGCTGGTTCTGTTGGAGGGCTGTTGCTGGAAGAGGATCGTCGCATCGAGGCGAAGGGTCCCTACGACTTCGAGATGAGGAACATCCCCAGGGCCAACGATGGAGATCCGGCCACCCTGCGCAATGGAGATGAATCCGAGATCGGCACGCTCTTCGGCGATGGTCTGTTGCGATGCATCCAAGGGATGGGTGCTGAAGGGGTCAAAGAGGTTCTGGTCAAACGGATCCTGGTCAAACGGAACCTGGTCGAACGGATCCTGGTCGAACGGATCTCCTGCTTGCTGCCCGAGTCCCCACTGCGGAAGGAGAAGAAGCAGTAGCCATCCGATGAGATGGATGAATCGAAATCGATGGTGCCGGGGCAAGGGAGTCAGAATACGTCGGGACAAACCGACTGCAGGCTGAGCGGCAGTCGAATTGATCGGCTTGGCTTCCGACTGTCCGGATGCTGATTTCAAGTTGATCGGTCCCCCAGGGGAGATCATCCCGATCTACTGCTGCTGGACAAGAGGAAACTCTACGGCTTCTCCAGGCGAACATCGTCGATCATGATCAGGCTGTCAGGCCCGCCACTGAATACGACTCGCAAGGCCTCGATCATGTCCCACTGCACTTCGCCCTTACGAGTGAATTTCTTCAGGTCGAGGCGCAGGTCCTGCCAGCGGCTCTTGGGGATCAGTGCGGAGTTATATCCTTCTCTCTGGAACGCACGCCCTGCGCCCCTGCGTCCTCCTCCGCGTGGGGCTCTCACCTGGCCTCCATCCGCATCGAACAGGATCAACAACTGTGGTCGTGCCTTGGGATCTTCGCAGCGAATTGAGATGTTGAGGAATTGATAGTCGGTCAGGCTCAGGCCTTCGTCGATCATCTTCTTGAATACGGCATCCCCGAGATTGATCCAACTGGTTTCAGTACCTGTCTGCCAGTGCATGGCAAACTTGCCGGTCCGAACGTCGCCGTCCTCAGGCGTCCCTCCGACGATCTTGGTCTTGGCCGCTTGAGGGTTCCCACGATTTCCCCGGGGATCCGCATCTTCTTGCTCTTCCGGCTCGTCGCTGGCATCGGACTTGGACTTCTCGAAGTCTTCGAGCAACAAGTACACTTCTTCGAAAGCTAGCTGGCGAAGCGTCGAGAGTTCCTCACCGTTGAGAGAGCCTTCAAATGCGGTTCCGTCGGCATCCTCTTTTGTGATGATGGAGAGCGCCAACTTGAACTTCTCCTTGTCGAAGTACTTCTGGGCCTTCTCGAGGACCACACCCGCTTCTGCTTCCTTGGTGCATCGTTCAAGAACAACTGCGATGGGACCTTCTGACTTCCGAAGTTTTCCATTGAGGCGTTTGATGATCGATCGAGCGCGAGAGAATTCGCGCTGCTCGAGATATTCATGAAAACGATCGAGATCCGAATTGAGAGTGGCATCCCCCAGGTCGATCTTGGGAACCGGCCCGATCTTCGAATCGCTAGACTCCTCGGGTGTGGATGCGGGATCCTCGACCTGTGGGAGTGGAGAAGTGACGAATCCGCTGGTCGGCACCGCCCACAGCAGTGTGATCAGCAGTGCGGCCAGGAGTGTCGTGAGCCGCGTCAGCTGGACCAGGATGCTGGCTGAAGAATTACAATTCATCGTCATCTCCTTACATGCGGCCCACTGGCCACCGGTGAAGTGTGGTTGTGTCACCGGTCCCGCGGATCGGATTCCATACTACGAATCTCTTCGTCAGGGTCAAGAACTGCCGCCCGTGGCCCTTTTTGTACCTCCTGACAACCCCGGTGAGGCCTCCCTGGATTCGCTTCTTGGATTTTTTTTGTCTCCGGATTCGAAGTAATTGAGGTGGATCCAGGCGATAATCGATCCGCATCTGCGATGGATAGGGTGCCGGGAAAGATCACCGGAGAAGCACCAGGTACTTGTCATGCTGAAATGAGGAAGATCGATGGTTCGTGAAGTCGTGATCATTGGGTCGGGACCGGCAGGATACACTGCGGCCGTCTACTCGGGGCGTGCTCAACTGGCACCACTGGTATTTGCGGGATCGCTCAGTGGAGGGCAGTTGATGCTGACCACTGATGTTGAGAACTATCCTGGATTCCCCGAGGGAATCATGGGACCCGAACTGATGGAGAATTTCAGGAAACAGGCAGAACGATTTGGTGCAGAGGTGGTGTATGAGGACGTGGTAGAGGTCGACTTCTCAAGTCACCCGTACCGGGTCAAGAGTGCGTCCCAGGAGGTCGAGGCCAAGACCGTCATCATCTCGACCGGGGCCAGTGCCAAATTACTCGGTCTCGAGGCAGAAAGTCGACTGATGGGACACGGTGTGAGTACCTGTGCGACCTGCGACGGATTCTTCTTCCGCGGCAAGGAGATTGCCATCGTGGGAGGCGGCGACTCTGCCATGGAGGAGGCGACCTTCCTGACGCGATTTGCTGACAAAGTCACGGTCATTCACCGTCGCGATTCTCTCCGCGCCTCGAAGATCATGCAGCAGAAGGCGTTTGATCATCCGAAGATCGAGTTCATGCTCGATTCAGCCGTCACCGAGATTTTCGAGGAAGATGCCAAGGTCAGCGGGATCGAGGTGGAAAATCTGAAGTCTGGTGAGAAGTGTCGTGTGGATCTGTCCGGATTATTTGTTGCGATCGGTCATACTCCGAACACTCAACTGTTCGCTGGCAAGGTCGATCTCCACGACAATGGCTATATCCGCTGCATAGAAGGTTCCAGTACCAGTGTCGCTGGTGTATTTGCCTGTGGTGACGTCCAAGATTTCACCTACCGACAGGCGGTCACCGCAGCCGGGAGTGGTTGCATGGCTGCCATCGATGCCGAGCGGTGGATCGAACACCAGGGAACCTGAGTCGGGAGTGACCCTTCGCTCAAGAATTCCGACCTTCGCCGGAGGGTGAATGGTTCCCATGTACCGTTTTCATCCGGTACCATGCACGATCAGCCCTGACCGCTGTGACGGATAGGAAAGAAAGGTTTCCAGATGAGGATCTTTGACCCACACAGTCACATGATTTCCAGGATCACCGACGACTACGAGAAGATGGCAGTGGCGGGGATCGTCGCTCTCACCGAGCCGTCTTTCTGGCTCGGCGAACCGCGAAAGCATGCGGGTACTTTCTACGACTACTTCGACCACATCACCAATTTCGAGGCTCAGAGGGCAGCAGAGTATGGAATCAAGCACTACTGCACCATCGGAGTGAATCCTCGAGAGGCCAATAACATCGATCTCGCCACAGAGGTACTGACCCGGATCGAGGAGTGGTTCGAGCGCCCTTCGGTGGTGGCGGTGGGAGAACTGGGATTCGATCTGATCACCGACGATGAAGAGACGATCCTTCGCCGTCAGCTGGAAATGGCCTTCAGCGCAGGACTTCCGGTGATGATTCACACTCCCCATCGAAACAAGCTTGAGGGAACGCTGAGAACCATCCAGGTGGTTCAGGAGATGGATCTGGATCCCTCGCGGATCCTGATGGATCACAACACCGAAGAGACGATCGAGGTCAGTCACGATAATGGATTCTGGTGCGGTCATACCGTTTACCCGGTGACCAAGTTGAGCCCCGAACGAGCGGCAGCCATCTTTGAAAAATACGGACCTGATCGAATGATGGTCAACTCTTCCTGTGACTGGGGGCCGTCAGATCCGCTCAGTGTTCCTCGTACCGTCTGGCGCATGCGCCGGGAAGGTTTCTCAGAGGATGTGATCCGCAAAATCGTCTGGGATAATCCCATCGCGTTTTATTCCATCTCGGGACGGGTAGACCTGCAACCGGGTTGGGAGTGATCGGATGAGTTCGAAGGCAGAGTTTGATGCAGAAAAAATTCGCGAAGGTGTGAAACTGATTCTCGAGGGAGTCGGTGAAGATCCGACTCGCGAGGGGCTCATCAACACCCCGGATAGAGTCGCACGGATGTACAGCGAGATGTTTTCTGGATTGAATGAGTCCAGTTCGACACTTCTCGATACGGTATTTCATGAGGATTATGATGAAATCGTATTGCTGAAGGATATCGAGTTCTTCTCCGTTTGCGAACATCACCTGATGCCGTTCTCCGGCAAGGCACATGTGGCCTACCTGCCCGGCGACAAGATTGTCGGCCTGTCAAAACTGGTACGAGTAGTGGAGCACTTCGCCAGAAGACCGCAGGTCCAGGAGAGACTGACTGCTCAAATCGCCGATCTGATCACTCAGGCCCTTGAGCCCAAGGGAGTGGCTGTGGTCCTCGAGGCGACCCACACTTGCATGACCTTGCGAGGGGTTCGGAAACCGGGCAGCGTGATGACCACCTCAGCCATGAGGGGGGTGATCCGAGAGAACCTGGCGACCAGAAACGAGATTCTTGGCCTCATCTTCGGCAGGGTGAAATAAGTGTCGGGGCGTCCCGACCGACTGTTCGAGGTGGATTGCCCCTGCTGTGATACCCGCTTGACCATCGATCCTCGAGCCAAGCGGATCTTCCATTCGGTGACCAAGGGCGAAGACGGTGAGACGAAATCCTTTGAGGATGCCGTCAAGGACGCCACCGGCGGCGCCCAGCGAGCGGCAGACAAGTTCAAGGATGTTCTCGCCTCCGAGGAAGGAAAGCAGGATCGGCTCGACGACATGTTTGATGAGGGCCTCAAGAAGGCCGATGACGATCCGAACAAGAAACCTCCCTCCATCTTCGACTTTGATTAGGGGGAGCGCAGATGGTCACCTGGATCATCGACGGCAATAACCTGATTCATGCTGATCCACGTCTTCGACAGAGGATGGTGGAGAGTGGTCTCGAATCGGCCAGGAAATTACTGGACCACGAGCTGAGCAGACTTCGATCTTCAGACGAGCAGTTTCATGTCGTTTACGATGGAGGGACTGCGACCCTGAATCAGGGCGGGGTATCCACATCGATCGCACAGCATGGAAATTCTGCAGACGACAGAGTTCTCGCCATGGCGAGGAATAAAAGCGGTCACGGAAAACTGATCGTGGTGACCGATGACCACTCCGATATCGGGTCGCGCCTCGGAGGAGCGGGCATCGAGTGGATGGCCTGCTCCGAATTTCGAAGAACTGTGATGAGACTCGGAACCGGACGAAGTAAGTCTGCAGTGGACGACTCATCGGATAAACCTCCCCTCCCTCGTAGCAAGAATCAGATCGACCATTGGCTCAAGGAGTTCGGGGTGACCGGCGAAGAAGAATGAGCTTCCGGGAACTGGAACTGAAACTGGCCATCGATAGCGTTCTCGACTTCCAGCGATTGTCCGAGGCGTTGCCTGGATTCGAGGAAGAGAAGATACAAAGAAACATCTATTTCGACGATCAACGGCAGTTGGCTGGCCGGAGAATGATGCTGAGACTGCGGATCGAGCCACCATCGGCATGGCTCACGCTCAAGATCGCGAATTCCAGACGAGAAGGTGTGTTTGATAGCGAGGAGATCGAGGAGGCGGTGCCGCTGGATCTTGCGCTGGCTCTGGAAGCCCAGTCACGGGCGATCTTACGCATCGATGCGGCAGTCATCGAAGAATCGAGAACCCGTTGTGGGAGTCCGCTGGAAAACCTGGTGGAGTGGGGCCGTGTAGAAAATCGGCGCCGATGCTATCGAGTCGCCTCCGGCCTGCTGGTCGAGATGGACGAAACAAGATTTCCTGGTGGAGTGCTGCGCTGGGAAGTGGAGGTGGAGGGGGATACACCCGCTCTTGCGAGAGAGTTCCTCGATCGGATCGCCAACGAGGTGGGGGTGACGCTCCACGCCCAGACCCAGACCAAATCTCAGTTCCTGGCGGAGAATTTGCGGACCTGATCTCCCGGTAGTGCGTCTTCTGGTCTGCGGATGTGGTTCCGCGGATGTGGTTCAGTGGTCGGGGTTCAGAGGTCGGGGTTCAGAGGTCGGGGTTCAGAGGTCGGGGTTCAGTGGTCGGGGTTCGATTTCCACGGAGTATCCTGGTGACCTAGAGCGAGATTGGCTCCACGGGCTTGCAAGAAGAGCAGGTCTGAAATCCGGTTCAGGGCCACCACTGCACTCTTTCCTTCTCCCGTCGATCCAGAAAACTCAACCGTGCGTCGTTCCGCTCGCCGACAGGTGGTCCTGGCCCTGTGGAGTTGTGCTCCGATCGGATCTCCACCGGGGAGAATGAACTCTTTCAGCGGAGGGAGGTCCGCCTCCCATTGATGGATCCAATCGGTCAATCGGTCGACATGTGGCTGGCCAATTCGGGGACTGGCCCCGTCCTCCAGCCCGCAGTTCTGCTGGGCCAGGTCGGCACCCATCGAAAAGAGCATCGACTGGATTTCTCGCAACTGGGGATCAAGCGTTGGGGGAATCGTGGCATCGGAAGCCGTCAGCATTGAAAGACACACACCGAGATCCGAGTTCAACTCATCGACGGCACCGTAAGCTTCGATTCTGGGATGACACTTCTGAAGGCGGGCAGATCCGAGGATACCTGTGTCTCCCAGGTCACCACCGCCGGTCGTGATCGAGTTCATCTCGTGAGTCCCTTCTAAAGAACGATCGCTGCGGCGCCGAATCGATCTCCGTCAGCTTCCACCACTCCATGCTCCAGTAGATAACCACACTGACGTTCTCTTTCGATGGCGTGAGCCGTGGCCAGTATCAACGGCGTGGAGTTCTGGAGGCCGGTTTCGACGACCTGTTCGGAGAGACAATCCAGTTCCGGTTCGAGTAGATGCTTCAGCACCTTGGCGTCTTCGCGGAGCTGAATGGGCGCTTGCTGCGGCGAGTCCTGATGCTCTCTGGCGAAGAGTGTACAGGAGGCGAGGAGGAAGCAACCGTACTCAAACTTCAACTGTCGACCCAACTCTTTACCCACCTCGATGGGATCGAAGTGGATCGTTTTTTCAGCAGGAACTTCCACCGGTATGATACGGCAGCCGGGAACCAGCACCTGAGCCAGTAACGGGCCGATCCTGTGTAGCGTCGGAAGTGAGCTTTCATCTTCCCCGTTGGGAATGATGTCGACATCTCCAGGCCAGAAGGAAGCAATCCTGGCGGCGAGGCGTTCATCGATGGGCGAATCACCCAGGGTGGTGGTCAGGCTTCCCATCGCACGGATTCTCGGAATCGTTGCTGTTCCAGTAGCGATCAGTACCAGGGTTCTGGGGCGAGATCGCAATACAGCAGTATGGAGTGTTCTGGCCAGCAGGCGCGCGCCGTCGAGACACTCGGTTCCCGGCACGATGGCAGTACAGATTCCCTGGGGGACCACCTCTGGAATGATCCAGTTGGAAACCATCGCCTCGGTCGCCTTGGCGACCTCCTCACGCTCCCGGGTCGGGTCGGTGGCTGGGCGCTTCATCGGTTCTTCTCCGAGAAAGCAGTCGGGGTGAGTCGAGACTTCAGTCTTTGATAGCCGGCATTTCTCAGCCCAGGTTCAAATCCGGCCTGGATGATGGTGTCCCGTAATAGTTTCTCAGTGGCCTTGTGATTTGCTCCTGCCACCGAGATGACATTCTCCTCGATCATCACCGATCCCAGATCATTGGCTCCTCTTTGCAGACCCAGGCGCCCCTCTTCGAGACCCACGGTGAGCCAGGAGACCTGCAGGTTCGCAATGTTATCGAGGAAGATGCGCGACACTGCCAGCCACCGAGCGTATTCCCGTGCCGGCACTCGCTCGGTGATCTTTCGTCCCAGTGCTGTGTTATCCGGCTGGAAGGTCCACGGGATGAAGGAGATGAAACCGCTGGTTTGATCCTGGACCTGTCGAATCCTCTCCAGATGCTCTGCTCGCATCCAGAGGTCTTCTCCGAGACCAATCATCATGGTGGCGGTGGTCGGAATCTCGAGTTGATGCGCAGTGGCACTCACATCGAGCCAGTCGTCGGTGCCACAGGATGATCTTCTACGCTTGCGAATCGCGTCGACGAGGATCTCTCCTCCACCACCAGGAATCGAATCGAGACCGGCATCTTTTAGTTCACGGAGAACCGTTTCGCAGTCGAGACCGGTCACCGATGTGAGGGCGTGAATCTCCGTGGGGGAGAAGCAATGGAGGTAGAACTCGGGATGCCGATCCTTGATGCTCCGTAGCATGTCGGTGTACCAGGAAAAGGGAAGATCAGGATGGAGACCACCCTGCATCAGGGTTCCGCTGCCGCCGAGTTCGATGGTCTCATCGACCTTTTGATGGATCTCATCGAGGCTCAGTATGTACCCTTCGGGATCTCCTGGCTTGCGGTAGAAGGCACAGAAGGAGCACACCGAGGTGCAAATGTTGCTGTAGTTGATGTTTCGATCGACGACATAGGTGACCACCGAGTCCGGGTGCCACTTTTCACGAATCGAGTTGGCCGTCCGAAATAGCGAGTCTTCATCGGCGTGGAGAGCCAATGCCAGCGCATCGGCGGATGAAATTCTCTCGCCCGCCAGTGCAGCGGAGAGGATGACTTCGCAGGACTCGGCGCTGTCGCAAGAAGCGACCAGTCCTGGATTGGCTGCTGAACCTGAATCGTGACTCAACCGAGATCCCCTTCACTATGGCCCTGATCGTGATGATGCAGCGGCGCGCTGGCTGGCATCGTAAGGCCCGATCATCGGTCATGCCACTGCTGGTGGTCGCAACTTCGGCTCACATCCTCGGCGGATTGATCCCGGTCTGACCCTGGTATTTCCCACCACGATCGCTGTAGGAAGTCTCGCACTCCTCGTCGCTCTCGAAGAAGAGGACCTGCGCGAGGCCTTCATTGGCGTAAACCCGGGCGGGCAGGGGAGTGGTATTGGAGATCTCGAGGGTCACATGGCCCTCCCACTCGGGCTCGAAGGGAGTGACATTCACGATGATTCCACAGCGGGCGTAGGTCGACTTGCCGAGGCACACCGTGATGGCGTTTCTGGGAATCCTGAAGTACTCGACGCTTCGAGCCAGGGCAAAGGAGTTGGGCGGAATGATGCAGCAGTCGGTGGTGAAATCGACGAATGAACGACTGTCAAAGTTCTTTGGATCGACCACCGATCCATGAACATTGGTGAATACCTTGAACTCGTTGGAGACTCTCAGGTCATATCCGTAGGAGGAAATCCCGTAGGAGATGACGCGTTCCGTTTGTCCGTTTTCATTGGTTCGCTCACGCACCTGGGTGGGGGAGAAGGGTTCGATCATGCCGTGCTCTACGGCCATCCTTCGAATCCAGCGGTCTGACTTGACTGACATTGAGCACCTCCAGCTATCTTGCAGCGATGGGTTTCATACCGGGAATAGTGAGCGTCATCTTCAAATTTGTTCGAGCGGTGGGCCGATGCTGATCTGGTCAGACAGCATCGGCCCAGCACTGTGTTCTTTCATATCTTGTGGATTCAGGAGCAGCCGGTTGTGGCTCCACAGGAATCGCATCGGAGGCAAGTGCCGTTTCGCACCATTGTGAGAATCCCGCATTCACGACAGGGATCTCCGGTGTAACCCTTTGCTCGAGAGACTTCGCGATTGGACAGTGTTGCCGTCGTAGAGGAGGCCTGCTCGACTTTACCAGCGGTACTCTTGGGTCCGGTGGTGTGGCTGGATTGGCTGGCGCCCCGGAACGAGCTGGAGTCATCTCCGGAAACGGTA
>CAVOEM010000067.1:0-13164 GCA_963694575.1 Planctomycetes bacterium UBA1146 | reverse complement strand
GAGGTGGGACAGAAACAGTGCACCTTCCCCACCACTGGCATCGACCAGCATTTCGACCCATCGGGCGGCCGGTCCAGGCAACAACGGTTGGAGGTGGATTTCTCGTGACCACCCCTCCCGTTTCGCGCGTTCCAACGTCTGAATCCAGGTCGGCTCATCGGGCCAATCCCGAGGCATCGATGTCAGCCAGACACCATCGAAGTCATCGGGTGGAAGGGTGAACTCTGGCCCGTGGTGAATTCGATCGGGTTGCTGATCTCCGTAACGGGCCACCACTTCCCTGGCCAGGCGACCACGCCCGACCCCACGCTCGCCGAAGATGAGAATCCAGCAACGATCACCAGACTTCAGGGCCTCCTCGATCAGCGCCAGTTCGCCACTCCTCGAGACGAATGGGGGGTCATTCAGTTTCTCCTCAACCTGCCGAAGGTACTGATCGATCAGTGCTGATTCTCGTTCAAGATCGACCGGTTCGTGCTGCGCACCCTCGAAGATATCAGAGCTCTGGCCCACCTCTATTTGCTGGCCGACGATCAAGATATTCCCCGGTTTCAGATCCGCATGGACCACACCACTCTCATGTGCGGCCGTCAGACCCAGTGCGATCTGGCGGATCATTTCGAGCCCTACCGATGGATCTCGAGCGATCTTCTGGATCGATCGGGACAGGTCTCCCCCCCCCACCCATTCCATCACCTGAACCGAAGATCCATCGACGATTCCATCATCGAGGACTCGCACCACATTGGGATGATCAATCCCTCTCCCGATGGCTGCCTCGCGAGCATGGAGACGCTGCAGTAATCCCGAAGGATCCCCATCTTCAGAACGGATCTTTTTCACCGCCACCAGACAGCCGAGATCCCGATCGCTGGCGCGAAATACCTCACCCATGCCACCGGACCCGATCTTGGAGACCTCACTCCAGCGTCCATCCGCAAGGGTTTCTGGCAGCGCCTGGTGGTAGACCAACTCGACCGAACCGATGCGAATGCGATCTCCCGATCGCAGTGAAGTCTCATCGGTCAGTTTTCGCGGCGGCACCCCCTCGCCGATCAACCAGGTTCCATTGCTGGAAGAGAGATCGCGAATCCAGTCAGCCCCTCCACGTTGCTGGATGGAGGCATGACTCCTGGAAACACCTGGCTCGAGGATTCGTAGGGAACAGTCGGGGCCTCTCCCGATGATGAAGATCCCGCTTGCGGGGAGCGGGTGTCGATCCTCTTTCTCGTGGGTGATCTCTAACCAGTTCATGGCACGGATGCTGCACCGATCGATAGGGGTCTGCAACCTATCCCCAAGCTCCTGGAATGGAGCTCCTGGAATAGAGGTCCTGGAATGAAGGTCCATCTGTCCAGCACCTGTCCAGTCATGATATTATCCTGGCGGTTCGATTTACCCTTTCACCCGATGGAATTTGGATGGATCAAGGAGCCGTTGAGTTCACCTCTCCGAGGAGAATCTCGAGGCGATCCACCTGGAAAGTACAACCTTGCACTTGATCCTGGTCTCCCACCCTCCCGATTCTGCCGCCGAACTGGCTCGAGGCCTGGTCGAAGAAGGACTGGCGGCCTGTGTGAACATCATGCCCGGTTCTCGATCGATCTATCGCTGGGATGACAAAACTTGTGAAGCCGAAGAAGTGCTCCTGACCATCAAGACTGCCAGTGAACCGATTGAGGAACTGATCGAGACCATTGCTCGAAGACATCCCCACGAGTGTCCGGAGGTGATCGTGATTCCTGTAACGACCGGGCTCGATCGATACGTGCAGTGGGTAGAGAAGATGAGTGGCAAAAAGGAGACCCTTTGATCGATCTCGAAGATGCTCGCAAACAAATCCTCGCCAGGATCAAGCCGATCGGCACCGAGATGGTGCTGCTCGAAGATGCCGTAGGGAGAATCATCGCTGAATCGGTGGCCACTCGGGATCCGATTCCTCCCTTTGACAACACTGCCATGGACGGATTCGTGTTGAAGGCTCGTGACACCTCTGGAGCCACTCCAGATCGGCCTGTCACTCTTTCAGTGGTCGCCACCATCGAAGCAGGAATGGCTCCCTCCGACCCCCTGGAAGACCACTGTGCGATGAAGATATTCACCGGTGCAGTCATCCCCGAAGGAGGGGATGCCATCATCCCTTTCGAACGATGCCTTCACCACGATGAACAATCGGTCGTCATCGATAGGCCGATTCACCCTGGAGCACACATTCGCAGGCTCGGTGAAGATGTCGAGGCGGATGGATCGGTGATGGCCCCCGGCTCACGGATCACCCCTGGCGCCATCGGCTTGCTCGCCAGTGTCGGCGCAGTTCAGGTGCCGGTGAATCGTAGACCCCGGGTCGCCATCCATTCCAGCGGCAATGAGTTGGTCGCCATCGACAGCGCCTTGAAGCCTGGCCAGATCCGCAATTCGAATCTCTATTCTCTTCAAGCTCGGGTGGAACGCTGGGGGGCAATCCCCATCCCCAGACCGATCCTTCGCGACGATCTGACGGAGATCCGTTCAGGACTTCAAGAGACTCTCGAACTGAAGCCCGATGCTATCGTCACCACAGGTGGCATCAGCGCCGGGGATCTCGATCATATCCGCGAGGTCGCTCGGGAGATGGGAGACGACGTCCAGATTCGCAAGGTGGCGATGAAGCCTGGCAAGCCACTGGTGGACGGTCTGATCGGAGGAGTCCCATTTTTCGGATTGCCGGGCAATCCGGCCGCTTGCCTCGTCTCCTTCGAAATTTTCGTCCGCCCCGCCCTGGCTCGGATGGAAGGAAGAACAGACGGAATCCTGCCGCAGCGTTGCGGGGTTCTGAAGGCAGAGAGAGCAGTTCCGGCCTCGGATCGGCTACGATTACTCCGCGGAAGGGCCACTGCTGATCCTGACGGAGGGCTCGATGTGATCGAGATTCCGTCGGGGCAAGGATCACACCTGTTGAGTGGTTTCGCCAGCTCCAACTGCCTGGTCGTTGCTCCCCCGAGCACCGAGGTGTTGCGCCCGGGAGAACGGGTGAACTACTGGTCACTGACGGATGAAGAGGCATGAATTGATGAGTGCGACTGACCCCATTCTGTTGAAGATCCACGATTCCAATGGCAAGAGGAGCGTCACCCTGACCGGGGAAGGTCCCTGGATCATCGGTCGAGATCCAGCCTGCGAAGTGGAGATCTCCGACGATCGAGCCTCCCGTCGCCATGCCCGATTGATCTCTACCGAACAGGGCCTGGTGATCGAGGATCTCGCCAGTTCGAATGGGACCGTTCTCGATGGAAGATCCATCCAGGGGCGCGCTCCTTTCCCGCGGAGGTCGACGCTGAAGATCGGTGATGTCTTGATCCGATCCAAGAAACCCACCGGTAAGCCGATCCACAAACCGACCAAGAGCATCGGCGGCATTCGATCGAAAGACCCCGTCACCGTGGAGACGAGCAGCAGTTCGAAAACTCAGGAGAGCGAAAATGGCATGAACCATGCCAAGCAGACCCGACCCCCACGAGCTTCTCGCACCTCGCGAAAAGAGACCCGTCCGGTAGGAAACCTGCTGCTGCTGATGCTCACCATCGGAATCATCGGCTACATCCTGAGTCAACTGGCCACGTCGCCGCAGGATCTGCCTCAAGAGATCGGGGTCGCTGCGGTCCAACCCGCCACTGGACAGCCCGATGCGAATATGGAGATCCCAGTTCCAGCACCGGACCCCGAAGCGGTCATTGCAGTGCCCACTCCGGGTCCGGAATCCGACGCAACAGATCGATCAATTCGACCGATCACCCACGGCTTCAATCCGGATGCAAACTTCGAAATTCCCTTTGAACCTGCGATCGATGATTCCGTCCCCACTGGTGGCGACGACCAGGTGCCTGACGTACAGACCGTGCCCACACCTGACGATGGAAAACTGCAGTTGAGGATCCTTGACGACGCATGGCCTCCTTCCGATCGAATCATCGCCTATCAGTTCCATCAAAAGGATCATCATGGTGGGCCCGACTTCATCGATCGAAGAGGCAAGGAGCTGAAGCGACTCGGCTCTGGCAGCAGAAAAGGATTCCGGGTGATCGCCCTCGAGGTGGAAAACTCGACCGCGGTGAGACAACTGGTCCAATTGAAGACTCCGCTACGGAAAGACCTGGAGATGCGATTCAGTGTCGATCCGGGGCTGAACTTGCGTCGTTACCTCGCCATCGAGGACCCAGGCGACCAACCGGTACTGGTCGAGATGCTCGATGAGGACGGGGAGCCGATCGATTCGGTCGAGAGAGTACTACTCCCGGGACGATCTGTCGAAAGTGCCAAGGAGGCCAAAGCGATCGCACTGGAGCGAGAGCGTGAGGAGTGGGTGCGAGAGAAATTTCGGCTCCGCCCCATCTCGGTCGAGGTGCGAGACGAAGTTGGGAAGCCGGTCGCAGGGGCCAAACTAATGCTCCTCTCCAACGAGAGCCTGGCGGTCGTCGAGGGAACCACGGGATCGGATGGACGCTGGAGTGCAGTGGTTGTGCCCGGTTCCTGGACCGTCATCGCCCAAGGTGAAGTGGTCGATGATATCCATCCGGATGACAACACCCTGGTGCTGACCCTACCGAGACTATTGCTGCTTCAGGAAACCCTCTCAGCGGAGAGTTCCAGCATCCTCCTGGAGCCGCAAAAGAAGACCGTGATCTCGGTCGAAAACCGCCAGGGAAAAGGTCTCTCCATCGAGAAGTTATGGATCACCCCTGAACCGGTGGCTGCAGCCTTCACCACCGAAAGAGTGGCGATGGAGGTGGGAGCCCGCGGACGGTTGGAGTCGTCGCGACCGGCCCCCACCGGGCAGTTTCGCCTGTTGATGTCTGGACCTCCGGTCGACATCTGCGTGCTGTGCCGCACCACTGAAGGTGAAGCGGTACTCACCCGTGCCAAAACCGGTGGCGACCGTGAAGTGGTGCCGATCTTGATCGACCAGAATCGCATGAGTCGCCTCCAGTACAGTGCCGAGTCTGCGTTCGGTGGTGCTGCGGATGCAACCATCGAGGTGGTGGCAGTGGACGGCTTCCGAGAACGCTTCACTCTCGAGACCCGTCAGGCTCGGCGAGCCTGGGTGATGCCGGGTACCTATCGGTTGGAAACTCGAAGTATCCTTCCCGGAGGTAAAACCGCCCGCCTTTTACCCTATCGAGCGCTACTATCTGCCGGACAGAAATTTGACCTGGAACCTCGAGCACCCTGGACTCCTAGACTCCATTACGAACGCAAGGGAAAGACGCTCCAGATGCGTCTGTCCATCTCCGATGCAGGGGGGCGAGTCCTCGACCGGGTCCCGGGCAACGATGGTTCCCTTGCTGCCGTCGATCGATCGGGCAAGGTGCTGATCCAGCGCACCCTCGGAGCGATGCGCTGGCAAGAACCTGAAACACTGCAGCGAGTCGACCTCGACAAGTTGAGCATCCAGATCGATGCACCCTTCGGGAATTCTGCGATTCGTGGAATCGCCGTGGCCGAGACTCCCATCACCGTCAACGATGCCGGATCGAGTGCCACCGGACCCAGTATCTTTCGTGCAAGGATGAAATCGATGATGCCGGAGGTGGCCCGCAGCCTGAGAGGTTGCAAGGATCATCTCGGATGCGCCGATGGAGTCCTGAGACTGCTGATGGACTTCGACATCTTCCTACCACCGGGGGTCGGGGGTCTCGGAGGAGGCGGAGTCATCGTTCTCGACGCAGCAGTCTTGCATGACTACACCGGCCAGGGAGACCGTTTACCCGGGGCCTACACCCATGAACTGGGTCATAACATCGGATTCGGCCACGACCCCTACATGCTGCTGGCCGATTGTGGTGTCGACGAGGGGATCTACGGGGAACTCGGATATCGGCTACTCAACGCCCCCGCTTTCCAGAAGACCATTCGCTGGCTGCTCGATAGAAATAGTGGCCAGAAATCAGAATGGCAACCAAACCCCTCAGTGTTTGCAGCCCTGAGATTCATCCACGGACTGGGTGTTCACCACAAGATGTTCACCGAGCGCAAAGCTTCCGAGCAAACACTGCGCCTTCATGGGCTCTCCAGTATCGAACGAATCGCCACACTCTACTCCCTCGCTCTGGGGGAAAATATCGCCTGGATCTTCCGCGCCAATGGATGGCCTGTGTTCGATGATCGCGTCGATCTGGGCGGTTCGTCGGTTCAGTTCACTCGAAAGCATCCGATACAATTGAACTACAACCGGCTCGAAGGAACTGTGATCAATGGTTGGTGGGTGCTGGGCCCGGTGGAATCACGCGTTACCCGCAGAAAAAATCAGAAGGAAATTCCGAAAGAATCCATCCAGCATTGGAAACCTCTGGTTTGGCCCACTGCCTTCACCGATCTCACCGCCGGACAGGACCCCATCACTCGGAATCGACAGTGGCTGCTATTTCGCCGGATCGTAGTCAACCAAGATGTCGAGGCGAGATTGACCGTGGCCACGGATGTGAAGATGCAAATTCGCCTCAACGGTTCTCCCATCGGGTTCATCGATGCCAGTCCCCAGATGAGCCAACCGATGCACGATGAACTGATGCTGAACCAGAAGAAGCCGTTCCCCATCCAACTCTTCCGAGGTGAGAACATCATCGAAGTGGCCGTGACCCAGATGGTCGGCACTCGCGGCTTGCGCCTGGAGTTGATGACCGCCGAGGGAAACCCTGTTCCGGTGGGTATCCTCGACGATGGACCGCAAGGTGAAGATCTTACCCAAGAGGTCGTTCGATACGATGTGCACCAGCCGCTGATCAATGGAGATTTTGAGGCCAAGAACTTACTCGACGGTTGGATCCCCGGGGAAGTCGATCCGGGAGGTTCGGTGGTCTTCGATGGGGATACCGAAGGCCTGATCGATGGAACCCGGGCCTTACGGGCAACCATCGTCCAACCCGGAGCCGGTGGAACCATCCAGCGCATCGTCGTCACCCCTGGAAAAAAATATCGCGTGACCGCACTGGTCAAGGCGAGCCAGTTTGAAGGTGAAGCGCTGATAGGGTTCTTCACCGGCAGGCTCGGGTCATGGTCCTCTCGATCTGCACCACTTCGCCGAGATACGGAATGGACGAGAATCAAGTTTGACTGGATGCCAGGGATCAGTCGGACCACCTACATCGCCTGTTTTGTGAAGGGACAATCCGGTACAGTCTGGTTCGATAATATCTCGCTGGAGGAAATTTGATGACCCAGACCACCAATCCTTTCGAACAACTGTGGCCCGAATTGAGTGAACTCTACCTCCAATCCGGGAGCTCCTCCCTGATCGATCACATCGGCGCGAAGAGTGATCCCTTGCAACGAAGAGGCTTGTTCTTGATGGCCAGTCAGCGCATCTCTGCAGGCCAAGACTTGTCGAGAACCCTGGCTGATCTCATCGCAATTTCTCGCGCCGCCATCGATGAGTTTGCCGCCCAGGCAGAAGTTGAATCCGATGCAGAGGAAAGAGACAGACGCCTCGATGGAGCCAACATCCTCTCCTATAACCTTGCCGCGGACCTGGCTCCATGCTGGCCTGAAGATCCCGAGCCTCGAACTGACGACCACTACAGGGCAGGGATTCGTTGCGCGGAGGATTGCCTTCGCTGGAGATCCGAACTGAACAAGGGAGCGGTCCCGTTCCACATGGCCTGGTGGGCTCTCGGAGCTCATCGTTGTGGGCTGGCAGACTGGTCCGGTGCGATCGTGGCATTCGAAAGTTCCCTGGAGGCGGCTCGAGACCATGCCAAAGAGTCTGCTTCACCGATCGAGGTGGGGCCGGACTCCTCATTCCTCATCAACATTGCGATCGGTTGGCTAGAGTTCGCGCGGTGGCGAGGGGGCGACAAGACTTCCTATGATCGATTCTTGCAGGTGATCAGCGCCTTTTCTGAGATCGCCAAGCGTAATGATGACAACCATGCCGATTCGATACTCGGGATCCAGCAACTGGAAACAGCAGCGTCACGGCTGCCGGTAAGCTAGAACCCATGTCGGAAAGACCCCCAAGAACTCGCCCCCTGGAAATCCTTCACGACGACGATTCGTTCGTCGCGGTCAATAAACCAGCTGGGTTCAGCACCGTCAGTGAAAGGTGGGACCATCAAGCGCCCTGCCTGATCGACATGCTGTGGGATCTATGGAAGCAGAAAGATCCCGAAGCACTGAAACCTCATGTGGTCCATCGCCTCGACAAGCAGACCTCCGGAGTGATCCTGTTCGCCAGGAATGGCTCCGCTCAATCTCACCTGAGGCAGCAGTTCATGAATCGGGAAGTTCAGAAGCGTTACGGCGCACTGGTCTGCGATCTTCCTTCCCCTGCCAGGGGCACCAGCATTTTCCATGTAGATGAGAATCCTGCCCGACCCGGATCGATGCGATTTCAATCCGATGGCAAGGAATGTGTCACCGATTACCGGGTGCTGGAGGCATTCCGTGACCACAGCTGGGTCGAAGCATCTCCCAGTACCGGAAGGACTCACCAGATCCGCATGGTGATGGCGAAATTGAAAACACCCTGCGTCTGCGATCCACTCTATGGTGATGGAGAGTCGCTGTTCCTCTCCTCCTTCAAGAAGGGCTATCGCAGCGGCAAATCGACGGTGGAGCGGCCACTACTGGATCGGCTCGGCCTCCACGCCCTTTCCATCTCGGTGCTCCATCCAGAGACCGGCCAACCGATCACCATCGAAGCGGGCTTCCCCAAGGATCTCCGGGCAACGCTACGACAATTGCGACGCTGGAGCCGGGTCTAGGGCTGTACCGTTGACCCCCATGCTTTGACAAGTTATTCCACTGCCATGGAAAAGGTACTCCAGATGAACCAACCAAACCCACCCACCGTCTCCGATTGCGTGATCCTCGCCGGCGGACTGGGAACCCGCATGGGACAACCCAAGGCTCTGTTGAAGCTGGACGGCATCACCTTGTTGAAGAGACAGTACGATCAACTCTCTCCGCTGTTCCCCCGCATCTCCGTTGCGCTCAAGGACCGGAGTTTACTCGACTCCGTCGAGGATTTGTCATGGCACCAGGTTTTGCTCGATCCTCCTGAGAGTCGCTGCCTGGTCGACGTGATCGGCTCGATCGTCGAGCGACTTGCGGTACCAGTCTTCTTTGCCGCTGTCGACTTGCCCCTTCTGAACTCCGCCACCGTTTCGACCATCTGCTCTCACCACAGCCCTGGGATCTCGGTGATTCCGGTCGATGATCATCGCCCTCAACCTCTGGCTGCAGTGTGGGACCCCTCCGCACTCGAATTTGCTTCCCCCCCCGACGGTGATCTGGCGTTGCTGGCCTGGGTCAAGAGGTCCAGCACACGACTACTTCAATGGCCCGACCATTTCCCCCCAGCTTCAGACCCACCAACACAAAGTCCATTCAAGAATTTCAACACACCGACTGATCTTGATTCGTGGAGACCACTCGCTTGAGTGCCTCCCCGGTGCCAGCCCGAGAACGGCTGCTGACCCTGCAACGAACTCTCTCCGAGCAGACTCGTCGAGAAATTGACGAGGCGATCATCGATCCCAGTGGCGCACTACCGCGATGGCGAAAGGCTTACTACGAGGCCAGTGACGGGCCTCTTTCTCCCATCTCCATCGCCCAGCTCTCACAAGAAACCATCGACTTTGATGTGGTCCACTTCGGCGATTATCACACCCTCCGGGAATCTCAGAAGGGACCTCTGAGGGTCATCGAGTCGTGGCTCCAGAGTGGAAAAAAGGTGGTGCTCGCCACCGAAGCATTCCACATCGATTCGCAACCACTGCTCGATCGCTGGTGCCGCAGAGAAATCGATGACGAGCAACTATTGAAGGAGTCTCACTGGGATCATCGATGGGGCTTCCCATGGAGAAACTACTCGCTTCAACTGGAGTTCTGCCGGGAAGCCGGCTTGCCAGTGATCGCCCTCAACTCGGAGCCGACAATTGTCGGCGACTCCTTCAACGCTCGGGAAAAGATCGCTGCGATGAGGATTCTAGAAGTTCACGAACAGTTCCCGGATGCAACTCTGGCGGTCATCTTTGGGGATCTTCATGTGGCTCCAAAACACCTTCCAGAGAAGATCTCCCTGCTGGCGAAGCGAACCGGAATCGAACCACCTCGCCAGACCACGGTGTTCCAGAACCTGGATCGTGTTTACTGGGAGCTGGCCAAGACCGGCCTGGAGCAATCGGTCGCCGCGGTACGGATCGGCGAAGACCGATTCTGCATGATCAATACAACCCCGATGGTAAAGCACCAGTCCTACCTCAACTGGCAGTTGAACGAGGAGGAACTGGAAGAATCCAGTGGAGTGCGCAATCTGCCATCGATCTCATCGACGATCATGTCCGATCAGGTATGGATGATGATCGAGACCATCTGCGGCTACCTTGATCTACCCACCAAGGGCCTCGATGGCTTCACTGTTCACACCGGAAGAAATCTCGACCTGCTCGATCGTCTCAAAAGCACCCATTCTTTGGGTCCTGAACAGATGGAACTTGTGAACACCCAGTTGGCGCGAGAAGAGTCGTGTTATCTACCCGATGCTCAGGTCATCGTCCTGGGCAATCTATCGATCCGTCATGCCGCGGAGGAAGCGTCTCATCACATCAACTCGGTGAAATGCAACGAAATCAGTGCTTCCAGTGATCCACTCCAGCACTTCTATGAGATCGCCATCCGCGAAGCGATCGGCTACATCGGCACCAAGATCATCGATCACAAAAGAGCCTGCATGGATGTGAAAGAACTCGAAACATTGCTGGGTGAATTGAGTGGTCACTCTCTCGACCCTCTCCTCACCGCAACCCGTCATACAGTTCGCGACTCCCTGCTCCATATCGAAAATGAACAGTCCTGGCTCGAAGGCAATGGAAAGATCCCGACACCCGGCCCACTGCCCCTGCGAGATGAGGACATCCGCATCGGCACTGCTCACCTCATCGGCTACCGATCAGGGGAAAAGATCTACAAGTGCCTGGTTGCAGGAAAGGTCAAACGGTCGGAGGTTCGAAAACTGTTTGAAACGCCTTTGCGCGAACCTGCGGATGCAAGCCAGTCGACCTGGCTGGACTGGGCCAAGCGCTGTTACGAGGCGGATTCCTCTTCTTCATCGTCGAGCAACTCCAGCCGAGGGTAGAGGATCCCGGGAGGATTGAGGAGCGCACCTGGCTGTAGCAAGGGCTCAGCCCCCAACTTCATCACCGCAGTTTCGGGGTTGGCTGTAGCTTCGGAAAAGGTCGCCGCCATCTTGCTCGCGCTGACCGGCAAGAACGGCAGCAGCAGTAATGAAACTGCATGCACCAGCTCCAGCAGTGCTGCCAGGTCTGCACCGCATCGTTCCAGGTCGACCTTGCGACTCTTCCACGGTTCTGCAGCATCAAAGATTCGATTTCCATGACGAGCCAGGGTCACGGCTCGATCGAGAGCATCTCTGAATTTCTGCCGATCGAGAGATTTCGACCACTGCTCCCGAGCCTCGGAAACCACACTCAAGACCTCTTCCAGGAATGGAGAACTCTCCACTCCGGCAGGCACCTTGGTCTCAAAATTCTTGGCCGTAAAAGTCAGCACGCGGTGGGCAAAGTTACCCACCACATCGGACAGTTCATCGTTGTTCCTCTGGATAAAATCTTCCCAGGTGAAGGATGAGTCTTTACCCTCGGGCGCTATCGCTGTCAGGTAATAGCGAACTCGATCCGCATCGAATTGCTCAAGGATCTGTTGTGCCGTGACACCGACCCCTTTGGACTTGGAAAACTTTTCACCCTTGAAGTTGAGATACTCGTTCGCAGGAATCGACGTAGGCAACCTGAAGTCACCATGCCCCAGCAGCATCGATGGCCAGATCACTGCATGGAATATGATGTTGTCCTTGCCGAGAAAGTGGACGATCTCCACGTCTTCATCGGTCCACCAGGATCGCCATTCATTCTCCTGCCCCTTCGCCCTGAACATTTCACGAGTGAAGGAGATGTAACCGATCGGGGCATCGAACCAGACGTATAAAACCTTGTCTTGCGCCTCTTCCAGGGGCACTGGCACACCCCATTCGAGGTCGCGGGTGATGCTCCTGGCGGGCAATCCCTCCCGTACGATTCCGCGGGAAAAGTTTCGTACATTGTCACGCCAGCCTTCACGACTCTCGAGCCACTCTTCCAGTCTCTCCTCGTATCGATCGAGGCGAAAGAACCAGTGTCGGGTCGAGGTGAGTTGAGGACTGGATCCGCAATTGACACAGCGGGGTTTGATCAGGAGATCCTGCTCAAAGGCACCACCGCACGCATCGCATTGATCACCACGGGCATCACTGGCGCCACACAGAGGACACTCGCCTTCGACATAGCGATCGGGGAGGAACATATCGCAATCCGTACAGCGGAACTGATCCGTGACCTTTTCCTCGATATCTCCTCGATCACGAATCTTGAGGAAGAACTCCTGCGCCAATTCCTGGTGACCCTCACAGGTGGAAGTTCCGCTGTAATGATCAAAAGAGATTCCCAGAGCCGAAAATCCTTGCTCCTGGATGGAGCGATATCTGTGCACCACCTCCTGCGGAGTGCTGTTTTCTTTCTGGGCAGAGATCGTGATGGGAACCCCATGATCATCACTGCCACAGATGAAAATCGTCTCGACTCCGACCAGGCGCAGATATCGATTGTAGGTATCCGCCGGAAGGTATACCCCGGCGATGTGCCCTAGATGCGGATGGTTATTGGCGTACGGTAACGCCGCTGTGATGAGCACCCTGCGCGAAGTCATCGAATATCTCCCTGAGAGATCCCTCACTCGGCTGGATTGCCGGAACCTTGATCTTCTGCAGACCGCTGAGCAGCCTCGGCAGTCTGAGTGTAGGCCATCTGTAAATCTCTCACCAGATCTCGGATCATCTTGTCCTCTTCTGGATCTCGATTACCAGCGGTCTTCTTCTCGAGTACCGAGAGGAGATTGATCGACTCCCTCGCGAGATTGAGATCGAGCATCCTCTCGCCACTCCTGGGATCTGGGATCTGCCCCAGAGCCATCAAGGCCGGGTATGCGATCTGCTGGACCAGAGATGGGAAGAGTGGGTCTCCCTCGACCGCAGGGGCATCGGT
Source organism: Planctomycetes bacterium UBA1146 (assembly GCA_963694575.1). Taxonomy (GTDB): domain Bacteria; phylum Planctomycetota; class UBA8108; order UBA1146; family UBA1146; genus QNYK01. The sequence goes on along the minus strand of CAVOEM010000067.1, from coordinate 94 downwards.
TACCTCGGTGACAGGATCAGCACTGGCATCCAGTTCCCTGGCAATCTTGGCCTTTTCATCCTGGGCACGCTTCTTCCAGTCGTCATCGATTCGC
>CAVOEM010000066.1:0-13384 GCA_963694575.1 Planctomycetes bacterium UBA1146 | reverse complement strand
CGATTTCCTCTCCCGGTCTCAACAGTGACAGTTTTGTATCTCCCGATCCGAATGGGAACGAGAACCGGTATTCAGATGGTTGGTTCCAGATGGAGATGTGGAGTCGTGCAGGGGTTGGGTGTCGACCACGAGTTGCCTTCAGGGTGGTTTTTAGTGAGATGTCTCGGACCGGACTGACTCGCCTGTTCGGATTCATGGCGTTGTAGTTGTAGCGATTGTCGATGGCTCGAGTGTATCGAAGTTCACCTTCATTTTGGATCTGGTTAAATCCCCAACCGCCATCCTTAGGTTCCCAGCCAGCAGAGGTGGTCCAGGGCGGATCGATCAGTCCTTCTTCCTCGACGCTACTGTCGTGGATCAGGGTCCAGAAGTGGCGCTGGGTCTCATCGGGCTTGGATTCGAGTTTTCCATCGATCCACACATCTCCGTTGGTAATCCGGATCGTCTCGCCCGGTAAGCCAGCCAACCTCTTGATGTAATTTCGCTCGCGGTTGAACTTGAAGACCACCACATCCCAGCGCTTGGGTTCCTGCCAATCATAGGCAAATTTGTCGACCAAAATCTTGTTACCACCAAGGATGTCGGAATGCTCCACGACCACCGGAAAGATGTAGGTACATTGGCGACACCAAGTTTGTAATGAGGTAGCACTCGCCCTTCGCAGGGCCCCTGTCGTTGGATGAGTCTGCTTGCAGGCAGGACATGTGATATTGGGCTTTCCTGCGGTGGCCACTTTGATGGGGATCTCTTTCTCAGGGCAGAGGCCATCATAGATTTCCAGGAAACTTCTCAGTTGAATCTTGTTGGTGAGACTGTCGCTACTGATACCCACATGGTTTTTGGTACCACAGTTGGGGCAATCGGGCGATACATGAAGACCGTTGAGGCCAGGGGCCATCGATCCGGTTGGGATTTCGTAGGATTCGACGAAGAAGTGGCGGATCACCAGTGCCAGTAGTATGGCCACGGTCAGCGCCTCTATATTTTCACGAAGCGCTCGCCATTTCACTTTTTCTTATCCTCTTCATCGAGCCGCAGGATCGCCATGAATGCATCTTGAGGGATCGCAACGCTTCCCACCTGCTTCATGCGCTTCTTCCCTTCCTTCTGCTTCTCAAGCAGTTTTCTTTTCCTCGAGATGTCGCCGCCGTAGCACTTCGCCGTAACATTTTTCATCAATGCGCGAATTGTTTCACGGGCGATGATCTTTCCTCCGATGGAAGCCTGGAGAGCGACCTGGAACATGTGTCGAGGGATCACATTTTTCAGTTTCTTGAGTAACAGCCGCCCTTTTCTCTCGGCGATATCCTTGTGGATGATGACGCTGAGAGCATCTACAGATTCTCCGTTGACCAGGATGTTGAGCCTCACGAGGTTATCCTTGCGATAACGGTTGAGGGTGTAGTCGAGAGTCCCGTATCCCCGGGTCGATGATTTCAACTTGTCGTAGAAGTCTGAGATGATTTCCGCGAGCGGCGCTTCGTAGCTCATCTGGACCCTGGTAGGGGACAGGTAATCGGTTTTCTGCCACTCCCCGCGTTTTTCGTCCATCAGTTTCATCACTGCTCCGATGAATTCGGTCGGAACGATGATGTGGGCATCGACGATCGGTTCGCGGATTTCTTCGACGAGCATCACATCGGGTAACTGGCTGGGGCTGTCGATGAGTTGGGTCGTCTGATCCTTTTGTAGGATCTCGTAGGTGACGGTGGGAGCGGTTTGAACCACCGAGATGCCAGATTCTCGCTCGAGACGCTCTTGCACGATTTCCATGTGAAGCAAGCCGAGGAATCCACAGCGAAATCCGAATCCCAGGGCATCGGATGATTCGGGTAAGAATGTGAAAGAGGGGTCATTGAGCCACAACTTGTCGAGAGCAGTTCGTAGATCCTCGTAATCCCCACTCTCCACGGGGTAAGTGCCGCAATAGACCATCGGATTGGGATTCTTGAATCCTGCCAGGCTTTCGGTGGCTCCATTGAGTCTGCTGGTCACCGTGTCGCCGATCCTGACATCGTGGATCGTCTTGATGCTGGCAAAGAAGTATCCCACCTCTCCTGCCTCGAGGATTCCCGTGTGGGTCATTCCAGGGGTGAATACACCCACCTCGTCGACCATGTACTTGCGCCCCGAGGACATCAGGATGACGTCCTGCCCTTTCTTCAGGGTTCCCTGCTTGAGGCACACATAGATGATCACTCCCCGGTATTCGTCGTAATGGGAGTCGAAAATGAGTGCCTGAAGAGGGGCATCTCTCTTGCCTACCGGAGGAGGTACAAAAGTGGTGATCGCCTCCAGCAACTCATCGATTCCGACACCGGTCTTCGCAGAACAGCGGATCGCCTCTCCCTTTTTGAAGCCGAAGGTCTGCGTCAGTTCTTCATCGATCTCATCGGGCCGCGCAGTCTGGAGGTCGATCTTGTTCATCACAGGGATGATTTCCAGGTCTCCTTCGATGGCCAGGAACGCATTGGCGACCGTTTGCGCCTCCACTCCCTGAGCCGCATCGACGATCAGCAATGCCCCCTCACACGCAGCCAGGCTGCGGGAGACCTCGTATCCGAAGTCGACATGACCGGGCGTGTCGATCAGGTTCAGCTGGTAGGTGAGACCATCGTCGGCGGTGTATTCCATCCTGACCGTCTTCGCCTTGATGGTGATGCCTCGTTCCTTCTCCAGTTCCATGTCATCGAGTAACTGGTTCTTGAACTCTCGCTCGTCGATGGTGTGTGTTTTTAACAGCAGCCGATCCGCCAGTGTTGACTTGCCATGGTCGATGTGAGCCACGATGGAGAAATTGCGGATTCGCTCGGTCGGAGTACTCACCGGGAGCCTCCTGTCAGATCGAATTGTTGGTACAGTTCGCTGAATCGTCGCAATGCACGTCCTCGGTGACTGACGGCGTCCTTCTCGACGGCATCGAGCTGGGCAAAGGTCCGCGTTTCACCTTCTGGAACGAAAATCGGGTCATAGCCAAAGCCAGCAGTTCCCTCGACCTTCTGGGTGATCGATCCGGGGCAACCTTCTTCCACCGTCAGGAGCACCTGATCGCCGTCACAGAGAGCGATCACACACCTGAATTCAGCACTTCTCTGCGCTGTGGGAACTCCACTCAATTGATCGAGCACCTTTGTCATATTCTCCTCGAAGGTGGCGTTCTCCCCGGCCCAGCGAGCGGTATGAACTCCCGGTGCTCCATCGAGAGCCGACACCATCAAGCCGGTATCATCCGCCATCGCTGGCAGGCCACTCCAGATGGAAAACGCTTGTGCCTTGATGATGGCGTTTTCCAGCAGCGTCTCTCCATCCTCGACCGGATCGGGAGCCGTGGATCCGACGGTGGCTTCCAGCTGGGAAGGGACCATCAGATGGGCAAATCCTTTGGGGAGCGCACGACGAAATTCGTCGTGCTTATGGCGATTACCCGATGCGATGAGCAGAGATCGTGGTGGTGGAAGGGTCAAGAGGTCTCCGGATTTCGATGCGGGGAGGGTCCCCTGAGGGTCTGGGCTTGACGCAGATGCTACGGAAGGGAGGAGCAATCCGCAAGGAGACTCGAAATGCCTCCTGGAACTGATTTGAGGCCGGGAAATGGCCGATGGTCGATCCTGAGGGGCACCGTTGACAGCGGTTGCCCCTACTATGGGCGAATCGGCGCAATCCGATCGGAGAGTTGTTCACCGACCTGGACGATTCCGCCTCGTGCCGCTTCGATCACCTCCTGGAGTACTTCCATGGCGACGGGGCCATTTTCACAACCGCCGACCACCTCCACCACTTCGCCAGTGGCAGTGCCGATCAGGTTCAGATCCAGGGTGGCACCACTGTCTTCCTGGTAGTCGAGGTCGACGATCAGCGAGTTCTGATAGACGCCGGCACTCATCGCCAGGATCAGCGCCCGACGCGGGTCGGTGGCGAAGATGCCGCCCGCCAGGTGCTGCTCGACCAGTAAACTCAGCGCCACCGTGGTGGCATTGATGGAGGCAGTGCGAGTGCCTCCATCCGCATGAAGCACGTCGCAGTCGACCCGGATGGTGTAGCCGGGCATCAGCGAGAGGTCGAGTCCGGCTCGCAGCGCGCGCCCGACCAGGCGACGAATTTCAATTGCGCGTCCATCGGGGGTGCTCTTGTTGACTCGGTCGAGTCTCGGCGCGACGGAATAGGGCATCATCTGATAGTCCGCAGTGGCCCACCCTTGTCCTGGAGCCATCCACTTGGGTGTACCTTCCTCGAGAGTGGCGACGCAGAGAATCGTGGTGCCTCCACAACGATATTGAACACTCGCCTCGATCTCTGGAATCACTGCGGTAGACACTTCAATCGGACGGGGGGCATCATTGCTTCGGTTTTCGCGTGGCATTCTGGATGATCCTCTCGGTTTCAGGTTCAGCAATCGTAACTCAAGATCGGTCGGTTGGGGCGATTTCTCCCCGGAAACGGAGTAGAATCCGTTGGTTGTGACGGTGCAGCAAGACTTGCACTCCAGCGCGCAGAGATCAGCGAAAGAGAGCCGCAACATGCGAATTCTGGTGGTTGGTGGAGCGGGTTATATCGGTAGCCATTGCGTCCTGGAATGCCTTCGAGAGGGCCATGAGGTGGTGGTCCTGGATGACCTCCGTGCCGGCCACCGCGAGGCGATTCAGGATGTGGAACTGATTGAGGGAAGTACCCACAATCCTAGCACCCTTCGCTCGGCCTTCGAGGCTCATCGATTCGATGCTGTGTTCAACCTCGCGGCATCGTGTAGCGTCCCAGAATCGGTCCAGATTCCGGCTGCCTATTATCACAACAATCTTGCAGGGACTCTCAATCTGGTCGAAGCGATGCTCCAGGCCGAGGTTTCGGTGCTGATCCATTCATCGACTGCGGCGGTGTATGGAGATCCTGAAGTGACCCCAATCCCTGAATCGCATCGACGTCAGCCGGTCAATCCTTATGGGGATTCGAAACGGATCGTCGAGGAATCGTTGACCGCCATCGCTCAACGACATCCACTTCAGCATGTCTGCCTGAGGTATTTCAATGCGGCCGGCGCAGATGCCTCGGGACTGATTGGTGAGGACCACGCCGATGAGAGCCATCTGATTCCGTTGCTCCTGCAATGTGCTCTTGGGATGCGCGATCAGTTCATCATCTTTGGAACCGATTGGGAGACGCCGGATGGCACCTGCGTGAGGGATTTTGTCCATGTCACGGATATCGCAAGAGCTCACCTGAAGGCACTGGGTCGCATCGATCGGGTTGCCGGCGAGTCGATCAATCTCGGTTCTGCAGCGGGGGCTTCGGTTCGAGAGGTGGTGGAAGCAGCAAAGTCCGTCACCGAAATCGATTTCAAGGTGGTCGAGGAGGGACGCCGTGAAGGTGATCCAGCAACCTTGCTCGCTTCCAATCTGAAGGCGAAGGAACTACTGGGATGGGATCCTGAGCACAGCGAAATGTCGATGATCATGGAAACCGCATGGCGCTGGCACCGGATGCATCCGACAGGATACAGCAGTACTCATAAGCCTCTGGGTAATGGCAGCACTCGCTTTGGAGATCTTGCCGTCCGACTCGGATTCGTCACTCGGGATGATGTCGATCGAGTTGTGGTGGAACAACAGCGACTGGAACACAGTGGTCGTGGCCGCAAGATGATGGGATTGTGCATGGTCGAGATGGGCCTTCTCTCGACCACCCAGTTGGTTGAAGTTCTGCGCCATTACGAGAAGGGGGACATCCGATGAATCGTCGATTCCTGATATGGATGCTGGGAGTCTCGGTGCTGGTGAATGGGTGCTCCCTGGCAAATTCAGACGGCGTGCGGGAGTCATACCTGGATCCGATCGAGTCATCGGCTGGGAGGGTCGAGCAGACTCCAGCGTCACTGAATGGTGAGCGGATCCTCGCTCGGGTCGGGCGAGATATCATCACGGATGAGAAGCTGAAAGCTCGAATTCTTGATCGCTACTACGGACCCAGAGCGCTCAATGGGCTGGTCAGGGAATCGCTCTTCAGCGCAGAAGCGGAGCATCTAGGAATCCGTATCGATGCGGAGCAGATCGCCGAGCGAGTGGAGCAGGAGATGACCGTAATTCTCGGAGAGAGTTTCGTCTCGCGCCGCAGGGCGTTGGTTCAACTGGAAGCGCAGGGCCTGGTCGAGAGTGACTTGCGTCGGGAAATTGCACTGGAAGTGGGCCCCGCACTGTTGATCCAGTCGGTGGTGTCTCATCACATCCAGATCGAGGAGGAGGAAATCCTCGATCTCTGGAGAGTCACCTGGAAAGAACCACGGCGCAAAGTCGATCACATGGCATTCCCCATCGATGCTGCGGATACTGATCTTCGCGAACGGATTCAGCGCTGGGCAGTGAGCACTGCAGATGTGTTGCGTGCCGGAACTCCGCTGGAGTCTGCTGTGGAACTTCCCGTCGGAATCCAGCAGAAGTTTGCCCCCAGGATCGGTAGCGGCTGGATCCGTGAATCGGAACTGGCCGGGAATGCGGCCTTCTTCGAGGTGTTTCAGGCGGCGGATGGTGAGGTCCTGGGACCGATCGAAGAGGTCGATTTTGGCTGGCATCTGTTCCGGGTCGTGGAGACGCTGCCATTGAAACGATACTCAGAAGTGCGGGAGGAACTACTCCAGCAACTTCGGGATGAACCTGTGGCAGATGAAGACGTACTTGCCGTCGAGGCGATGATCAGGAAAAGGATCCCGGTTCGAATCGAATCGACTACGGTCTTTACCGCAGTTTCTTCCGGCGCGAACCGTTCAAAAGGAGATTGATGATTTCTCGAGATACTCAAGGCCAAGAAGTAAAAGATTCCAACGGCGACCGGAACCCGCTTTCGCAAGACGCTGCCGAGGAAACTGCAGAGGTCGTTCTCGAAGGGGAGACGTTGCAGTCGACCATCGAGGCGATCCTGTTCGCCTCGGCCGAGCCGGTCAGCCGACGCCGCTTGAACGCGATGCTAAAGGAAGCTCCCAAAGGTGCGGTCAAGGAAGCGCTGCTGGCCCTCGAGGCACAGTTGATCACGACTTCCCGCGGTTACTTGCTACACGAAGATGGGGCCGGTTTACGACTCCTGACCAAGCCGGAATACGCACCGTATGTCGCACGATTACGCGGAGAACGGCGTCGGATTCGCCTCAGTTCAGCAGCGTTCGAGACACTGGCTGTAATCGCCTATCGACAATCGGTACGTCGCTCCGATCTGGAAGCGGTTCGCGGGGTGCAGTGCGGACCCATTCTCAAGAATTTGATGGAGTGGGGACTGGTCCGGGTGGTGGGGCAGGACGATTCGATCGGACGACCGCTGCTGTATGGCACGACTTCGGAATTTCTGGAATTACTGGGACTTTCTGGCCTCGATGCCCTTCCCGAGCCGGAGCGGCTACGTCAGCAGGGCTCGGATCGTGGGTTGGAGATCCTCGATGGATTACTCGAAGGGGAGGGACCCCAGGGTGTCGATTCGGAGGAGGATCCACCCACCTCAAGTTCCGGGAAGGAGGAGGACTCCACCGCAGATGTAGCGGCTCCTGAGAAGGAGGTGCCCACTCCAGAGGAAGAAGATCTCGATGACTGGGTCCCCGACGGGTGGGTAGAGGAATAGCCATTCTTCGGTCGGCTTGACACCCCGAGGGGGCTGGCTAACATTGGCCCTTCTGCGCGCCGGTAGCTCAACTGGATAGAGCACCTGACTACGGATCAGGAGGTTGGGGGTTCGAATCCTCCCCGGCGTGCTTGTTTGTTTCCTGTGCAGCAGGAAAGGACCGCGGTGGGCGTCTCCTGGCTGGATCAAGATCCCGATCGTATTCACATGCAGTTGGCTCTTCAGGAAGCTCGAGCTGCGGAAGAGGATGGGGAAGTCCCTGTTGGGGCAGTGATCGTTCACCCTCAGCTGGGGGTGATCGGCCGGGCGCGTAACGCCAAGGAATCCCTACGCGATCCTACCGCTCACGCCGAGATCCTGGCCATCGGACAGGCTGCTTCGGCGGTGGAAGGTTGGCGGTTGGAGGGAACCACCCTCTACTGCACCCTGGAGCCGTGCCCGATGTGTGCTGGAGCGATTCTTCAGGCGCGGATCGAGCGGGTGGTGTTCGGAGCGTCCGATTCGCGGTGGGGAGCTGTGGAAACTAAATTAAAGATTTTTGAACCGGGTCTTTTCAATCATGATGTGACCTGGACTGGCGGAGTGTTCGGCGAAGAATCGGGTGAGATGTTACGATCCTTCTTCAAGGGTCGTCGGAACCCCCCGAACGAGAAGTAGTGTTCGATAGTAAGCGCGGAGAGGTGCCAGAGTGGTCGATCGGGCCGGTTTCGAAAACCGGTGTGCCTTTGCGGGTACCGTGGGTTCGAATCCCACCCTCTCCGCCAGATCGACCCAGATGACGGACCCGAATCGATACCGGATCGGGGAGTACTGGAATTCCTGTGGATTCCGGTGAAAATGACAGCGAAGAACAAGGATGCATCGGGAGAGGTGTCCGAGTGGCTTAAGGAGCACGCTTGGAAAGCGTGTGTGCGTTAATCCGTACCGTGGGTTCGAATCCCACCCTCTCCGCCAACCTTGCTCTATGACGAGACGTTGAAGTTCTAGGACGAGAAGTTGAATGGAAGGACGCCCTCTTGTGGGTGTTCTGCGGTTGGATGCACCAGGATCGGGCTCCACCGCTGCCGTCGAGGTCTTCCTGTGGCGGCGCTGGTCTGTGGAGTGGGTCCGCAGAACTGGTCCGCAGAACTGGTCCGCAGAACTGGTCCGATGAAGTGATGAATGAATTCCGGGGTCCGGGCGACTGGCGGCCCGTGACCTGGTCAGGCCTTGACGGGAGCAGCCAACTCGGCCCCCGTTGGTGTGCTTCGGGCTCCGGTCTTTTTCTTCAGGACGGTCCTCATCTTTTTTTCTGAAATACCCTCAGGCTGCGTAATCATCTGATTCCAGTTTGGATCAGAGGCTTGCAGAAGCCCCTGCCCGCTGTTCAGATGTCACCATGGGAAACCACTCTTCTTCCTCTGATTCTGGGTCTGCTCACGGCGCTGGCGATCACTACGAGGTGATTGCCCGGCGCTATCGTCCTCGACGATTCGAAGAGGTGGTGGGGCAGGAGTCGGTGGCGGAGGTCTTGCGTCAGGCGATCCTTCAGAAGCGCCTCGCTCATGCCTACCTCTTTTGCGGGCCAAGGGGGGTCGGCAAGACCTCGATGGCGCGAATCTTTGCGAGAACGCTGCAGTGCCCGAAGAGCGAAGATGCAGTGCCTTGCGATCAGTGTGCCACTTGTCAGCAGATCTTCAGAGGCGAGGATTCCGATGTCACCGAGATGGACGGTGCCTCGCACCGTGGAATCGATGATATCCGCAGCCTGATCGAGCATGTTCAGTACGCTCCCACCCAGGGACCCTATCGCATCTTCATCATCGATGAGGTGCACATGCTGACCAGGGAAGCATTCAACTCGCTGCTCAAGACCCTGGAAGAACCACCGTCTCATGTGAAGTTCATCTTCGCCACAACCGAACCGGAGCGGATCATCCCGACGGTGCTCTCACGTTGCCAGCGCTGTGATTTCTCGTCGATCTCACGCGATGATATCGCGCAGAGACTCGAACAGATTTGCCAGCAGGAAGGGGCCGAGCCGAAGGACGGATTGCTCGCCAGCATCGCATCCCTGGCCGCCGGGGGGATGCGAGATGCTCAATCGTTGCTTGACCAGGTGCTGGCCTTTGCCGGTGATCAACCTGGCCCGGAGGATCTCGATCGAATTACCGGTAGAGTTTCAAGTGAGCAATTGTCGCAACTACTGGCGGCGATCGATGGCGGAGATCTGGCTCTGGTGGTCGAACGACTGACTCCGATCTTCGAGGGAGGTACCGAGGCTTCGGTATTGACCGAGCAACTTGCAGAAGAACTTCGATCGCGACTCCACCGTGGCGTCTCCGACGGCTGGCAGGAGAGCGATGTGGAGGCCAATCTTCTGGGGCAAGAAATTCTCCAGGAGACACGGCAGAAATTACGCCGTCAGGATCGCGGAGACCTGCTCCTCGAGATCGCTCTGATGAGGATGAGCACCCTGCGGTCATTGGTCCCCATCACTGAATTGACCCGACGAGATCTATCGGTCACTCCAGCCCCACAGGTCACAACAGATGTTGTACCGCCCCCAGCACGCCCCGCTTCCGCGTCACAACAGTCGTCGGAAATGAGCGTGGATTCGAAGAAATCCGATTCCGCGGGCGGTGGGGCCAAGGCGGCCAGGGAAGCGCTTCGCAATCCTGCTTCCAGAAGCGAAGGAGCGTCTCCAGCGGTGGAATCTGCGGGTGCGGCGCCGAGTACCGCTTCCGCTGCATCTGCAGAGGAGCAACTGTTGGAGTGCCTCAAGCGAGTCGATCGAATGTTACCGAGAAAGATGAAACTCGATGGGCAACTGATCCACGTCGATGATCAGTGGCAATTGCGAGCCGCTCCGCACCTGGGGGAGATCCTCGAATCTGCGGAGATTCAGCAAGCGATCGTTGAGTGGGAAAAGAGCCACGGTTCCCTGAAGATCCAGATCGATGAAGAGATTCAGGGGAAGTCCCAATCCAGTGGCGGATCTGCGGAAGATGCGCAGAGGCCAGAGATCATCGCCCAAGCAGAAGAGATTTTTTCGAGCGAAGCCCGAAATCGAGGTCCTGTTCACGATGAAGATCGGATCCAGGGCTGAATAGTTGAAGGAGACTGAGGATGTCGACCGGTGATCTTGGAGGCTTGTTTCAACAGGCGCAAAAGATGCAAAAAGAGTTGAAGGCCGTTCAGGAAGATCTCAAGCAGCGCACCGTGCTGGGTGAATCAGGGAGTGGGCTGGTCAAGGTCTACGCCAATGGCCAGCAAGAAGTACTGAAGGTCGAAATCGACCCGAAGGTGGTCGATCCTGAAGATACCGAGATGCTCGAGGATCTGGTGCTGGTTGCGGTCGGTCAAGCTCTGGAGAAAGCCAAGGAACTGTCGGATCAAGAGACCTCCCGTGTCACCGGAGGAATGTCCTTTCCAGGAATGACATAGGAGGACCATTGGCGGGAGAAGGTCTGCTAGGCGAGTTGATTGAAGCATTTTCGAGTCTTCCAGGAATCGGACAAAAGAGCGCTGAACGACTCGCCTATCATGTATTGAAAATACCCAGAACTGAAGCGATGCGCATCTCCGATGCCATTCGAAGAGTCAAAGACGACCTTCGACGATGCGCCGAGTGTCAGGATATCTGTGAGGAAGAAATCTGCTTCATCTGCTCCGATGATTCGAGGGACCAAAGTTCCATCTGTGTGGTGGAGCAGCCCAAGGATTTGCGTGCACTGGAAGAGAGTGGCTCTTACCTGGGACTCTACCACGTACTCGGGGCCTCATTTTCTCCGCTAGAAGAACGTGGCCCGGAACAGATCGCGCTGAAAAAGTTGATCGAACGAAGTGAGGTCGATGAAGTGGTGGAAGTGATTCTCGCTACCAACCCTGATTTTGAGGGGGACGGGACTGCACTTCTGGTCACCGAAGCACTATCGAATGCGGGAGTCACCATCACTCGTCTGGCACGTGGCTTACCCGCGGGAGGTCAAATCGAATACATGAATCGAAGTATTCTGCGGGATGCTGTCCAGGGTAGGAGTGCCTTCGAGAATGTGACCGGGGAAGAGTGATGAAACAGTACCCGGCGGTTTCCTCCTTCTGTGCCGTGTTGTTCACTGCGCTTCTGATCGGCGGAACTGCGCATGGACAAGGTATAGAATCCAAGGACTCGCATATCCAATTCGAGCACCTGGAATCCTCGGGTGGTCTTCCCCCCAAGTCGAATGGGAAATTGGTAACCTCTGACTGGGAGCCTTGCCTGATCAAGGTGACCAATAAATCCTCGACTGAAGATGCAGTCTATAAAATCGACTGCGATCGCCAAGTTTACAGATCAACGAATGTCCCACTCAAATTTTCGGTGCTCCTGGAAGTCCCGGCAAACTCCACAAGGTCAACGCTGGTCGGAATCCCGAACGGATATGAGAGCCGTCATCAATATCAACTCGGATACTTGAGTTGCAGTGTGACTCGCAATGGCGTGCCATTGCCTTTCCAGGATCCCCAGAACCCACTCCAGTCATCGAACCAGTACACCATGTCCATCGACGCTTCAGGAGCCACAAACGGCGCCTTTCGTTTTCTCGAGGTCAATGACCAATCTCAAACTCAATTCGACTGGAAGTTCCTCGCCCATGCGAAGCAGACAGTCCACAGGGTTTGGCTCCCCCCAGACCAACTACCACAGGTGAGGGAAGCGCTGATCGGCATGGACGCTGTACTGCTCTCCGGCGTGGACCCAGAAGACGTCTCCGCCGGACAACGAAGCGCCATCCGGGCCGCAGTCCGTTGCGGGCTCACTGTGGTCTTGAAGCCCGATCAAAAGGGTCGTGGCCTGCGCTGGATCTCGGGCTTGAAGGTCGAGCCGCAACTGATCACCGATTCCGCTTCGGGAGCGGAGAGGATCGAATTCCCGATCGAGGGGATCGGAAAGCGAGTGGGCACTCATTGTGTTCAAGTGAATGACGGAGTCGGGCGCTGGATCGCTCTCGAACGGCCCACCGATTGGTACGACGGTGAGAAACTCGCTGTTTTGGTGTCTCCCCTGCATGCGAGGACCGCTCTGGAGTTGCTAAAGCTCGCTCCATTTCAGTCGTTGTTGAAACAGATCGACGCGAGTCAGCATCCTCCTCATCCGATGATGTTGACGTTGATACTAGGATTGTTCTATGTGGGGGTGCTGTGGCCCTTGATCGGCATTTACTTGAAGAAGCGTAACAAGTTACCTCACATGCTCTGGCTTCAGCCGGTGATCGCAACCTCTTGCATCTTAATTCTCTTCTTGGTGTCGCTATACAGGCTCGGGATCCTGCCCCGTCACCTCGATCATGTGCTGATCATTCGCTCTCCCGATGGTTCTCATGCGCTGGCGGCCGTGGTCGAAACAAACTATACGCCGACCGGAGGAATCTCTGTTGAGGAATCGGTCAATACCTTTGCTCCCCAACCCATCCCTTTCGGCGCCGCCTTGTCTCCCCGTCACTATCAGCAGCAGTTGGATGGGAGCATTACTACCACCTTTGGCCGGCGTGTCCGGTCTACCAGTCACATGGTTCGATTTGAGACGATTGAGGTGAATCCGCTGTCTCTCACGAGTCCTGCCTTCGACAGGGTGAATCTCGATCCTAGCAAGGTCCGTTTGCCATGGACTGCCCTCTGGAATCAATTCAACGAGACAGAATCGCAGGGGAAATGGCTCTCGAAGGAAGATCTGACTAATTTCCGTGGCCACCGATGGGACCAATTTGACCGCACCAGGAACCGGGGTGTTTACACCGAGAGTGTGATGTGCACAACGGCTTCGGCACAT
>CAVOEM010000065.1:0-13561 GCA_963694575.1 Planctomycetes bacterium UBA1146 | reverse complement strand
GAAGGCCACCAAGAAGACCACCAAGAAGAGCGCCAAGAAGAGCGCCAAGAAGAGCGCCAAGAAGAGCGCCAAGAAGAAGCCAAAGAAGCGCTAACAGAGTGCACTGGACCGACACCGCGACTCCGGATGCTCCGAGCATCCACGGAAGGAGACTCCCTTGGCTGGACACTCAAAGTGGGCAGGAATCAAGCACAAGAAGGCGGCCAATGATGCCAAGCGTGGCAAGGTCTTCAGTAAGATAGCCAAGTTGATCACCGTCGCTGCCAGAGATGGCGGCGGAGACGTGACACAAAACCCTCACCTGAAGTTGGTCGTCGACAAGGCGAAATCGGCCAACATGCCCAACGACAATATCGACCGGGCGATCAAGAAGGGTACCGGAGAACTGGGGACCGTTTCCTTCTATGAACTGGTCTATGAAGGATATGCCCCTTCTCAGGTCGCCCTGGTGGTCGACATCCTGACCGACAATAAAAATCGTACCGCCAGCGAGTTGAGGAAACTCTTCGACAAGAAGGGCGGAACCCTGGGCAGCCCAGGGTCTGTTTCCTGGAACTTTGAAACCCGAGGGGTGATCGAACTTCCAGCAGATTCCATCAGTGAAGAAGATCTGATGGATCTGGTTCTGGAAGCGGGTGCAGAGGATGTGAAGGTCGAGGATGGGCACTTACAGGTGCTCTGTGACCCTCAATCCTTCAGCAAGGTTCAAGAGGCGATCTCATCGGCCAATCTGACCCCTTCCTTCGCGGAAGTCACCAGACTTCCCAAGGACACTGTCACCGTCGATGAAAAGAAGAAGGCCATCAAGGTGTTGAACTTCATCGAAGAGGTCGAGGACCATGATGATGTCCAGAAGGTCAGCCACAATCTGGATCTACCGCCAGACTTGCTCGACCAGATCAATGCTTGATCCGATCCGGTCCTGACCGCTGACGAGTCGATCGACTACTGATCCGACCGCTGGAAGAAGAAGTCCCTGAAATCTCTGATCGGGGTCCGCTCGGTGAAGGACTCATCGAGCTCGTGCCAGTGGCAGACCTCGTCATCGCCGGGTCTCCAGCAAAGGAAGACCTTTCTTCCCACATACAGTGTCGGAAAGTTGATCACGCCGCGCTTGAACTCCTGGACGAAGCACCCCAACTCCTCGACCTCTCGGATGTATCCATTGATCCGATCGATGAGCAAGTTTAACTCCAGTTTCAGGTCCTGGGCGGCGGCTGCACAGGTTTCGTCGTCGCTGCGAATCGGGTTCTTCTCGAGGCATTCGAGTTCGGTGCGTTTCTGAATGATCCCATCCCAAACTTCGATGATATCGCACACCACCCGCTCTAGCAGGGGCATCATCTTGTTGGCATCGTCAACGGTCACGAGACGGCTTTGTCCCTGGGTGATACTAGTACGGCGCATCGGACTCTCCATTTCAACCGGGTTCATGTTCAGGGGACTAGTTGGCAAGCACCGTGCCCGGTCAAATTCGGCTGCAAACTCCGCCTGGAGACTCCTCCCGTCCCATCTCGTTCCATTCCCGGACTGGATGTCCACCGGTTGGACGGGTCCGTCGGTTGACTTCTCCCCCCAAGGGCTCGATAACTTCGTGACAGGGGAATGAAACAGCTTCGCTGCCTCTACAGTCGAAGAGTCCGATCCAGTCAGCCATCAACAACAGGAGAATTGTCATTTGAGCCTGCCCAAGGAAGGATCCCCCGAATATGCGGGATCCCCGAGAATCCAAGGAACCCAGGTGAAACCAGATTGCACTGGTTTCACCGATCCCTCCGTCTCCGGGCGATGCGCTCGTCGGTGTGTACCGTCGCTGCTGCTGTGGGCCTGCCTACTCCTCTCCTTCTGCAGTTTCAGCCCTTCCCTCGACCTGTTCGGCCAGGATGCCAGCGAACGATCGGAGGTGATCTCACAGATCCGCCTGCAGGGCCTCGATCGTCTCGGTACTGCCCAGGTGTTGGCTCGGATGAAGGTCCGAGTCGGAGATCGCTGGGATCCAGCAGCACTCGATGAAGAATATCGACGACTCTGGACCAGTGGCGATTTTGTCACCATCGATGCCCCACTGGTGGATCACACCGAAAATGGCGTGATCATCACCATCATGCTGCGGGAACGTCGGCGAATTCAAGATGTCCAGTTCGAAGGAGCCGAAAATCTCTCGATCCGAACAGCCTTGAACGAAATTCGCAGTCGCAAGGATGAACTGCACGATCCTCTACTGGTAAGAGAAGATCTCGACACCGTGATCGATCTACTGCTGAAGTTGGGGCATCCCTTCGCTCGCGTCGATACCCGGACCGAGGAAACCGATGACGGATTGCGGATCATCTTTGAACTCGATGAAGGCCCTCAGGTACGAATCCAGCGCGTCGATCTCCAGGGTACTGGATCGATTCCCATCGCTGACATCTTCGGGGTCATGCAACTGCGCACCCGGATCTATCTGGGCCTCGGTCGATCCGGCAAATTTGACCCCCGCCTGCTCGAGCAAGACCTCGACCAAATTCGCACCCTTTACGTCGCCAAGGGATTCTTCGACGCCGAGGTCTCACTGGGCCAACTGGACTTCCAGAATGGCTTAGAGGATCTCAGGATCTTGATCCTGGTCGATGAGGGCCCCCGATACAGGGTCGGAGAAATTGAGTTCCAGATGACGGGTCCGAGCGACCTTTCCCAACAGCAGCTGTTGGCTGCCCTCGAATTGACCGCCGGATCGGACTGGGACGGCGAGATTGTCCAGGCAGATACCGAAGTACTGAGGACGCTGTTCAGTGATCTGGGTTTTCTCGATGCAGCGGTCTCCCCTTCCCTCACCTACCCCCTCGAGGGTCAAGAAGTGCTCCTGAGCTACCGGATCACCGTGGGATCCAAGGTGAAGGCCAGCGAGATCGGATTTCGCGGCAACGGTAACACCAGGGACGTTGTGATTCGCCGCCAGCTGGAAGTCTATCCCGGAGAAGAACTGCACATGGATGCGATCCAGGACAGTTTGAGCAATCTCCACCGACTGCAGTACTTCGATCAGGTCCGGCCGCAGTTCGAAGGCGGAACCGAATCGGATCAACGCCCAGTGGTCTTTGAACTGTCCGAGATGTCCACCGGCAGGGCATTGTTTGGAGTCGGCTACTCCAGTGGCCGCGGTGCGGTGGGAAACCTGGCCATCGAAAAGCGTAACTTTGACATCTCCGATTTTCCCGATTCCTTGTCCGATCTACCGGGATCCTTCACCGGCGGTGGACAGCGCCTGGTGCTGGAAGCACAACCGGGGACCGAGTACTCGAGGTATCGATTGCTCTTCTCCGAGCCTTACCTCGGCGGATCGCAGAACTCCTTGAATGTTTCAGCCTTCCGATCGGTGCTGCTCCGCAGGGAATACATCGAGGATCGAAATAGCGTCGGCCTCACCTTCGGTCGATTGTTCAATCGAGAAGAAAAAATACGCGGCTCTCTCGGATTACGGCATGACCTGATCTCGGTCGATGATGTCTCCAGTTCGGCTCCCTCGGTAGTCATCGAGAGTGCGGGAAAGACACGATACACCGCTCTGGATCTCGACCTGGAGTGGAACCAGAGGGTTTATCGCCCAGTGATCGGATCCGTCGATGGATGGTATGTCGAGGGTGGCTACAGCCACATCGGCGGCCCTCTCGGAGGCGACCTCGAGGTCGCCAAACTCGATTTCAGCACCGGCCTGTTCAAGACCACGTTTCAAGACGGTGAGGATTCCCGTCATGTCTTCGCCGCTCGAACCAGTTTCAACTGGGCAGAACCGCTCGGGGCTGACGACCAGGTTCCGGTTTTCGAGCGATACTATCTCGGCGGACCACGGTCATTGCGTGGATTTGATTACCGTGGAGCCGGCCCACGAGAAAATGACCAAGAAATCGGCGGTACGGTTCGCCACCGAGGATCGATCGAATACACCTGGCCGCTGATGGAAAATTCTCTGCGCGGAATCATCTTCACTGATTTCGGAAACCTCTCCGACGGAACGGCCGCATTCTCCTTCGATGACTATCGAATAGGAGTCGGCGGTGGCGTGGTGCTCAATGTCCCCATCTTCGGTCAGCCGCTTCCCATCTCCATCACCTGGACCGAAGCGGTGAAGAAGCAGGATGGAGATCGAATCCAGCAATTCTCCTTCGATCTCGGCTGGTTCCTCAACTAGCGCACCTCACTCGCGGGCGATTCCAGTCCCGCATCCGGGTCCGTCATCACAGTCCCTCATCACAGTCCCTCATCGCAGTCCCTCATCGCAGTCCCTCATCGCAGTCCCTCATCGCAGTCCCTCATCACAGTCCCTCATCACAGTCCCTCATCACAGTCCCTCATCACAGTCCCTCATCACAGTCCCACCAGACCTGAAAGCCCGGCGGTGGAAGCACCCAGGAAATGTCAGCGAAGGAAACATCGGTGGCGACACCATTGATGATCACCACCAGTCTCTGTTTCTCTTTATTGATCTTGCGCACCTCGCACACCTGCTGGAAACGAGGAATGAACACAGCGTCCCCCTTACTCAGGGAACGAGCAGTGTCGAGCCGTCTTTGTGCCAGGTCTGTTCCCGCCAGAGCCTCATCCAGGGATCGATACGCTTGCCGCAGCGCCTCGCCCTTGTCACCGGGTAAATCGCCGAGGTGATCGAGCGATTTGCGAATCTGCGCCACCATCGCTGTCACTTTCTGCTCCACGATCCGCTCGAGTTGATACTCGAGCGCCCCTCGAGTTTTCTGCGCTTCTTGCTCCCGAAGGAATCCCTCCTGCCTCTGACGCAAAGCCTCTAATCGGTGCTTCTCCGCTTCCCGAGCCCGTCTCTCCAGATCCTTCTGCGCCCGCTCCATCGCATCGACGACACCTGGATCCACTCCATCCTGCTCTCGACTGCCCTCCCTGGCACTCTCCACCACATCTGCAGGCATCCCGATGCGCTCAGCGATCACCAGTGCATTCGATCTCCCCGGTAGCCCCACCACCACTCGATAAGTCGGAGCGAGTTTGACCGGGTCGAACTCCATCGAGGCGTTTTCACACTTGCGCCGACGATACGCGTACTCCTTGAGTCTGCCGAGGTGAGTGGTCACCAGTGTAAAGGTTCCACGTTCATACAATCGATCCAGCACAGCCTCGGCCAGCGGCGCACCTTCCAGTGGATCGGTTCCCGATCCCAGTTCATCGAGAAGCACCAGGCTACGACTGGTCGAATGACGCAAGATCGAAGCGACCACCGTGACATGAGCGGAGAAGGTCGAAAGATCCTGCTCCAGACTCTGCTCATCGCCGATATCGGCCAGGACAGAATCAAAGATGGGGATTTTAGTGCCCTCCGAAGCGGGCACCGGAATTCCAGAGGCGGCCATCAGAGAGAGCAAGCCGACCGTCTTGAGCACCAGCGTCTTGCCACCAGTGTTGGGACCGGTGATCACCAACTGATAGCGTCCAGGATTCATCGAGAGAGTCATCGGCACCACCTTTGATCGAGCCGTCTGCAGATCAAAGGTGGCGCCCAGTCTCGCCTTCCCCTCTCTCCAGAGCAACAAGGGGTGACGAGCGTCCAGCAACTCGATGCTCCTCCCCTCGACCAACTCCGGAATCACACAACCCAGTTCTCCCGCAAACCTGGCCCGCGCCTCGATCGAATCCATCTGCACCAACTGTTGCCACAGTCGTAGGATCAATGGCCGCTTGGACCGTACCTCCTGGGTCAACCGGGCGAGAATTCTTTGAATCTCATGCTGCTCTGCCGCACGAGCTCGCTGACTCTTATCTCCCAGGCGAATCACCGGCTCCGGCTCGATGAAAAGTGTTTGCCCCGAAGAGGATTCACCCCGGACCACACCACGAACCTGATTCTTACACTCGGTACGAATCGCCCAGCAGAAACGACCATGGCGCGGGGTGACCACATGCCCCTGGAGCGCCTTCTTCCATGGAGCCTTTTCGGCATGATCGGCAAACCACTTGCGAATCTCGCCATCCCATCCGGAGGACTCCGATCGAAGACGAGCCAGGGTTTCACTGGCCTCATCGAGAATTTCTCCGGAGCCATCGATCGAACTCTCGAGACGTTCCCGCAGCGCCGGAACATCGACCAGCAATGTCGATCGGTCACTCAGGCGTGGAGAGGACTCGGACTGGAGAAGAGATTTCAATCGTCTCGACCGATCGATGACTTGCCACACCGAATTCAGCATCGGCCCATCGAGAACCGTCCCCCCTGAATCGGGCAGGATGGCGGGGAGGTCCACCAGGCCCTCCAGACCCAGTTGCCAGGAGGATTGCCCGAGCCGCTGGCAGACCTCTGCAGTCTCCTCCATCTGGATCCTGGCACGGTCCAGGTCATGGTCAGGACTCAATGCGTGGATGTACTGCTTGCCCGGTCGTGAAGAGGCGAAGCCGGAGATACAGGTGAGGATTTCCGAATAATCGAGGCGACGCTGGCTGTCATGGCTGACTTCGAGGAGGTTGGATGTCTTGGCCGAGGAAGAAGAGGAGGTCGCTCGGGTGCCTCGCCGTGATCTTTGATCAGATCTCTTCTTCCTTGCGGGATCCTCGCGTCCGGACAAGGTGCCACCTTTCCGCGGATCTCTCCGACCCACACCCAGATGCTACCTCATCTGATCGACGATGCGCAGGTGATCGCTGTTTCGCAGCAGATCCTTACATCTCTCCATGCATTCTTGCGCCACTTCTCCCGCTGAGACCCCGATGACTCCTCCGCCGCGAATCCCAGGCAGCGCTTCTTCGAGTCTCCTGGTCAACGCCTCGGCAGCCCCCAGAGCCGGATGGTCGAGCAGCACCCAAAGACCCGACTCACTGGTTTCGATCCAGTCGGTGCCACGCAACAAGTCTTTATCCACCAGTCGATTCGAATCCACGGCATGCTCGAGGAGTAACACTCCCGGCGCTGGACCACCCCGCTCGACCGCACGTAGACGGGTGGCGAGGAGTCGGCTGAAGCGATTCTCGGGATCTTCCACCTGTGGCGATTCACTCTCCTCCGGCGGAGGGATCAATCGCTCGAGAAGCGGCAGCATTTGTAACACCTTGAACAGCTCTCGGCGTCCAGCATCGGGGTCTCTGGCGAGAAAGCCGAGCCAGGAGCCGTCATGTGGCAGCCCGATCAACGGACCAAACTGCCCGACCCCGGTTGGCAGTGGTTGTTCCTCATCGAGTGGATCACCGAGGCTTCTCAACACCGCTCCCCGATCGCGCCCACCGACCGTCAAATCCACCTGGTCATCGCTGGAATTCAGTTCCGCCCAGCCGAGAAAGGCCGGATCGTCCAGCACCCACCTTCTCAGCGCATCGACCAGCAACTCTCCATTCATCCGGGCCTCCAGCAACACCTTTATTGCAGCGAGCCCATCGGGCTGAAGATCCGTCGGTGCGTACTCGACACTGTGAGGAAGGACCAGTCTCTTGAGTTCTTCTTCTGAGACATCGGCCAGGCCTGTTGCAGATGAAGGGCTCGATTCGATGATCGAATCAGCAGAAAGTTCAGCATGTCTGTCGTCCGAGGAATCACTGTAGCCTTCGCCATGTTCTTCGATCTCCTCAAAGATCTTGTCGAACAGCTGCTGATTGTGACTCCCCTCGATGGGACGGTCGAAGCGCAAGCCCGATGGTGGCGATGGCTGCACCGCATCCACGATCCAGATCAATCGATCACAATAGTTTCGATAGGCCCGGTAGTCATCATCGGATAGAGACGCAACGCCACAACTGACCACGACAAACTTGAAGTTGGATTCATCCGGAGTGGGATGTTCAGCCGTTGCTTCTTCGAGAGATTTGACGGTGAAGAGTCTCACCTCTTGATCTTCAAATTTCGCCCCGACCTCGGTGAGGTGAAGGAGCTGACGATGCAGATCATATTCATCATCGGGATGCCCGTTGTGGATCAGCAGCAGCGCCTTGTCAGCGTGGCCCAAGAAGCCGGAGACTTCTCTGAAGGCTTGCTCTTGGATCTCCTTGGCCCTCTGCCGGGGAGACCGCCCAGCATTCCTATCGTCGGCAGGCCCGATAAGATCTCCGACGTCTGGCTCCGGGGGCTGATGATCGACCAAGGGGATTCTCCTGTATGAAGGGCAATAGGCACAGATATCGATGAAAGCGCTTCAGGAGGGGCCCGTCAACCACGCTTCAGAAGAGTCTCATATCACCGAATCTCGGTGTATCTGCCATGATTACTGCGGGCCAAGCGCCGCAAGAACTCTCTCGCCTGCGCCTCATCCTGACGTGGGGCTTCTCCGGCAAACAACCCGTAGCAATGGATCCTGGTGCCACGGTAGCGATTCCAACGACTCACCGCGTCGAGGATCAGCGTCGTAGAAGTCTCTTCCCCCACCGTCGGACTACCATCCGACAGCAAATAGATGGTATCGACTTCACGATCTGCAAACGCCGCTTCGAGGGCTCCATAGGAATTCGTCTCCCCCCCCGCTGTCAATTTCTGGACAAACTGGATCGACTTCTTGAGACTTGCTCCCTGTGCCTTGACCAGTTTGGTGGAGAACCTCAGCACCCCTTCACTGAAGGCCACCACCGAGAATCGACTTTTGGGGCTCAATCCCGATTCGAGAGCACGACACAATTCCGTTCGGGCGACTTCGATCCGTGACCCACCCACCGATGTCTCGGCCAGCATACTTCCAGAAATATCGAGCAGGAACACCACGCGCTCGCTGACGATCTCGCCGTACAACCCTTGACGCACGGCAGTTCCAAGACTCTTTTCTTCATCTTCATCCGAGGACGTTGGGTTGGCGGGAGGCTCCCAAGTGGACTTGTTTTCGCGCCACCAGATTCGCCAAGCGGCAGCACTGTGACCATGCGACTGAGATGTCAACTCGTTCAAGGCATCACTGAAATCCTCCAACAACCGCCCCTGTGCATCCGGCATACGCTCGATCAGCGCATCGACCACTTGCTTGGCTCGATGATCGCGTAATCCCCGCACCGCCTGGGCCACTACCAACCAGGAGCGATCCTTCAGACAGCGCAGAAGTTCGGGGCGTGACAGGCTCTGGGGCCACGCTCGCGCCACTCTCAGCGCATCGATTCTGCGCGAAACATCTTTTGATCCCCTGACGACAGTCCGCACTGCTTCCATCGCACCCACCGATTCGAAGGCACGGAGTAGACGGAGCGATTCCTGGTGAACCAACAAACTCTCATGCGGAAGCCCGTAGCGGAGCATCAGTTCGGCGCTTTTTTGCTGATCCTGTGTTCCGAGAGTCTCGATGGCGTCGCAGATCGCCGATTCGTTTCCTTTTTGTAACCCAGCCATCAAGGCGACTCGCGCCTCTTCGAACTGATCCGGAAAACCGGTGATTGCAATGCTAAAAACAAGCAGATAATTGGCAAGAGGGGCCATCAGTTCGCCTCCTGATCTTCCAGGTCTGCCGCTGCGATCTCATCCTTGACGATTTTTCTCGCAGCCTCTTTCAACTGCTCACGATCGACACAACTCTCCAACAGCTTTTCTCCGATCATCCGATCCAGTGCACGGGCAAAGGCATTCCTTCGGCTCGGATGACTACGGATCAACAGCGTGACCAGTTCATCGACCAGGTGGTCCGCCGCGATCTCTGCCAGCAAGTTGGAAGATCGCTGGGCGCTGCGATTCAATTCTTCACCCGCACGAGGCAAATCCTGGGATTCATCGGCAGCCATCGCCACCAGTTCCGAAATGCGATCCTGATTGCGTAAGCCTTGGCAATTCATCTCAGGAAGGTCTCCGTTGATCTCGAGAGCGATCATGCACACCGAACCCAGTTCAATCACCTCACCCACTGCCACATCTCGAACATTCACTCGCTCACCTCCGACATAGGTTCCGTTGGAACTGCCGAGGTCAGCCACCACGAGGCGACCGGCATCGATGGTCAGAGCACAGTGCTGACGGCTCAGGATTGGATCTTCCAGTTGCACACCGCAACTGCGAGATCGCCCCAGGGTGATGGTGCCCTCATCCAGAGGCATCTGCCTCGGGGTGCCATCGTGAATCAACAGACGGAAGTCCATGCTATTCCTTCCCCGCGGTAGAGAAGCCACCGGAATCGATGACACCCTGCTGAAAGAACGGCGGAAGACGGCGCGGTCTTCCCGATTCCACATCGATGCAAGCGAGGGTGGTTGTTCCCTGGCAAACTCGATCTCCTCGAGGAGAAGTGATGTCATAGCCGAGGAATAATCGGGCCCCCTTCACCTCGAGAGCCCTGGTCTCGACCGTCAACAGATCGTCGTAGAGTGCTGGATGTTGATACGCCACCGACACCTCGGTGACCAGGAAGCGGATCCCCTGTTGTTCCAACTGCTGGTAAGGCAGCCCCATCTGGCGTAACCACTCGGTCCTGGCACTCTCGAACCAGACGACATGACGGGAATGATGGGCGATTCCCCCCTGATCCGTTTCCTCGTAGCGGACTCGGATGGTGCAAACCCCTCGATCCCTCATCGATCCGTCTCCTCTGAGGACGCGGAATCGCCCGTGGAGCGCTTGAATCGGTGCTGGAACATCCGACGAATCTCTGCCTGAGGATAGCCGAGATCCCTCCAGTGCAGGTACGCCCTGACCGCAGTAACGGTCTGCTGGTCGTAGAGGTAGCGCCCCGTCTCGGTCACCTGAGCCGGTTCGATGAGGCGCATGGTGACCAGATTCTGGAGCAATTGCCGGGTGATTCCGGTGCACTCCATCAGGTCTCGCGGTTTCAGTAGTTTCGGTTCAGTGGACATGGAATCAGGCTATCACGGGGTCCACTGCTGGGAAACGCACGGTATCCTCTGAACCAGGAGGAATCGTGCACTCATCGAGACCCTGGCAGATGTTACTTCTCCCGCAGACCACCAGTACCCAGCAGGTAGGACGCCACCTTTGCGCTGAGAAAGCAGGGGTTCGACGAGCGATCCGAGCGGTGCAACAAACCGAAGGTCGAGGACGACGGGGAACCGAATGGGTCAGCCCGGTCGGAGGGCTCTGGTGTACCCTGACGATCCCGGCACCGCAGGGTGCCGACCCGTTCGACAATTTGCTGGTCGCGCTCGCCGCTCGCGAAGCTGTGGCAGGGCTGCTCGGTCCAAGCCAGAGTTGCCTGGCGCTGAAGTGGCCCAACGACCTGATCATCCATGGCCGCAAATGGGGAGGGGTCATCGCTGAACTGTGCGGCCCCACCGATCAGCAGGAGATCCTCTTTGGAATCGGCCTCAACCTACAAATCGAGGTGGATACCCTCCAGCAGCATCCCGGAATACCCGAAGAAACCACCTCCATCCTGTCAGAATTCGGTCACAGTCCCTCCCCCGAAGAGGTGTTGGAAAGTATCCTCTTGCATGTCGATCGGTTGCTGGAAGAGGACCGATCGACGGGAGGTCGAGAGAGAAGCCGACTGCAGGTGGCTGCAGTTCTCGATACCCTGGGTCGTCGGATTCACTGGGATGGCCCCGGGGATCAATATGGCGAGGGTGAGGCGATCGAAATCACCGCAGACGGAACTCTCATCGTCGAGAAGGACACTCCTGCTCCACGAGAGATGTGCCAGCTACGATCGGCACGGATCTCTCATGTGAGAGTTCGAAAAGATGGCTGAGAAGCCAGCCACTGGTGGAAGGACGAGATATTGAAGGGTGAGGATCAACCACCTTCACGCTGGACCCAGCAATACTGGGAACCGTTCGTCTCCGAACATCCGGAGCGCATGGAAGAATTCCAGACCTCCAGTGGAACCCCGATCGATCCGCTCTACTGCCATGACGAAGATTCGCCAGGTCCCGGAGAATTCCCCTTCACCCGTGGCATCCACCCCAGCATGTATCGTGGACGACTGTGGACGATGCGACAGTACGCTGGATATTCCACCCCGGAAGAGACCAATCAGAGATTTCGTTTTCTGCTGGAGCAGGGACAAACGGGCCTCTCGGTAGCGTTCGATCTCCCCACCCAGATTGGCTTCGATTCTGACGATCCAGAGGCTTTCGGTGAGGTCGGAAGAGTCGGTGTACCGATCAACACGGTCGACGACCTCGACCAGTTGCTCGACGGCATACCGCTCGAATCGATCAGTATTTCGATGACCATCAACTCGACTGCCCCGCTCTTGCTGGCAATGCTCCTGGCACTGGCGAAACGAAGAGGGGTGGCAGCCGATCAGATTCGAGGAACCCTGCAGAACGATATTCTCAAGGAGTATATCGCTCGTGGAACCCAGCGATTCCCGGTGGAACCGTCGATGAGACTGGTCGTCGATGTCATCGAGCACTGCACGAAAGAAGCTCCCTCCTTCTACCCCATCAGCATCAGTGGGTATCACATTCGAGAGGCGGGTTCGACGGCGATCCAGGAGGTGGCCTTCACTCTCGCCAATGGAATCGCGTACCTCGAAGCCTGTCGTGATCGGGGTCTAGACCTGGTCACGGTAGGACGAAGGATCTCCTTCTTCTTCAATGCTCACAATCAACTGTTCGAGGAGATCGCCAAGTTCCGAGCTGCCCGTAGGATGTGGGCAAAAATCTGTCGGGAGAGATTCCACATCGAGGATGACCGTGCCTGTCAGCTGAGATTTCACACCCAGACTGGCGGCTCGACGCTGCAAGCGAAGGAACCTTCCAACAACATCGTTCGTGTGACGATCCAGGCGCTCTCCGCAATTCTTGGAGGGACCCAGTCGCTGCACACCAACAGCTGGGACGAGGCTCTCTCCTTGCCTGGCCAGGAGGCGGCTCGCCTGGCCCTCAGAACCCAACAGGTTCTGGCCAAGGAATCGGCCGTCACCGACACCATCGACCCCCTGGGAGGTGCGCCCTTCATCGAACATCTGACCGATCAGATCGAGGACGCAGCGATGGCCATCATCTGCGAGATCGATGAGCGGGGAGGAATGCTCGAATCGATCAACAATGGTTCCATTCGCCGCGCCATCGAGCAGAGTTCCTACGAGGCTCAGATCGCTCGAGATTCAGGAGCCGCCACTCCGGTCGGAGTCGAGGAAGAGGGTGAGATCCCCGAGGCTCCCTTCAAGGTCGATCCCAATATCGAACAGCGGCGCCGACAATCGCTGGAGAAATTTCGTCTCCAGCGTGATAATTCAGCGGTAGATGCTGCGCTCTTGCGAGTCGAACAAACTGCAAGCGGCTGTCAGAACATGATCCCGGTACTCATCGATGCGATGGAAGCGGGCTGCACTCTGGGTGAAGTGTCACGCAAGTTGGCGACTGTATTCGGGGAGACTCAAGACCATGGATAGAAATGGACCGATCCGGGTTCTTCTCGCCAAGCCTGGTCTCGATGGCCACGATCGTGGTATTCGGCTGGTGCTTCGTGCCCTCAGAGATGCCGGCATGGAGGTGATCTACACCGGACTGCGGGCGACACCCGCCCACATCGTCAAGGCTGCCATCGAGGAAGATGTCGAGGCGATCGGGCTCTCCAGCCTCTCCGGTGCTCACGAGACTCACTTCAAAGAGGTCTCGAGACTGTTGGAACAAGAAGGTGCAACCGACGTGATACTCTTCGGGGGCGGAATCATCCCCCAGCAAGACGTCGATCAACTTCAATCTGTTG
>CAVOEM010000064.1:0-13597 GCA_963694575.1 Planctomycetes bacterium UBA1146 | reverse complement strand
TGGATGACCCAGTCGGCGTTGTAGACGTCGATGAAGGCGGGAGCGAGCCGATCGCGCGGGTCATCGTTGACCAACTCGAAATACCAGCCGATGGCGGCCGGTTGTTCTTTGGTCACGCCACGCCTGCCATTGAGACCACTGCCACCCCACGCTTTGCCATGGGCGGCGGCGCGGAAGGCGCTGAAGCGGCCCTGCTCGATGTTCCAGGTCGCCTCCCCGCGGAGTGTTGCAGCGACGCCGCGGGTTCGGCTGGGGAAGTGACGCCAGTCGGTTTCGCCGAGCTTGTAGACCCCATCACTTTCGGAACGAAACAGACCACTGATCTGGATGGTGGCGTTGTTTCCATCGACGGCAGTGACTTCCATCTCCACTTCAGCGTGCTGGATGTCGGCCTTGGCGTAGGGACCTTCCTGGCCCGAGACGTTATCGACGACATGGAAGCGTGCCAGACGTAGCGCCAGAGCTTCGGGCAAGGTTTGCTTTTGCCGGGCCGAAATCTCTTTCGGCAGCCAGCTTCGTGTTTCTTCGCGATTGAACCAGGCATGATCGCGATTCCAGCGACCACGACCTTCGGGACCGATGCCCTTTTCAGGGAGATCGCGCAAGGTACTGCGCAGTACCAGGCCATCGGTCGGCATCGAGTTTTCCCAGCGGTGCTTCGGTAAGTACTCTGCGGGATCGGCGGCCTGTCGTGCGGCCTCAGGGAGGGCACTCCACTTTTCGAGTGCATCGTCCATCAGTTTCATCGCGGCATCCGGATTCAAGGTGTTGCGCCTCGCTAGCAGCGTGCCATCCGGGGCGAAGATGTAGAGTCCTTGCCACGAACCGCCGATCGGTGCCGGGTTGCCCCGCACCTTCTGACGAAAGAAGCGACATTCCTGATCCGGATGCCTCTGTAATCGCCACACTTCATCGGTGGCAGGCACGAACGCTTTGACCTTGTCGATCACTCGCGGGTCGTTCCAGACGGACCGCCGGCCCGCCACGCCGTTGCCTCAGGTACAACCGAGCGGATGCCCGTTCATCAGCCACAACAGCAGTGGTTTCTGCTGCTGACCGGCAGCGCGCAGTCCTTCGTGAAGAGTGGCGTGCCACGGGATGGTCAGCCACGCCTCCTCGGCCCCCGGCAGCACCGCTTGTGCCCAGGCATCGAGATCGTGTCCATCGAGCTGGATACGATCTGCAGCGGTCGGCAAAGAAAGAGCCAGAATCAAGGTAGTGGTCAGGAACAAGCGGCCTCCTGGGACCATCGTGCCGTCTGGAAGGATGGTGCGCTAGCGATATTCATCTGCCAAGGTGAGGAACAGATTTCCAATCCAGACCTTCAAAGATAAGAATCAGGAGGAATAAATGTTGAAGTACTACAGTGTTGTGGTGGTGATCGCGATGATTTCGTCGGTGTTGACGGTCATCATCTCCAAGGCGTTGGGAGTCAGTGAACCTGCTGTAATGGGCGGCGCAGTGGCAGGTGTGGTTTCGGCAGTGGTTGCGGTGAAGCTTGCTGACAAGCAGAAAGAATGAGCGAGTTCGAGATCAGTTCCGACGATCCACGTGCGCCCGATGTGGCCCGGCTTCTGGCGACTCACCTGGTCTTTGCCCGGGAGTGGTCCTTGCCCGAGGACGTTCATATTTTGGATGCCGATCAGCGGATGGCGGACGACGTGTTTTTCTTTACCGCTCGTCGGTCGAGTGAACTGGTTGCCGTTGGCGCGTTACGGCATCTCGACACCGAGCACGCCGAGATCAAGTCGATGCATACAGTGGTGACCGATCGTGGCCAGGGGGTCGGCAAGGCGATGCTCGATCATCTGGTGACCACTGCCGGTGTTCGTGGCTATCTGCGCATCAGCCTTGAAACCGGGCTACAGAAGGTCTTTGCCCCGGCCCGCAGGCTCTACAAGAACTGCGGTTTTGAAGTCTGTCAGCCCTTTGGCGAGTATCAATTCAGCGCCGATAGCGTTTGCATGACGAGGAACTTTGTATGTTGAAGGGTGTTATGGGACTGGCGCTGGCGGCGCCCGAGTTCCTTCCGCCCGAGTTCCTTCCGACCCTGGCCGGAGGGCTATTGGTGGTCGTTGCCGGATGAATCTTGTGTGTGGTGTTTGACAATCCAAGGGCCTGAGGAGGGACTGAGCCATGACCACCCCCATCGAGGAAGCCGTCATCGAGACGGACCGATTGCGGCTGAGGCCGATGCGAGAATCGGATGCCCAGCGGGTGCAGCAGTTTGCCAGTGAACGGGAGGTCGCGGTAGGTACCGGCGGGATTCCACACCCCTATCCGGAGGGGGAGGCACTGAGATGGATCGCCAGCCAACCGACCCTGCGAGCCGAAGAAAAGGCGGAGGTCTATGCCATCGCAGAACGAGGCAGCGATCTGCTGATCGGTGCCATCGATCTGCGGAGAACCGACTTTACTCACATCTACGAGGTCGGATACTGGGTGGCGAGGGCCCGTTGGGGTGAAGGGATCTGTACCGAGGCGCTGATCGCACTGGTCGATTTTGCCTTCGAACGAGATGCATACCTGATGCGGATCTTCGCCTATTCATTCCCCGAGAATCCCGCCTCGGGACGGGTACAGGAGAAAGCCGGATTTCGCCAGGAGGGCCTACTCCGTCAGGGGCTCTCGCGGCTGGCAGAACCGCGCGATGCGGTGCTCTATGCGATCGTTCGAGAGGACTGGATGGAGCGCTAGAAGTCCGTCAATTGGTCGGTGGAATCGCTTCGATGAGGGTGTTCTGGGGCGGTGATTGGGTCACAATCCATGATGCGTAATGGAGACGGTACCTTCTGTACCGCACAATCGCATGTGCCACACAGAAGATGAGCGACACGGGTGCTGGTAACAGGGTGTGGATGGGATGAATGGTGCTGAGGTTCGGGGATGGAACTTGAATTCACCCCTCCTCGTTGAATCGATGAAGGAGGTTTCTCAATGATCAGTTTCCCGGAGTTCGTTCCCCTGGCCTTCATCTACTTCGATCCGATGTACTTTCTGTTCGTCGGGCCCGCCTTCTTGCTGGCGATGTGGGCCCAGGCGCGCGTCAAGAGTGCCTTCGGTAAGTGGTCCGATGTGCCGCTGCGAAGCGGCTGGACCGGTGCCCAGGTGGCTGCTCGTGTCTGTGAGTTGGGTGGGGCCGAGGGGATCCAGATCGAGATGACCCCGGGCCAACTCAGCGATCATTACGACCCGAGAGAGCGGGTGTTGCGACTCTCGGCAGAAAATTACAATGGTCGCAGCGTCGCCGCCGCAGCGATCGCCGCTCACGAGGCGGGCCATGCCATCCAGCACGCCACCCGTTACCCGATGCTGGTGCTGCGCAGTGCCTATGTTCCTGCGGCGAGCCTCGGATCCTGGTTCGCCTTTCCGATGCTGTTTGCCGGGATGATCTTTCGCTATCCGCCACTGATCTTTATCGGCATCGCACTCTTCAGCGCGGTCGTATTGTTCCAGTTCATCACCTTGCCGGTCGAGTTCGATGCCAGTGCTCGTGCCAAGCGAGTACTGGCCGATAGCGGAATCATCTCCGATGAAGAGGAGATGGATGGGGTGCGAAGCGTGCTCGGTGCTGCAGCATTGACCTACGTTGCCGCGACCATCCAGGCAGTGCTGACGCTACTGTACTATCTGTGGCGAAGTGGATTGCTCGGCCGGCGCTAACCGTAACCAACTGGCCCGCGTGTTCCGGTGCGTCTTCACTTCCACGGTGGGATCTGATTCAACGTGTAGTAGGCGACAGGATGCAGCACTTTCTCTCCCTCGCTGGTCTGGATGCCGGGCAGGTGCAGTTCGTGCACGTGCCCCTTCTGCAATCCTTCGATGATCAGTTCGACTCGTAATCCATCTTCAGAAACGCGGGCGCTGGTGATGGTCGGGGTCGTCTGGTCGATTTCCGGGCTGCCATAGAAGCGCCAGTAGTGATGGGTGTAGGTCTCCATCCGGTAACTGGCAGGATCGGCGGCGATGGTCCGATCGACGGGCTTGGTGAAGGAAACGGAAAAACCATCCGGTCTCGCCTTCATCTCGAGGATCTCGAGAGGCATCTTGCCGCTCCAGCGCAATCGTTGCAGTGAATACGGTTCCCTGCTGCGAGTCGGCCAGCCGCGACAACATCCACCGACGATCAACTGGCCATTGGATGACAGTAGTCCACCGAGCAGACCGGTGCTGAACCCCTCCCGGAACGGATAGCACGCTCCCTGCCACACTCCGTTGACCTTTTCCGTGGTCACCCGCATCACCACGCTCAGGGTGTAATCGAGCACGAACAGTTGATTCTCGAAGGGGCCGAAGGCTCCCTTGGATTCATCGAGAAGGATGGCGGTAGCGGACTGTCCCATCTTCTTGTAGGGAAGCACGACGCTGGTCGGGATCAACTCGGGGATTCGCTCCGCATCGATGTGAAGGCGACCATCTTCTCCGTCGGTGGGTTGTGCAGGTTCCGGTCCCATGTTGGGAGCGAGTTTGTACCAGGGAAAGCTGATGGGATGACCGACAAATCCGCCCGGCCGTAACTCTTTAAGACCACAAGCACCATTCCAGGGGCCCTGGTTCTCGGTGTAGAAGGGGATTCCTGAGGCGTTGAAACCGACGCCACCAGGACTGCGCAAACCGCTACAGGTCGGGGTGGTCGTGCCGTCGGCATTGACGCGTAGACACCAGCCACGATAGGGGTAGTCGGAGGTGTAGGATCCGGACAGGCACAGGGCCACCCAGATGTTTCCCTCTGGATCGAAGCGAGAGCCGAAGGTGAACTCGTGCTCCGAACCGAATCCCCATTCATCGCTGACCGTTTCGTAGATATCAGCGCTGCCGTCCCCATCGCTGTCGATGAGACGTGTCACCTCGGCCTGGTGGGTGGCATAGATGTGACCATCTTTCCGGGCCAATCCAAACACCTCGTGCAAGCCCTGGGCAAACAACTGGTAATCTGCGGCCAGGTCATCATCGAGCAGGCCAGAGACGATCCAGATCTCACCGCGTCGGGTTCCGATGGCGACCTGACCATCATCCAGTTCGAGCATGCTGACTGCTTCGAGATGGATTGCAGGGGGGATCTCCAGATCCTCGATGATCCACCAGCCGCTCTCATCGAAGTTGGCGAGTGGCGGTAGATTCTCCTGCTCGTTCTGAGCGAGCAGTGGAATCGTCACCGAGACGAGCATGGCGATGACGAATCGTTGGATCATGGTGGGCATCAACTCTCTTTTCCCCAGCGATATTCGATGGTGATCGAGTGCGTTTGGTTTCGCTCGGCTGGCAGCGTGGTCCAGGTTTCGTATTGCACGCTATTATTTATCTTGTGGAGAGCCGTAGGAGTGGCGCCGTGGCTCAATTTGATCTTGAGACCGTCACCGTAGATGAAGGTGCCGTCATCGAGAACTTCGGTCGGGGGTACATCGCGGATCCGCATCCAGAAGACTCCTGGCTCGGTCGAGTCAGCATTACCAACGAAATTTACCGTGCGAGCGAGCCATGCATCGCCTGCGACTTCGTGAGCCACCATCGTTTCCTCGATGTCGAGGGTCCCGGCTCGATACATCAGCGTGGGGATCTTGTTGTCGCCAATCTTGTAGCCGTGAAATTGATAGTCATCGGGACGGATACCCTCTTCGTGATCGCCGGGCCAGGGGCAGTTGACATCCGTCAAGAAAACCACATCGGGTCCATGGGCAAAGGTCATCACATCACGACCCAGCGGTCGAATCCGGCCCATCCCCTGGGAGGACCAGTGAGCCCTGGCATCGAGGAATCGTCCCTTCCACAACAGCGCCAGTCGCAGTTCCTGGGCGTCGAAGGCGTAGTGGATTTCTCCCGGTAAGCCGACCGCGATGCCGCGATATCCAGCTTCCCAGAGTTTTCCGCGATAGACGATCGCTTCACCGCCGACGATCAGTTCTTGTTGCTGACGACTGAGACCCTCTGGAAAGATCGCCTGATCTCCATCTTCGAGATACCGCCAGAGTGCTCCGACCTGCTGATCGGCATCGCCGCCGAGTAGTTCTGGGATCATGCTGCGACCGTCGGGCCAGAAGGCGAGCATCTGGGTGCCCGGTCGAAGTGATTCGGGATCGAGCATGTAGCGATGAAACCAGTCGTGGTTGAGTCGATCGGTGGTGGTGACCAGATCCATCGCGCGCATCCCCACCGAGTGCTTCTGATTGAAGTCGTGACATAAAACGCACTGCAGCATTCCACTGCCAGCCATCTGATGACCAGCAGACTTGATGGCATCGTCGTCGTGGATCATGCGGGGTACGGCTGTGAGGTGACGATCCGTTGCGATCAAATCTGCTGCGAGTGTGCGGGTTTGTGGATGATTAAAGGTGGGCATTCGGGTGTGAATATAATTGCGCAAGGTGCGCCCCGATCGAATCACTCCATCGAGCCAATCGAGAACCAGTTTGTCTCCAACTCCAGTCAGGGGAGGGGGGAGGCGACCTTCGTCTCCGAGGAGCGGTTCGGTTCCAGTGAAGAAATCCCTTCGATCTTCCGCAACGCCACCGAGATCTCCACGCGAATGGCAAGCGGTGCAGCGGAAGGTACGCAGCGTTTGATCGACTCGTTGTGGAGCGCCGGGTGCTTTCGGATGGTCCACCAGGAAGTTCAGGGCCGATTCGAGGTCTGACGATTGTTTTGCAGAAATCGGGTAGCGAGGATGCTGCTGGTCAGGTGGTGGACCAGACAACTTCTCGATGGCGGATGCGGTGGCGGGCAACCCCTCTTCGTGGCACTGAGCACAGCCGAGCTTCTGGTACAGCGCCTGACCACGTTCGGCATCGCCACTTTGATGATCCCAGGCGGGAATCGGCGGCAGTGGTTCCCTGGAGTTGGTCAAGAAACTGGAGTTGATCGGGCCACGATCAATGCCGGGGCCCTGCCATTCCAGTTCGAGGATGGAATCCTCAACCCACTGAAAGTGAGAGACTTCGATGGCATGCAGTCCCGATTCAAGATGGATGGAGGCGTCCCTCTCCAGCGGATTCTTGCGCTGGTAATTTTTCTTGCCTCCCAGATCGATGACATCCTTCTCGTCGATCCGTAGTCTGCCGATGTCATCGACCTTCAGGAAGAAGTGGTAGTCGCCGGCTTCTTCGATGCGAAGCCAGCCCGAGAAGTGGGTGGTGACATCGTTTCTTCGCTGCTGATCGGGCAACTCGAGACTGGAGGTGATGGTCGTGTTTCTCGGCCTGGAGCGAGAAGAGTCGTCGAGGCCTTTTCGATGTCCCCAGTCGATGGCCAGATCGAGCGGGGCGGAGACTCTGGTACTGCGTAAGAGGTAGTGGGCGATGGCGTTGGCTTCATCCTGCTGAAGTTGTAGAGAAGGCATCCGGCCGGAGGGCCTGATCTGGTGCGGTTCCTTGAGGAACCGAGTCAACTGTGGTTGCGACCAGTGTTCGACTCGACCGGTGAGTCGATTCGAATCGAGCGGCACCGTCGTGGCCTCGCGCATCGGCTCATGACAGCTGACGCAACCGACCTGATGGTAGAGGCGTTCGCCCTCAGCGATGGCGACCTGGTCGGGAGCCGTCGGTTGCCAGTGCGAAGAGGGGGGCGATCGCGAGAGCAGGTACTCGACCAGGTCGACGGCCGCCTGTCGCGGGTCGGGATGGTCGGTCAGCAGCGAGGGCATCACGGTGCCCGGATGGGTCGTGGCCGGGTCGAGGATGAACTCGAGCAGATGATGCGGGTCGATGCGCTGGGCCACCTGGTCGAGGCGTGGCGCCTTTCTCGGAAGGATCCAATTGGCCGAACTCTGCGCGGTCGAGTGGCACGCTGTGCAGCCCAACTCTCCCAGTAACAGCAGTCCGGCGGAGATCGATGGAGACGATTCGTCCCGGTACTCCGATGAGTAGGCACCGATGAAGGGCGGTGCCTGCTCGCCTCCGGAGATCGACCCTGAAAAGGAAGCCACCAGGAAGAGTGCTGCGATCATTGAGCCTTCTTGACCATGTCCGCGGGCTTCAGATCGGGGGTGTGTTTGTTGAAACCGAACTGGGTCGGTTGATAGTCGCCAACCAGGCTGACCGTAAGGTTCGGTTTGATCTGGCTCTGCATGCCCAGGCACCAGTAGCAGGCATTGACCAGCAGCCTTCTCGACCCTTCACGAGTAAAGGACTGGGATGCTCCAAAAGTCGAGGAGAAGACCCTTTGCTTCTTGCCGCTTTCAGATTTGCGTACATTGGTCCAGGCGATCGGCATCATCGGATCGTTCTTATCGAAGGTGGTCTCGTCGTCTCGCTTTACCACTTCACAGGGGCCGTCAGCGGGGTCCATCCCCGACAGGACTCGCCCGTTTAGCAGCGGAGTACAGCCCTTGGGGAGCGGAAGGCGTACGGTGTAGACATCGGAAGGGTCCCAGACATCTCCATCCTTGATCCCCTGGAGGATCGGGTGCCCGCTGGCCTCCTCGACGATGATGCCGCTGCTACTTTGCCAGCCATGGCCTCCATGATGATCGATCCAGGTCTCTCCCATCACCTGGCGTCCAAACCCGCCATCCCATTGACCATTTCGCCACGACCAGCGGTGGTACTCCCGGTCATCCGGGATATCAAAAGCGTGAGTAGAGGTCCGAAGTCCGATCACCGGTTTGCCCGATTGGACATGGTCGACGAAGAATTTCATCTGTGGGTCGGGTAGGTTTCGGAAGCGAGTGAAGAGCACTACCAGGTCTGCTCCATCGATGGCTTCCATCCCGGGGATGTTGTCGTTGACCTGGGGATCGATGCAGCCGGTTTCAGGGTCGATTGAGAAGAGCACCGTGCAGCGAAAGCCGTGGTGCTTGGCGAGGATCTGAGCCATCTGAGGCATCCCTTCCTCGGAGCGGTACTCCTCATCCCCGGTGATGAACACGATGTGTTTTCCGATTCCCGGTCCCTTGGCACCATTGAAGGTGAGCCATGGAGCTGAATCGTCCATGGTCGGGACGGATGTGGCTAAAACGGTTGTCAATACCAGCAGGATATTCATCAGTACTCCTCCATCGAAGTGGTTCGAGTGGTTCGGACGGTTCCGCGCAGTTATGTAGATTTCACCGCTACAGGATAGCCCATCCTCGGATAGGAAGGCACATGGTTGATGTGGTCGATTCCCTCGATCAAACTGTTCGATCTCGCTCCCGCCTGCGAGATTGGGTTCATTTGTTTTGCCCCGTCATGTGATTGCCCGGATCTACCGGGTAGGTTTTCGGCACTGCCGATTCAGGAGGAAGATATGTCTCGATTGATCCCAGCACTTTTCTTGGTGCTGTTTTTTCCCCAACTTTCCAGCGCTCAGGAGACGGGACAGAAGTGGTCCTATCCCTACGGAGAAGGAAGGGCTTCCCTGGTTCAGGTGGAGGGGATCATCGCCGTCAAGATGATTGACGGACTCGAAGATGAACTGGGTTCTCTGCGGGCCGAACTGCGATCGATCCGAGGTGTGGGCAAGGTGGATGAGAAGAACCTGCAGGAATACCCGGGTCTGTGGTATCTCCCGCTCGAGAAGCGTGTCGATGCGAGAATGCAGCAAGAGATTCTCGCACAACTATCGAGCGCGAGTGTCGTGGAGTTTGCTGGACCGGTTCTCGGCTTCCAGGAAGCCGTCATGATTCCGCGTCCGGAGGTCATCGTGACCTTCGATGGCTCCGTCGATGATGAAGAGATTCGAAATGTGATTCGCCAGTCGGGATTGCGTTTTCTCAAGGAGTTTCCAGCCATCGATCCGACTTACATGCTCGGTTTCGAGGGGCCAACATCCATCGGTTTTGAAATCGCGGATGCCTTGACGGAACTGGAAGAAGTCTGGGTGGCAGAGCCCAATTTCATCCACGATTTGCCAGAGATGGCGACTCCCAACGATCCACTCTTTCCAGATCAGTGGGATATGCAGAATACCGGACAAACCGGCGGCACCATCGGAGCGGACATGAAAGCCGCAGCAGCATGGGACATCTCGACCGGTTCATCGAGCATCGTGGTGGCAGTCATCGACGAAGGGGTCGATGTAAATCATGCCGATCTGCAAGCCAACATGGTGGCTGGCTACGATGCAGTCACCGCTGACCCGACACCGGGAGGGATCCCCGGAAACGCCAATTCCACCGACGGCCATGGAACCTGCTGTGCGGGGATCATCGCAGCGGTGGGGAACAACGGCATCGGTGTTGCAGGTGTCACCTGGAACAGCAAGATCATGCCGATTCGCATCGGTTTCGGAAACTACTGGACTCAGACCGACTGGCTCGTCGATGGATTGACCTGGCCGGTCGACAATGGAGCGGACATTCTCTCCAACAGCTGGGGAGGGGGATCTGCCAGTACCGCCATCCAGAATGCGATCGCCTACGGAAACACCAACGGAAGAGGTGGATTGGGTTGCCCGGTATTCTTCGCTTCCGGCAATGACAATTCCGCGGTCTCCTATCCTGCTCTCTACCCGGAATCGATCGCAGTGGGTGCTTCCAGCCCCTGCGATGAACGCAAGAGTCCATCGTCCTGCGATGGGGAAACCTGGTGGGGGAGTAACTACGGATCGTCTCTCGACTTTGTTGCGCCGGGTCCATTGACGACTACCGTCGACATCTCTGGCAGCGGTGGCTACTCCTCGACCGACTACACCTCCAGTTTCAACGGGACATCTTCGGCCACGCCTCACGCTGCGGGTGCCGGAGCACTGTTGCTGGCGGTGGCACCGGGCTTGACCCACGATCAGGTCCGAACCTACATGCGACAGACCGCCGACGACCAGGTCGGACCGCCCTCTGAAGATTCGGCGGGTTTTGATAATTACATGGGATACGGACGGATCAACTGCGAGACGTTGCTGCTGACGGTGGCGAGTTCGGTGGCGGCGCCGACCAATCTCAGTTGTAACAGCTCGGGTGCGGACGCCCTCCTCTCCTGGACCAATGGCGAGAGTTATTCACAGGTACAGGTGAGCCGGGGAGGTGGTGTGATCGCCACTCTGTCCGGTTCTGCCACCTCTTACACCGATTCATCTGCGGGTGTCGGGAATATCTCCTACGGTGTTCGTGGGCTGGTCGGATCAGACCAGAGTCCTCAGGTCAGTTGCTCCATCTTCCTCACGGGAGGCGCCACCGATCTGGTCTGGGCGCCTTCTGCTGCGGCTGGTGCCGTGGCCGGGGGCAGTGCCATCTCGGCGGCACTCACCGCCAATGGTCGTTCGCCACTGGTGGTCACGACCCTCGATGCGGTCGCCAGTCTCGACGCCTTCGAAACGGTCTGGGTCAATCTGGGGATCTACCCCTCGGGGCATGTACTCTCCGCTGCAGAAGGCACCACTCTCGATACCTACCTGACCAACGGTGTCGGGGGATCCTTCCTTTTCATGGAGGGAGGAGATACCTGGGCCTATGACTCCGCGACCTCGGTTCATTCCCGCTTTGGAATCAGCGGTCTGGCGGATGGAACCAGTGACCTCTCCACCGTCAGCGGCGCCGCCGGCGCCGGCTGCAGCCTTGTCGGTAGCAGCTGGAGTTACAGCGGTGAGAACAGCTGGATCGATCGTCTCGGAACCACGGGCAATGGAGTGGTCACCCTGACCAATCCGACCGCTGGCTATGATGTCGGGGTCTTCAATGACGCTGGCGCCTATCGCACCTTCGGAACATCCTTCGAAATCGGCGGGCTAGTCGATGGTGCTTCGACCCGGGCAGATCTGGTCGGTGCGATCCTCAATTGCTTCATCGGATCACCCCCGCCCCCTCCTCCAGCACCGGTGGCAGACTTCATCGCATCGCCGACCAGTGGTGAAGCGCCGGTAGCGGTGTCCTTCAGCAATTCGTCGACCGGAGATATCACCGGATACTCTTGGAACTTCGGCGATGGTGGCAGTTCGACGGCGCAGAATCCGTCCCACACCTACACCAGTGCCGGAACCTACACCGTGACCTTGACGGCGACCGGCCCGGGAGGATCTGACACGGCGACCTGCAACTCATGCATCGTCGTCACCGACCCTCCACCGCCACCACCGGTGGCTGGTTTCACGCCCGATTCGGCCGGCGGTGAAGCCCCGGTGACCGTATCTTTCAGCAATTCGTCGACCGGAGATATCACCGGGTACTCGTGGAACTTTGGCGATGGCGGCAGTTCGACGGCACAAAGTCCGTCTCACACCTACACCACAGCCGGAACCTACACCGTGATCTTGACCGCGACCGGCTCGGGAGGATCCGACACGGCGACCTGCACTTCATGCATCGTCGTCACCGACCCTCCACCGCCACCTCCAGTGGCTGGTTTCACGCCCGGCTCGGTCGGCGGTGAAGCCCCGGTGACCGTATCCTTCAGCAATTCGTCGACCGGCGACATCACCGGTCACTCGTGGACCTTCGGTGATGGAGGGGGATCGACAGCAGTGAACCCGTCCCACACCTACACCACAGCCGGAACCTACACCGTGACCTTGACGGCGACCGGCCCAGGCGGTTCCGACACGGCGACCTGCAGTTCATGCATCGTCGTGACCGATCCACCGCCACCGCCTCCGACCGCTCCGGTGGCGGGGTTCACTGCCGATTCATCAGGAGGCGAGGCTCCGGTGACCGTCTCCTTCAGCGATTCGTCGACCGGTGACATCACCGGTTACTCGTGGAACTTCGGCGATGGCGGCAGTTCGACGGCACAGAACCCGTCCCATACCTACACCAGTGCTGGCACCTACTCCGTGACTTTGACGGCGACCGGTCCGGGGGGCTCCGACACGGCGGTCTGTAGCTCGTGCATCGTCGTGACCGATCCACCGCCACCGCCTCCACCAGCGCCGGTGGCTGGCTTCGTCCCCAATTCATCCGGTGGTGAAATTCCGGTGACCGTCTCCTTCAGCAATTCGTCGATCGGCGACATCACCGGTTACTCGTGGAACTTCGGCGATGGCGGCAGTTCGACGGCACAGAATCCGTCGCACACCTACACCAGTGCCGGCAGCTACACCGTGACCTTGACGGCGACCGGCCAGGGAGGTTCTGACACGGCGACTTGCAACTCATGCATCGTTGTGACCGACCCTCCACCGCCACCACCTCCGCCTCCTTCGACTTCGCTGTACTACATCTCGTTCTTGTCGACCACCACGGTCCCTGGACTGGGAACGGTCCGGGATGAAGACATCGTGACCTACGATCCGGCGACCGATTCCTGGGACTGGTATCTGGACGGCAGCGATGTTGGGATCGGCGGGACCGACATCAATGCTCTCAGTGTCCTTGCGGATGGCAGTGTGCTGGTTTCCTTCAACTCCGGTTCATTTTCAGTGCCGGGACTCACAGGTGGGCCTTCCGGAACCACGGTGGAAGATAGCGACCTGGTGCTATTCACACCGACCACCACCGGCTCCAGCAGCGCGGGCTCCTGGTCCTTCTATCTCGACGGCTCGGACTGTGCACTCACGACCAACGGCGAGGATATCGATGGGGTTTGTTATCTCGATGATGGCACCTTGTTGATGTCGACGCTGGGCACGGCTCGTGGCGGTGGGCCGACCAGCCGCGATGAAGATGTGATGCTCTTCACCCCCACATCCCTAGGCTCTGCCAGCGGTGGTTCCTGGACTACTTTCTTCGATGGAAGCGATGTCGGATTCTCCAACA
>CAVOEM010000063.1:0-13696 GCA_963694575.1 Planctomycetes bacterium UBA1146 | reverse complement strand
CGAGCACCAGCAGTGCCGCCAGAAGTTCCGCATTCACCGGGAGACCTCCTCTTCGCTCTCATCGTTGTCGTCCCATCGCTGGGGAATCATCGGACCGATCCGCTTCTCCATCGAGCCGTCGAGCACTCCCCGGGCAGACTTCTCGCCGAGGGCGTGGACCAGCAGTGATTGGTCGTCGATGTCCACCGTCACCGTTCCCGGAGTCAGGGTGATGGAGTTGGCCAGCAGTGTCTGGGCGAGGGGATGAGTGAGGTGGGTACGGACCTCGACCAGCCTGGGGGAGATGTTGGGGCGAGGAGACCATGCCAGGATGATCACATCGAGACTGGCCCGAACGATCTGCAGCAGTAGCCATGGCAGGTAGAGGAGGAAGCGCAGAAACGAGTTCAGCGGCTGGAACTGCGGGCCGATCAGATCGAGTCGTTGGCAGATCAGCACCGTCACGGCACTGGCCACCAGGCCGGAGCCGAGCAGGAATGGCGATTCGAACCGTCCGGAGAGGAGCAGCCAGAAACCGAACAATGCCAGAAATAGCCAGAATGAACGCAACCGATTTCCCCCGATACCCCGACCCATCTGCCGATTCCACCGCCAGAAGATGGCACGCATAGGTGCGGGTGTCCACCGTTGGAAGCGACGACCGTGAGTGTGTCGTGGGAGGTCGAGCTCAATTCGTAGCAAAGTACCAAAGCGGCTCGCTCCCCCTGTCGGCTACAGGTAGCCTTGGCCGGGGAGACGGGGGGCCCACCGATGCAATTCGAGGAAATCGCAGGATTGACGGCGGCGGCCTGCTGGGCCAGCGGAAGTTTCATCTACAGTCGTCTCGATGCCCCGGCAGGAGCCCTGAACCTGGGTAAAAATGCCATCGCTGGAGTTCTGTTACTGGTCAGCGTGCCCATCTTCGGAACCGGTCTGGATGTCTGGACACAGGCTCCCTGGAGCGATTACCTGTGGCTGATTCTGAGCGGGTTGGTGGGGATCCTCATCGGCGACTCCGCCTATTTCCGCAGCATCCAGATCCTCGGGCCGCGCAAGGCGCTGGTGCTGACCACCCTGACCCCACCCATCTCGGCTCTGTTCGGATGGTTCTGGCTGGCGGAGTCGTTGGAGACGGTCCACCTGTTGGCGATGGGGGTGACACTGGCAGGGATCAGTATGGTGATCCGTGATCGCAATCTGGCGAGCGATCGATCGGGCCATCACCAGGGCACTCTTCGCGATGGAATCTTGCTGGGCATCTTTGCAGCCTCGTGCCAGTCGCTGGGGATCGCCCTGTCGAAGGTGGTGATGAAGTCATCGTTTCCCGCCCTCGAGGTCTCGGCGGTTCGGATCGGCGTCGCGGTAATTGGAGGATTGCTGATGGCAGTGGTCACTGGCGCATTACCCGGCTGGAAGAAGAAACTGCTGCAGAGGGGAGTTCCTGGGCGCATCTTCGTCGCCAGCGTGGTGGGAACCTACATCGGCATCTGGCTCAGTCACATTTCTGCCGAATATTACTCCCTCGCCATCGCCACCACCCAGATGTCGATGACACCCATCTTCATGGTGCTTTTGGTGGGGATCTTCCTGCGGCAAAAGATCTCGGCGACCGCATTTCTGGGGATGGTTCTGGCCATCGTGGGGGTGGCGATCCTGATGCAACCGACCGGTTGGAACTTCTGACGACCACTCCATTACCAGACCACTTCAGCATCCGCAGTGCGGGTTACTTCGTCTTCTTCTCGCGATAGACGAGAGCCAGGTTTCTCGAATACATCACCAGAGCCAGCGATTGACCCAGCAAGAGCACCGGTTCGATCCTGGCGATGGCATAGGCAAAGGTGATGCAGCCGCCGGTGATACTGATCCACCAGAAGGCGATGGGGATCTCCGATTTCCCGGCCTTTTCGCTGATCCACCACTGGACGATCCAGCGCATGAAGAAGATCGCCTGACCGCCGTATCCGACCAGTACCCAGCGATCAGTGCTCAGCTTGCGCCAGAACTCCTCGAAGAATCCGAGGCCGGACTGAGGATCGTGCAGCGCCAGCAGCTCGAAGATTCCGCACCATCCATCTCCCAGCATCGATATCGTCAGGGCGAGATCCGGTAGATCCATCATTGCACCTCGTCTACATGGTAGCGCAGCGCTCGCTTCTTCATCCGTCGCACCATCCAGAGGTCGAGGAATGCCGGAAGGCCCCTGCCCAGGGGAGAGTACTTGCTGGTACCCAGCTCACGGGCTCGATGACTTACATTGACCTCCACCATTCGACCTCCTCGCATCTCGACGAGGTAGGGGAAGAATCGATGGAGACCGTTATAAAGGGTGAGGTCCTGGATGATCTCGCGGCGGAACAGTTTCAGTGAGCATCCCACATCCTGGAATCGAGTCCCGAGCAAGGTGTTGCGGACTGCGTTGGCGATGCGCTGGGCAAACTTGCGGATCCAGGGGTCCTGCCGATCTGCGCGCACTCCCAGAACCGCATCCAGACCCGGACTCGCTTCGATCAGCAACCCCATGTCGGCAGGATCATTCTGACCATCGGCATCCATGGTGATGATCAGTTCCCCACGCGCAGCCCTGAATCCCGCCTCGAAGGCGGCGCTCTGTCCACTGTTGGGGATCAGATTGAGGATCCGCAAGGTGGGTTGAGTTTCCTTGCACCTTCGCAGCAACGCTTCGGTGCCATCGGTGGAACCATCGTTGACGACGATCACCTCCTGGCCACCGCTCAACTCGCTGAGACTGGCGAAGACTTCCTCGAGGAGTGGACCCAGTGCTTCCTCTTCGTTGTAAGCAGGAATCACCACTGAGATCAGTGGGTCTGGCGATGAGGATCGATCGTCAGCATGGTTGGCGGTCAAGCAGCCCCCGGTGAGTAACGAGTTGCGTTCAACGGACCCTGAGTACGCTGGCTATTGTAGAAGATGCGCCGATGGCTGCAACGGAACCGAGAAAGGAGGGGGGTAAAGGAGGGGGGTAAAGGAGGGGGGTAAAGGAGGGGGGTAAAGGAGGGGGGTAGAGGAGTGGGGTAGAGGAGTGGGGTAGAGGAGTGGGGTAGAGGAGTGGGGTAAGGAGTGGGGTAAGGAGTGGGGTAGAGGAGTGGGTCAGCGACGGATGGCATCGACGACCGAGCGATTGGCGGCGATCCACGCAGGAATCGCTCCACCGATCAATCCGAGCAGGAAAGAGAGTAGCACCGAGGTGAGGGCGATGGTGGGGGACAACTGGAATGAAAAACTGATGTCGGTGAAGGTGTTGAAATTGGACGCGCCAGTCTCGATGCCATGAAATGGTGCGACCAGCAGCAGGCCGATCATGCCGCCGATCAGGCCGACCTGGGCAGATTCTAGCAGGAACGCGAGGAACACCTCGGTCCGGCTGTAGCCGATGGCCAGCAAGATTCCGATCTCGTGAGTGCGGGAGGCGACGGTGGCCAGCATCGTGTTCATCGTTCCGATCACCGCAGCGGACCCCATGATGATGGTGAGAAAGATCGACAGGACCAGTAGCGAGGTGCTGAGTCCGGTGGTCTGGGCGGCGAGGTATTCACTCTGACGAGTGATGGAGAAACTGAGGCGGGGATCCTCCTCCAGTTGCTCGGTCGCCATTGCGAAATCGAGGTCGGGTGGGACTCGTGCGATGACCCGGTTGTAGACCGGGCGATCGAGAGCCTCGAGCATTCGTTCGACCGGTCCCCAGATCTCGCTCCCCTGGGAGTTGTCGAACTCATATACACCAACAACCGCGAAGGGCGTGGTGTTGAGGGTCAGGGTATCTCCGAGCGAGCAGTTCTTCAATCGTGCGACCAATGGTCTGCCGACCACGACCTCATCGCTACCCCAGTCGGGCCATCGACCTTCGAGTAATCGAGGTGGTGTCGGATGGAGCTTCAGGGATGCTTCTTCGATGCCTCGCAGGGGGGCATTGACCAGGCCACCATTCATCTTCTCCATGTACAATGCGAGGAAACATTCGGCGGCTGCCAGTGGATTCCCCTGTGCATCACGCAAGATCTCGGGGCGTTCCTTGATGATGATGCGGGCGGACTCTCTCGGGATGCCAGAGTCTCCCTCGGAGGTGGCCCCGATCCGTAGGTAGACTGCCACTTCTTCCGCTCCGAGAGGTCTGA
The DNA here is from genome assembly GCA_963694575.1 of Planctomycetes bacterium UBA1146. GTDB lineage: Bacteria > Planctomycetota > UBA8108 > UBA1146 > UBA1146 > QNYK01. The sequence continues at coordinate 9,581 of CAVOEM010000063.1, read as the reverse complement.
ACAATTGCTCGAAGCCATTTCGAAGTGACAGAATTCCGCACAGAACTGCAGTGGTGAAGGCGATGCCGAGAGCGGTGAAGAGCACCTGCGAACGGCGTCTCAGCAGGTTCCTGGTCGTGTATCCGGTGGGTAAAGCCATCTTATCCGCTACTCCTCAACGCCTCGGTCGGGCTCGACCTGAGGAACGGAATCCCCGCCGCCAATCCAGCAATGATTCCGAGCAGCGCAGAGATACCTAGCGCCAGCAACATCAGTGGTACGGAGATGTGATAGTTTTGGATGTTCTGGGCGAAGGTCCGGATCAGACTCCCCTCGGTGGCTACCGCCAGCAGGATACCGATGCCTCCCCCGAGTAGGGAGATGAGCAACCCTTCCCAGATCAGCAACATGGTACTGACGATGGGACGAAATCCGAGTGCCTGCAAGATTCCAGATTCCTGGAGACGTTGTCTTCCACTGATCATCATGGTGTTGACCACCGAGAAGAAGATGGAGAAGAGAACTGCTCCCCCGATGGTGCCGAGGAAGAGCGGCAAGTTGCCGATGGCGGAGACAAAGAAAGAAGCAAAGGCTGCCTCGGTGATGGTCTGGGTTCGCTGGGGACCATTGGCAAAGAGTGCGTCGATATCCTTGGCGACCTGGTCGATGGGGACACTCTCTTCGGTGTTGACGTAGTAGACTCCGGCTCCGCGGCTTCCGAGGGCCTCGCCGCTATCAAAAGCCTCGTTGAGGTAGTCTGCGCGGATGTACATCGTGGTTTCGGGGATTCGAGCTTTGAGTGGCCGATAGATGCCGACGATGACGAACTCCCAGGCGTTTCCATCTGCACGGGGGTAGATGGAAGGAATCAATGGAACGGTGTCTCCCAGCTGGAATCCGAATCGTTCATCATCTCGCAAGCCAATGCCGATGATCGCCGCCCTTCGATCGCTGGCGAACGCCTTCTGGACCGCAGCCCTCGCCGCCGGACCGGTACTTCCTCCAACGGCTTCGATGATCTCGATGTCTTTGGTGTACATGTCGAGGAATCGTTGATGATCTACAGCGAACTGGGCGAAGAAGTTCTTTCGTTCCTGGTAGTAGGCGCCAAACCAGCGAAACTTCGTGGTCAGGTGCACGCCATCGATGGTGTCGATCTTTTGCTGGTATGAGGTCGGAAGATCGACAAATAGACTGACTGCAGACTGGGTCACCAGGCGATGGGAAGATGCGCTCCGTACACCCTCCTTCATCCCTTGCACCACGGCGATGAGGAAGCAAAGCAAGAACACGGCGATGGAGATGGCCATGACGGTCAGGCCATTTCGGACCTTTCTCGCCATCAAGTGACGCATCGCCAGTCGCAAAGGGAATTGCACTCAGGCCTCCTGCTGCTGGTCTTCCACCAGCAGCCCCTTGTCCAGTTCGAGCAATCTCTTGGCCTTCTTCGCCGCCACCAGGTCGTGGGTCACCATCAGGATGGTCTTGCCCAGTTCACTGTTGAGACGACCGAGAATCTGCAGCACCTCATCGGCACTACTGCGGTCGAGATCTCCAGTCGGTTCATCTGCGATGATCACGGCGGGGTCAGTGGCGATCGCCCTGGCGATGGCGACCCTTTGCTCCTGCCCACCGGAGAGTTGAGTGGGGCGATGCGATGCTCGATCGGAGAGGCCGACGATGTCGAGGGCAAATGCGGCCTGCTTCTTCCGCTCGGCGGCGGACAGCGGGGTCAGTTGCAGCGGTAGCATGACATTTTCGAGGGCAGTCAGGACCGGGAGCAAGTTGAAGGACTGGAAGACGAAACCGACATGGCGAGATCGCCAGGCTGGGAGTTCACTGCGTGACATCGAACTGACTTCGGAGTCGGCGACATGGACCGATCCGGAATCGCAGGAATCGAGGCCCCCGACCAGGTTCAAGATGGTGGTCTTGCCCGAACCACTGGGTCCCATCAGGGCCACGAAATCGCCCCGGGCGATCGACAGATGGAGTTGATCGAGAACCTTGAGGGTTTCTCCTCCACGGGTGTAACTCTTGCTGACATTTTTCAGAGTGATGAATTTGTCGGGCATCTAGGGTCTCCTCACCTGAACGCGGTCGCCAGATTTCAGTGCGGGATCGGGATCGATCACCACTGTTTCGCCTCCGATGAGGCCGGATCCCACCTCGATGAGGTCATCTCCGAGATCGTCTCTCAAGGTGATGGCCCGGACTTCGATGATGCCATTGCGAACGACCAAGACGGTAGGTGACTCTGACTGGAGCAGCGCTTTCTTCGGTAGCAGTACCTGTGGTGGGGTTGGGTTTGCTTCCGATTCTGGAACGAAGACGACTCGAACTCCCAGTTCTGGGATTAGTTTTTCATCCCGATCGATGAACTCTGCTCGCAGTTCGACCGTCGCTTTTGACCGGTTCGCAGTGGGCCAGACCTGACGAATTCGACCGCGGTATCCTTGATCCGGATAGGCGTCGAGGTAGATCAGAACCGGCGCACCGATACGAGCGGCATCCAGGGTGGTCTGGGCCAGTTCGATCTGTACCTCGAGAGTATCGAAATCGACCAGCGTGGCGACCGAGCCCCGTGCGTTGGCCCCTCCCCCGATGGAGGAAACCACCTCTCCCACTTCGGCGTTCTTCTCGACCACCACCCCGGAGAAGGGTGCATAGACGGTCGACTTGTCGATGCGCGCCTCGATCTCGGAGATGGAAGCGCTGAGAGAAGCGACCCTCGCACTGGCGGCTCGTGCGGTGGCCTGGGCTGTGTCGAGTTCAGAGCGCGACAGATCATCGGTACTGGAGAGAGACTGTTGCCGTTCGAGAGCGAGGCGAGCCCGCTCCTCCTCGGCCAGGCCGCCGTCCCGATCCGCCTCAAGTCGGGCCAGCGAAGCCTGCAACTCTCGGCTGTCGAGGCGTGCCACAACATCTCCTCGCTGGACCCGGGTTCCCTCCTCGACATTCATCTCGATGAGTCTGCCGGGGATGTCGGTGGAGAGGGAGGCTCGCCTTCGCGGCACGATGTAACCGTTGGATGCGACTCCCGTGCGGTCGCTGGCTCCACCTCGTCGCTGCACTCGACTGGTGATCACCTCCGGGTCCTGTGATGGGACGCGGGAAGGGATCTCTTTCCAGGCGATGTAACTGACGACCAGTATCAACAGCAGCAGGATCGGCCAGTGAGAACTGGGAGTACGGCGGGTTCGATCGATTTTCAGCCGAGAAAGATCATGCCTGGGTGATTCACCACCGGCTGCGGCTGTCGTGTCAAGATCGGTCATCACAACCTCATAGTGTGAGGGGGGACTGGAGTATGAAGGGATAGGATGCCAGATCGAGGAGCACTTTCCAGCGCTTCTACCAGCCGATCCGCTTCTTCGCTTGCTCGATGCTCTGCTCGAGAGATTCGATCGAGGGAGATCGATCGGAACACTGCGTTGGGAAGATCTGCGGTGGGAAGATCTCCTGTCGCTGGAGCGGGTATGCCGAGGATCTCAGATGTGCAGGCATCGCATGGCCGGAGCGTCTCCGTCGCTGTTGCCGGATGTTGTCGAGTGAAACGGGAGCGACCACCGTCGCCTGTCCCGGTCCGGTGGGAGCCTGGGCCAGGATGCGACCGTCCGGGTCGATGACCATGCTGGCACCGGGCCAGGAGAAGGGTGGGTAATGACTCGCCGAGGCACCCTGGTTACAGGCGACCACCGCCGCCAGGTTTTCGATGGCACGACAACGATTGATCACCGTCCACCAGTCCATCGGCTCGGAAGCTCCCCACGGATCCATGTAAGCGCTGATGCGAATCAGAACCTCGGCACCGCCGAGGGTCAGTTCCCTGCAGGTCTCTGGAAAGAGCCAGTCGTAGCAGGTGGCGACACCGAGTTTTCCGATCTCCGTCTCGGTGACGGGAAAGAGATCTTCGTCGTATCCCTCGATGTCGTGGGGACTGGTGTGAACCTCCCACGGGATCCACGGATTGACCTTTCGATAGCGACTGATGATTTCACCCTCTGGCGAGATCAGCACGGTGGAGTTGAAGAGGGCATCGGTCCAGCGCGGATCGACCTCGAGGAAGGAGCCGCTCTGGATCCACACGCCATGCTTGCGGGCAGCGTCGGCGAGGCGATCGGTGTGGCGATTGGGGAACTCGACCGCCAGTTTCTCGCTCAACTCCTCGGCACTCTCGTAGATCGGTGCCGCATGAGCGAACTCGGGAAAGACCACCAGTTTCACATCATGAAAGGGTCGGTACCCGATCACTGCCTGTTCCAGTTGCTCGATGATACGAGTCGTGTTGTCGGCCATCTGTTGCCGATCGCGCGGGTTCGGCTGATCGGTCTGGCAGCAAGCGGCATAGTAGGTCATCGAGTTCCTCCGGTGACGGGTATCCCGACTGCTGGAGCGCAGATGGTTCGAGAGTCGAGTGCCTCATGGTAACCGTTGTCAGCGGGTCAGGCACGAGGTGCGCAGGATGAGTCCGTGTCGATCTCGTTCGAGACCGACACGGGCTCTTTTTTCGGCGTCACTGTTGTCGCCACACTGTAGCGCCAGGGCACTGCCTCGAAGTAAGGCTCCATGGCCGTGGCGCATGCGGATTTGATCGACCTGCTCGAGGATCCGTTTCCAGCGCTGACCTGTCTGTGGATCTGCCTGTGGGGTGTCGAGATCAGCGGCGAACAGCTCTCCCTGCTGAAATGTGGCGGCGAGGCGGATGCGGTCGAGCTGGATCCCGACGAAGCGGATGGCGGTGCGACGCCCCTCCATCGAGCGGCGCAGTGCGAGAGCGGCCCGGATGATGGAAGGGTCGAGGGCGGTGGGAGGGGCCAGCACGATGCGGCGACGATCGCGGCGGTGATCACTATGAGCGATCTGGAGCGAGATTCCTCCCGCTTCCAGGCCTCTCTGACGCAGGTTCCTGGCGGCTCGCTCCGCCAGATATTCGATCATCGCATCGAGAGTGCGAGGGCAGGAGACGTCCTCGTCGAAGGAGGTTCCACGCTGGATCGATCGTGGAATCTCGCGAACACCGATGGGGCGATGATCTTCGCCTCGGCAGCGCTCGTACAGGGTCTCACCGTTTCGCCCGAGGATTCCGGCGAGAGCCGGGCGCGAGAGTCCTCGCAATTGTTCGACCTTCTCGATGCCGAGATTTGCGAGGATCTCGACGGTACGAGGACCCACCCCGGGTAAGTTCTCGACCGGTAATCGTAGGAGCAAGGCTTCCTCTTGTTCCGGTTTCAGGTAGCCGAGTCCGTCCGGTTTATGAAACTTGCCGATGAGTCGGGCGAACATCCGGTTACGACCGAGTCCCGCCGTGACGGTCAGTCCGGTCGTGGAATGAATCTGGGCGCGTAGCCGGGCGATTTCTTTGGCAGGGTCTGGATAGATTCGTTCGGTTCCAGCCAGATCGCAGTACGCCTCGTCGAGGTGCTCTTCCACCAGTGGCGACCAGTTCTGGCAGATCTCGAACATTCGAGTGGCGTAACAACGGTAGATCGATTCGTGACCACGTACGATCACCAGTGGTGGACATTTCCGGAGCGCCTGGCCGAGTGGCATCCCCGCCTTCAACCCGTGCTCCCTCGCTTCGTACGAACAGGAAGCGATGACTCCACTGCCGACGGCTACCGGCTGTCCGGCGAGTCGCGGATTCCGCAACTGTTCGACCGAGGCGAAGAAGGCATCGATATCGAGGTGGAGGATCAGTGGGCGAGGAGTCATCGATGGGGAGAACGAGGGGGGGATGGATGGAGAGATCGGGGTCGACACGGGAACATCCTTTCTTTTCTTTCGGGCGACAAGCGGGGTGGGACAGGATAGCGAACATCTGTTCGCCATCTACCCTTGACTTGTGCTGTGGGATCCTGGACAGCACCATGCGCCCCCATGAGGTCGGATGAGGTCGGATGAGGTCCGATGAAGTCCACCGGTGAGAGGAACAAACAGATGGAAACGATCCAATTGGAAGGCCCAGACGCCAGTGGCTTGGCCACGTTGACACTCCAACGGCCCGGTCATTTGAACTCCCTCGACGGCACGATGGTCGAGGAACTGGAGGCGGCGCTCACCGAGGTCGCTAAGAATCAGGCGATCCGGGTGCTTCGACTGACGGGAGCGGGGCGCGGCTTCATGGCTGGCGGCGATCTACGATGGTTTGCCGGCATGTTTGCCAGTTGTACCGACCCGGACCAGCGGCGTGAGGTGGTCGCCGAGGAGATTCGCTCGGTACACCGCACCATCCGCGCCATCGATCGGCTGGCGATTCCGGTGGTGGCCCAGGTACACGGGGCGTGTGCTGGATTCGGTTTGAGTCTGGCGCTGGCGTGCGACCTGGTGATCTGCGCCAGCGACAGCAAGATCACCCTCGCCTACACCGGTATCGGCACCAGTCCCGACGGTGGATCGACCTATCAACTGCAACGCTTGATCGGTCGTCAGCGAGCGATGCAGTTGGCACTGCTCAACGAGCGCATCGATGGAGACACCGCCTGTTCCTGGGGACTCTTCGCTCGCGCTGTCGATCGGGATCAACTGGAGGAAGAAACGATGCGAGTCTGTACGCAACTGGCCAATGGACCGACAGAGGCTCTTGGTCGTACGCGCAAGCTCCTTCGTGACGACAGCGGCACCCTGGAGCAAGTACTGGAGGCGGAGGCACTCTCCTTCGGAGAATGTGCCGCAGGAATGGAGTTTTCCGAGGGGGTACAAGCTTTCATCGAGAAGCGACCGCCGAATTACAGATCAGCGATAGGAGGTGCGTCTTGAACCCTCAATCTTCTCCAGCCACGCCGCTGGCGGGCAAGGTGATGATGATCTCGGGAGGAAGTCGTGGAATTGGCCGTGCGATCGCCCTGCGTGCCGCTCGTGACGGGGCCAAGGTGGTGATCGCTGCGAAGACGGATAAGCCGCATCCACAACTGCCTGGAACGATTCACGAGACGGCGAAGATGGTCGAAGAGGCTGGCGGTGAAGCGCTCGCCGTCAAGATGGATATTCGCGACGATGAACTGGTCGAGGCGGCGGTCGCAGCGGCGGTGGATCGCTTCGGCAGAATCGACATCCTGGTCAACAATGCCAGCGCCATCTCCCTGACGCCGGTGAGCCAGACTCCGATGAAACGGGTCGATCTGATGTTCGATGTCAATGTGCGAGGGACCTACACCTTCACCCGAGCCGCCATCGAAGCGATGAGTCATGGCGATGGAGCGCACGTGGTGAATCTCTCGCCGCCGCTCTCGATGCGACCGGTCTGGTTTGCGCGGCATACCGCCTACACCATCTCCAAGTACGGGATGAGTCTGTGCGTGCTCGGGATGAGTGAAGAACTGAAACCGCTGGGTATCGCGGTCAACGGTCTTTGGCCCCGTACCGTCATCGACACCGAAGCTCTACGGTTGATTCCGGGGATGGATCGTCGAGCGACTCGCAGGCCCGAAATCGTCGCGGATGCCCTGCACGCCATCGTCGAGCGAGATCCAGCAGAGGTCACCGGAAACTTCTTCATCGATGAGGATGTGCTGCGTGAGCGGGGAGTCGATCCCGATTCCTATGCCACCGTCGAGGGGATCGCACCACTGCCAGATCTGTTTGTCGATGGTCCCGGATCGATGTTCCCGGACAGTTGATCAGCGCAGTTTCGCGAGTTTGGCCAGCACCTCGTCACTGAGAGCCACCTTTTCGCCAGTTCGATAATCGATCTCGACGATGCGGGAAGTGCCGAGAGCGACCACCTTGCCCTGCTGTTGCGACTCGAGGCGATGTTCCAGGGTGTACCGATCGGTGCCGATGTCGGAGGTCCGGATCATCGAGGTGACGGTGTCAGGATGCTGGACCGGGCTGCGGAAGATGCACTCGACCCGGGCGAGGATCGGCCCGCGGCCGGTGCGAGGACCCAGTTCTCTCGATCCGATGCGCTGAAACACCTCGAAACGGGCATCCTCGAACCAGCGCAAGAATCGGGTGTTATTGACATGGCCGAGGGCATCCATGTCACCCCAGGCCACCACGATGGGGATCTGTAAGGGCCAGTAATCTTGCGCCGATGGCTGATTCGGGTGATTTTCGTCGGTCATCTTGGGCTCCCTGTCGGTAGATCTACAGCCTAATGGCACTTCCAGGACACTTTGAACCAGAAGAGTTGAGATTGCCAGAGCAGATGATGCTTGTCTGATGCCCCGTCAATCCCGTATCTTCCCCTCTCGTAGACGCTTTGGTTCGGACGAAATGCCGAGAAGTGAGAAGTCGAGGTGTGTGGTGATGAGGGGGGGGTGGGTCCTTTCTCTTGCAGTCATGACGATCCAGTCATGACCACTCAGTCATGACGATCCAGTCATGACGACACCTTCCAAGTTCATCTCTCGCGAGTCCGGACGATCTTGTTGGAGAGCCCGCCGGATGTCTGGCACCACTCCCCGGGATTCATCGAAGCGTTCAACTCAGCAAGGAGGTACACCAGCATGCGAGGATCTCTTTCCCCGCTTGGATCACGAGCGCGGTTACAAGCCGCTCTCTTCGTGACCATCTTTACCCTGGCGCCAGTCACCGCAGGAGCCATCGAGTTCGATCTGATCCATGGAAAGGTCACGGGACACTTCGATACCACCGTCTCCGCAGGGCTTTCCTGGAGAGTCTCGGATCGAGATCCCAGCATCATCGGAACCACCAATGGCGGTACCGGACACTCCCTCAACGGAGATGACGGAAACCTCAATTTTGATGTAGGAGATATCTTCTCGCAAAACCTCAAGGTGTTGCACGAGATCTCCTTCGATGTCGACGATTACTTTGTTTTTGTGAGAGGATTTTACTTCACCGACTTTGCCGTCCGTGAAGGCGATGTTCTCGTTGAAGGCCGCCCCGCATTGAATGGTACTGCAGAGAGATTTGCAGGCCAGAATGCGGTCCTGCTCGATGCGTGGATCCGCGGAGATTTTGGCAGCATCGACAATCCGTTGACGGTGACCCTGGGTAGCCAGGTGATCAACTGGGGGGAGAGCACCTTCATCCAGAATGGTCTCAACACCATCAACCCGGTCGATCTGTCGAAACTGCGAGCCGCCGGTTCAGAGATTAAAGAAGCACTGGTGCCAATTCCCGCCGCCAAGTTTGACTACGATCTCTCCGATACCGTCGCGTTGCAGGGTTTTTTCCAGCTCGGCTGGCGCCCGACTCGACTCGAACCGATCGGCACCTACTTCTCGGTCACTGACATCGCCAGTCCGGGAGGAAACAACGTGTTGCTGGGCTTCGGTGTCGACGATCAGATCGTCGATTCTCCGGTTCCAGGACCGATTGGCACCAATCCCACTTACAACTCACCGGTCGGAGTGGGAGTAGCACGCACCGGCGACAGGACTCCCGATGACCTCGGCCAGTACGGTCTCTCCGCTCGCTGGTTCCTCGAGGAACTGGGTGGTACCGAGATTGGCCTGTTCTACACTCATCTACACAGTCGACTGCCCATCATCAGCGCCATCACCGGTACTCCAGCAGGGGTGGCAGCCGGCAACTACGGCGGTTCTGCCGAGTACTTCCTCGAGTACCCTGAAGATATCGATACCTTCGGGATCGGTTTCAACTCCGACCTTGGAAATACCGGGATCGCTCTC
>CAVOEM010000062.1:0-13814 GCA_963694575.1 Planctomycetes bacterium UBA1146 | reverse complement strand
GCGGATCTCGAGGGCGCGGATCTCGACCGGCGACCACCATCCAAACGACTGAGATCGAAGAATCGTGGCAACACCCACAGCACCAGGATCGCGAAGAGAATGCCGCCCAGATGGGCTCCATGACCCACACCGGTCCTGATCCCATTGAACTGATCGAGCAATCCCTTCAGATCGAAGAATGTCAGCACTGCGGCAATCAGCCATGCGGGAGCGGGCAGGATGCCCCAAATCAGCACGATCGACTTTGGATAGTAGATGGCGAATGCTGTACTGACCGCCAGCACTCCTCCAGAAGCCCCGAGGCAGCGAACATCTCGTAGGCCAAAAACGGGTGACAAGCTGATCATGCACATCGATGAGAAGATCAACGACCCGATGTAGAAGTAGAGGAACCTTCTCTTCCCCCAGCGCGACTCCAGCACCGGAGCAAATGAGATGAACACCAGCATGTTGATGAGAAAGTGCCAGAAATCGACATGAGAAAAGGTCGCGGTGAGCAGGGTCCAGATTTTACCGGAAGAGACCCCGCCCCAACTGACGGTGAATTGAGCATTCATAAATGCTCCTGAAGAAAACTGCCAGCCGATGAAGATCAAAACATTGATGGCTACCATCAGGGTCACGCCACTCATCTGACGGATCCTGTTACCGGTGCTACCGGCCCCCTGCATGTAATCGCGATCAAAGATGCCCAAAACAGCCTTTCTTCAGGAATCCAGCACTTCGGTGTAGACGTCGTGGTGAAATCCGACGATCAGTGTCTTTCCGATCTTCAAGGTCGGCGCACGCAAGTTGCCGCTGGGACCGATGATTCCCTTGGCGAGTACATCGTCATCGGGATCGTCCTTGTTCATATCGTAATCGACAAACTTCTGCCCCCGAGCCACCAGAACACGATTTGACGAACGTGCGATAGAAATCGCCTCTTTCGCACCGATGCGTAACTTCTTGGCATCGACCAGTTCCTTGCAGGAGGGATCCTCACCCAGGAACTCCTGGGCCTTTCGACAAGAATTTCAGCCGTTTCGGTGATACCACCAGTCGATCTTCTTCATCGTTCGATCCCCTCAATTTCAGTGGTTCTGGCGCTGATTCGCCGACCGCCTGCCGGCGGGAGAGTTTTCCTGCGTTCCTTTTACCCGACCCGGCCATGCCGCCCAAGGTGGACCGTCATCAATCTCTCTCTTGCACCTGATCGACCACTGCCCGTAACCGGCGTACCCCATCGACCAGACGCGGACCCGGTCTACCGAGATAGGCCTCCGGGATGCAATGGACCTGCTGCGCGAGAACTGCGGTCACCTGTTGCCAGCCTTCGCGATCGATCACCTTCTGTGGCTTGTACTGAGATGCCTCGATCCCACACCATGAGATCACCACCGCATGTGGATCCTTTTCCACCGCATCTTCCGCCGTCACCACCAGGCTATGAGTGGGCTGCTCCCTCCACGGATTGATCGCTCCCACCAGTTCCAGCATCTCATTGACCCATGAATCGCGACCCGGAACGAAGACGGGTCGAGGCCACCACTCGACCAGGATCGGGATCGGCGGCCCAACTCTGCACTCGGCAGGCTGAAGTCCACGTTCCATCCAGCCACACAGTGCTTCTCCCCGACCACGAACCTCGAGCAACTCGGCAATCTCGCGTACATCTCGGAAGACATCGGCGAGCGATCTCGGGTCGGGAGCCACATGTGGAAGTCCTTGCTGCTGCAGTTGCTCCACCACTTTTTCGTGGCCGGGAACCGTCAGCGATGCCAACACGATGTCGGGGCTTGTACCGACCAGAGCTTCGACATCGATGGTGAGATCGGGTCCGACCCTCTCGACCCGTCGGCAAACCGATTCGGGATGATCGGAATGATCATCGATGGCCACCAATTGGTCTGCCAACCCGAGGGCGCAGACGATCTCGGTGTTGGAACAGGTCAGAGAGGCGATTCGCATGAAACGAGAATAACCGCCAGCGTGAAGCAAGTCAGGTGCGTGCGGGGCTCCCCTGGCTTTTCGGCAGCAACAACCCTAACAATCCGGCATGGGTCTCGAGCAGCGCCTTGCCCAAGGCGCTGGTCACGGCGGTGGGATCCGGATCTGCCAGGTAGGCGATGGCCCGCACCGATCCATCCGATCGCAGCGGAATCACTGCCAGGCTCTGGATGCCAGAAGAGTACAGTTCCTCCATCGCCTGAACCCTCGGTTCATCGACGATCCTGGCGGCGAGAATCGATTTACCGCTCTCCCAGACATCCTCCACAGCAGCGAGAGCAAGTCGCTCGTGGTGACCCTTGAGTGGAGCCCCAACCGAATCCGCGGCACAGATCACCCGGACTTCATCACCTCGACGAACCAGAATCCAACCCTGACTGGAACCGGTCGACCGGACCAGGCAAGCGAGTGCCTTCGGGATCAAGACTCGTGGTAACGCCACCGTTGCGGCCTCGGTCAACAGTGAGGCCACCCGTAACATCTCCTCTGAATGATGATCGACCTGGGGATCAGCAGTGGCGGCACTATTGACCGCAGGACTTGCCGCTGTAGCCGTCTCCGGGGCGGGAATCTCGCGAGCCACACCTTCTCCGTCAGCGCCATCGCCGAGTTGATTGTGGGTCAGGTAATGCTCTCTCAGTGGATGAGGCAATCTCTCGGCGAATGCCTGATGCAGTTCATCCGCTTCCGCATAACAGCGGCGAGATTCGTCCAGGTTCCGCAGTTCGATGTGGATTTCCGCCTGCTGGATCAACGCCTCGATACGCAGGGGACGATCACCACAGGTCTGTCCGGTTCGCTCCGCCGAGATCAACAACTCGAGAGACTCGGTCGGATCGGCTCCCGTGGCACAACGCCAGCGAGCCTGCAACAGTGCAGCTTTCCCCTCGAATCCAGGATGAGAGTTCTCGCCGAGAATGACCTGGATCCGCTCCAGCTCCTCCTCGACTCGCTCGATTTCTTTCACATCGAGGTGGAGTTCCGCCAGTTCGACCAGGCACTCCAGCAATCCGATTCCGGTTCCAGCCCGAGCGTGCACACCCAGTGCTCGGAGCAGATCTCCCTCGGCTCCGCCATGATCTCGCTGGATCCTGCGGATCCGGCCACGGGCCAGATGATTACGGACCCCGAGAAACCTCATCCGGTTTTGCTGACTGATTTCGAGCGATGCTTCGATCTTCTTCAGTGAGGAGTCCAGGTCTCCGCAGATCAGGAACACGGATCCTTCTCGATGGAGAGAGCTCGCCTGACCCGACAGATCGCCCAGTTCTACGGCCATCGTGAGAGCTTGTTGTGCCAGTTCGAGAGCTTCCATCGGCTCCCCCGCCACAAGATGGGTCTCCGACAGTGCATTGAGCGAGTTCACCATTGCCGGGACATCACCGAGGTCCTCACGGATTTCCAGGGCACGGCGATGGAAGTCTTTCGCCTGATCCATCTCATTTCGATACAGCGAAGCATTGCCGATGGAACTGAAGAAGATCGCATGGTCAGCGGTCCGCTCCGAATCTCCTGCAAGGGAGAGTCCTTCTCCGCTGATCTTCATCGCTCGGTCATAATCTCCGATGCATACGTTTAACCAGGCCAGTTGGCTGAGCACGCAGATCTGCTCTCGATTTCTATCTTCACCTTCGAGACGAGAGACCACCTCTGAAGCTTCGCGAACCAGCCGAAGTGCTCCAGGATAATCGCCACGGATCTCCTCGATCTTGCCCGACTTCCGTAACGCCCGGACTCGACATAGATCCAGTTCCACTGTTTGATCTTCCTGCTCGATACGGGCTTCCTGGATGATCATCAGGGATGACTGAGCGAGATCCAGTTCTCCAACCACGGTTGCAGCATCGCCAATTCGCTCGTGAATGGCGAGCCAGTCGGAGATTCTTTCATCTTGGTTTTCAATCTGCAGCAACGCATCTCGGTAGTGTTCGAGAGCCTTGGAGTGCGCGTGCATCTCAGTCATCGCATCCCCAGCAGCCAGCAGATGCTCCAGCGCCCGTTCCGGATGATCGGACAACTGGTAATGATGGGATAATTCTTCACGGACCGGGTCGAGGTTCTGCTGATGATGCTCCTCGATCGCATCCGCGAGCATTCCATGTAACCGCCGCGATTCTGCAGGCGGAATATCTCGACTGACGATCTCCCGCAACTTTGGCTGGAGAATTGAGTAGACCGGACGCCCACCATCCAGACTTCTTCCGATCATTCCACGCGCTTCCAGTTCCCGGATCTGCTGGCGAAGTTCTCTCCCTAGCCCATCGATCGACTCGATCAGAGCGAGGGGTACCGGACGGCCATGCAAGGCCAGCAATCGGAGGATGCTTCTCGACTCCTCTCCGATCACCTTCACCCGACGATTCAGGACCTGGTGAATGCCTGCGGGGAGCTCGACCCTGGCGAGATCTCCCCCACCCCGGATGGTCCAAGCTTCACCCTGTCGCTGGATGATTCCCTCCTCCTGCAAGACCTTGAGCATTTCGACGATGAAGAGCGGATTTCCCCCGGTCCGCTCCTCCAGTCGATCAAGGAATGTAGACGGAATCTCATCCACTTGCAGGACGTGATGGATCAACTCAGTGATCTGAGTCCTGCCAAATCTCTTCAATTTCAGTTCGCTCATGGATGAAGAGGCACTGACCATCTCCAGGAATTCCTCCGTGGCGTCCGATCGTTTCTCGTCATCACGAATCGTCGCGATGATGAGGATTCTTGCCGGGCTTCCTTCTCTCTGCAGTTTCTGCTGGAGACGTGAGAGCAGGGCAATGCTCGGATCATCCGCCCAGTGGAGATTATTGAGGACCAACACGCAGGGCTTGATGGCGGAGGACTCCTCGAGAAATGAAGCGATTTGATCCATGAATCGCACTCGCTCACGATCGGGGCGATCACCGGCATCTCCCTGCGAGGGCAACTGGGAATCTCTCAGCCTCGGACAGATTTTTCTCAGTGAGTCTTCGTACTTGCGGAAGATCTCTGACTCGAACCCGATCGAGATCGCCTGCTGCTCGATGATCGATCGAAATGGGTGGTAAGCATCCGGGACCGATTCGTGACAGTTCCCGCAGAACAGTGGAACCTCTCGCAATTTCAGCAGATGACCAAACTCGTCGATGAGCCTCGATTTACCGATTCCGATCTCCCCCGAGACCATCACCAGTGGCCTTTCCAGGTTGACGGGGTGCTCCTTGCCCCCCTCGCGCAGAGAGATTCCGAGGTTGCGCTCGGCACTCTCACGCAGGTGCTCCAGCTCGAGTCGCCGCCCCACCAGGCGGTTGCTATGGAGATAAGACAACTGGGTCTCAGCAGTTTCCACCTGCCAGTGGCGACCGGCCCCGGCACTGAGTGAGTGAATGATCTCACGAGCACTGGAAAAACGATTCTCGGGATCCTTCTCGAGCAATCGGATCACGATCTCGATGATGTATTCCGATTCGCCCTTCAGATCTGCACGCATCTGCTCGCGCCAGTTACCCCCAGATCGACCCTGAGAGGATCCGTCGGCGGAAACAAAGGGGAGACGTCCAGTCAAGATCTGATGAAGGGTGACTCCGAAGGAGTAGAGGTCCGCACGGCGATCGGGATTGCCACCTTCAATGATCTCTGGAGCAACGTAATGGAGAGTACCTTTGATGGCGAAATCAAAGGTCCCGGTGATTTTTTCGGCAAGACCAAAATCGATCAGCTTCACTCGAGGGGGGCCGAGACAACGATCGGTGGAAGCCGGATGATCCTCGACCTGAACCACCTTCGAAGTGTCCACTTTACCGATCTCTCTCGACCGAGTGACCAGGATATTGTCCGGCTTGATGTCAAAGTGGACATAGCCTTGAACGTGGATGTACTCCAACGCTCTGCAGATCTGTACGACCACATCGAGAAACTCCTGCTCCTCGAAAGCCCTGCACGCTTCCAGCAAATCATCTCCACGGATGAACTCACTGACGATGAACCAGTCATGGCTATCGGTGATGCGGCCGAAGTCGTGAACTCGAGCCAGGTTTGGATGGCGAAGCCGAGTCAAAGCCTCGTACTCGACCTTGGACCACTCCTCGGAATCTTCCAGGTGGTCAGAACGCAACACCTTGAGGGCGACCTTGCGACGGACCTGGAGGATGTCTTCGCAGAGGAAGACCGTCCCCATCGCCCCGGCACCCAGTTGACGGATGACCCGGTACCTGCCGTTGATAGATTCACCTGCGGTGAAAGAACCCATGCTGACCCCGGGAACGGGGCTCCAGGGCACCTTCAGCGGCGCCTACCGTTCCTGATGAAGAATACGACGAAATCGCAGATGGGGCCGCCGGCATCCGCGGGGTCGATCGAGGGGGGCCAGAGAGGACATCTCGCCGCTTCTCTGGATCGACCTGAAACCGCTTCCATGGGGCCATCTGGGGTAGATGAGCCTTCAGCGAATCTGCCGGAAAGGGTCTTCCTGATCGAGTTCAGTGCGCAACTTGTCGACCTTCGAGATCCACTGCAGCGTCGCATCACGGATCGCCTCTGGAATCTTATTCTGCTTGGCTGCCGCATCGATGATGGCTGACAACTCATTTTCCGCAGGACTGAGAACTCCCTTGGCGACCTCTTGCCAGAAGTTCTTCTCGTGCGAGTCTTCCGTCAGTCTCGATCTCAGTATGTAATCTTTGGCCCTGTCATCGACCCAGAACTGCACCTTAGTCAAGATGAGTTGCGCTTCTTCAACGGTCATGGGAGGTCGATAGAGTTTGACCTGTCTCCACCGCTCCGCCTGTTCAGGATTGGCATCAGTGGAACCACCAAACGGCATTCCGATCAGGCCGAGTAGCACCAATGTCACCACCGGAATGCCGATCATCGCGGTGATTCCCAGGGTCACATCGCCAAAATCAATCTCAGTTGAATCGGGGTCGAACGGCGCCTTGGAAGTTGCTCGTGGAGGGGAGGGGGATCGTTTGGCCAACCGCTTACTCCTCAGTATCCCAGTCGCCACCGAGTGGAGCCACATGGATCAGGTCATTGATCAAAGTCTGTAACTGGCCAAAATCTCTGTTGTACCCGGAGAACTCCTGGGGAAGAGTCCCATCCGGCTTCCGCACATCTTGCAGCATCGCTCTGAGTTGATCGAATGTGGCGCCGGTGTAATCGTTTGCCGCCAACCATTTTTTAGAAAATCTCTGGGTGTCCTCATCGCTTCGCAGCCGCACCACTTCCCGCACCATGGTCTTGCACTTGAGGATCCTCCGCTTGATCGCATTGTATTCTTCGTTGGTGTCGGTCTCGATCACCACTGTCGTCGCTTCCGTCGGACGATTGAGCAACGAGTACACGAAAAACACCCCTGTCCCGACCAGCAAGACCAGGGTCACGATCACGACGATCGGATTGGCCCCCTTCTTTCGAGGGGCTCTATACGGGACCCTGGAATCCACATCCTGCGAATCGTCTCCAGAGGGTCGGGGTCCACGATTTCCTGAACCCGCTCGAGGCGGGCGTCTACGGGCGCTGACCATCTTCATCTCCTCCCGGAAGTCGATGCAACTCACCACAAGGGTCCCCGTTTGCATCGCTCCGAACCTGGATGGTAGCCAGCACCTCCCACAGCGTCAACGCACACCCGGTGGAGAAGAAGCGCACAGAACCCAACTCCCAGCACTCGATTCCATACGAGGTGAGCCGGAATCTGTCTCCTCTACCCCCCTGGGAAGAACCAGGCGAACATCTCCCTCCGCCAGGATCGATTCACTTCCTTCGAACTGAACCTGCCCCTCGAGCACCACCAGGATCGAGCAGCGCTGAGGGTCTGCAGGCCAGTGGCCAGCGAACTGCCCCCTCAACTCATCGAGCCAAAACGGCCCCTCTGGAATGGGGCGCCACCAACCGGTGGCGTCCGCATCCCTTCCGATCGGAACTTCTGGTGAACCAGCGGGCGCAGTGGTCCATCGCACCTGATCGAGGTGTAGTTGGCGAGGCTTCCCATCGAGCCCGACCCGGCCTCCGTCATCCACTCTCCATGTCACATCGGAGGATTGCTGGATCTCTGCCAGCAGGATGCCGGCGCCGATCGAGTGAATCGTACCGGCAGGCAAATGGATGATATCTCCACGCTTCACCGAGACCTCATTCAATGCACTGGCGATCTCCTCACCAGCCCTGACTCGAGCCACCAGCCGCTCGACATCCCACCCTTTTCGCAATCCGACCTGCAAGCGTGCGCCCGGGAGTGCATCGAGGATGATCCATGCTTCACTCTTTCCTCGTGGCCCGAGTCCCAGGGAAATTGCCAATTCATCGTCTGGATGGACCTGAACCGACAGATCCTGTGCGGCGTCGATAAACTTGAATAGAAGAGGGAGCCTTGCAGGACCAGGCGGCAGTTCCGCTGCTCCGAGGATGCGCCGAGGAGACTGCTCGATCAGGCTTCGCAGGGTTCTACCAGCCTCGGGTCCACGAGCCACCACCGAGTGATAGGTCTGCTGCTGTTCCCCGACATCGGCGACCTCCCAGCTCTCCCCGACCGGCTCTTCCATCGCCAGTTGGGGACGCAGATGTTCGAGCAAGCGGCGGCCACCCCAGGGTCTTCTCACGCCGATCGGGTGAAACTCCAGAAGAGTAGGAGAAGCACTCAATGACCCGATTCCCTGGTCAGGCCTTGCGCCTCGGTGAACATCTCTCGCGCTTCTTCAAGGGACCTCTCGGTAGCCCGATCGCCTCGCAACATCGAGGCGAGTTCCTGGATTCTTGACTCTCCGGTGACCTCCTCGATTCGAGTACTGGTCACTTGCCCACGGGACTCCTTGATCACCCTGTGATGACGCGTTCCGTGACAGGCCACCTGAGGAAGGTGCGTCACGCAAAGCACCTGGTGGTCGTTACCGATCTGATGGAGTTTCTCACCGATGGCCGCGCCCAGGCGCCCGCCGACTCCGGAGTCGATCTCATCGAATACCAGGGTTCCAGTGCGAGTAGATCCCGCAAGTACCCTTTGCAGGGCGAGCATCAACCTCGACAGTTCACCGCCACTGGCGACATCTCCGATCGATCGCAGGGATTCTCCCGGATTGGCGCAGAACAGGATCTCGAAATGGTCCGCTCCGCGCTCATCCATTCCATTCCAACCCACGGCTGGTTCCAGAGTCCTCAGTTGCCCTTCGAGACGCGCCTTGTCGAGTCCTAGATCGGTCAATTCTTCAGTCGATTGCTCGACCATCTGGGCCACCACTGCGAGCCTGGCGACATGGAGCCGGTGGGCCCCCTCGGAGAGTTGCGAGATGCATCGCTGGAGACCCTCGCGAAGTTCTGGCAGCTCATCATCGGCTCCTCCGAGAATCGCCAGTTCCTCCCGACATTCATCTCGGTAGTCGATCAGGTCATCTCCGCTGCGCTGATATCGATTCTCGAGCGTGACCAGTTGGTCGACCCGCTGGCGCTTCTGCTCGAGGAGTTGCGGATCCAGATCGAGGCTCGACTCCACATCTGTGAGCCCACGCACAGCTTCGGTCAGCAAAATCAACGATTCGGAACAACCTTCGACCAGCGCCTCGATACCCGGATGAAGAGCAGTCATCCGCTGAAGATCTCGGCGAGTTTCTGCCAACTGATCGAGGATGCTGCCCTCCTGTTGCTCGAATTGCTGCCGCACCGTCTCGATCGATGCCAGCAACTGATCCCGATCCTCCAGCAACTCCAGTTCCTGTTCAAGATTCTCACGTTCGTCACCGCTGATGTTGGCCTGGTCCAGTTCCTCGAGGATGTGTTCGAGGAACAACCGTCGGTCGCTACGCTCGCGGACTCCCTCCTCGATGAGATGGATCTTGGCCTCCAGCTCGCGCGCTTCCTGCCAGCTTCTGGCGTGCTCCTCCCGCAATTCTAGCAGTCCACCAAATCGATCGAGAAGATCGAGTTGTGCGCCGGGTTGGAGCAATGTCAGGGCATGGCCCTGGCCGATCACCTCGATCAGCAGGGGTGCGATTCGCCGTAGGATGGTGGTGGTGTTCTCACGGCCATCGATACGACAGCGACTTCGCCCCTCACGACGAACCTCGCGCTCGATGACCAGTTCTCCATCCTCGATGGGCGAACCGAGCAGTTCCGAGATCTTCATTGCCGTGGGTCCATCGAAGTGAAAGATTCCCCGGACCCGTGCGCGTTCAGCGGTCCTTCTGACCAGATCGGTACGAGTTCGCTCTCCTCGAAGAATCGCCATCGATGCCAGCAGCATCGATTTCCCGACCCCGGTTTCCCCGGTCAGGACCTGAAGACCTGGACCCATCTCCAGTTCAGCGTGTTCAATCAATCCCAGGTTTTCGATGGAGAGGTGGACCAGCACCGTCGGACTCCGATCTTCAGTGAGCCTGGGACCCCGGGGCGACCTTGCCGTCGGGTCCAATCAGTCGAACCACGCCGGCATCCTCGACCGCCAGGAGCATTCCTCGAGACTCCACACCACGAATCGTCGCCGGCTGAAGATTCCATACCACCATGATGGTGCGCCCGAGCAACTCATCACGGGTGTAGTGAGCTCGCACTCCAGCGACGATCTGGCGCTTCTCGTCGCCCCCATCGATGGTCAAAAGCCACAGGCGATCCGCCTTCGGATGTGGCTCCACCTCCAGCACCTTCGCGGTACGCAACTGCACCCGGGCAAAATCATCGATACTGATCAGATCCGTCTCCGCTGTCGTTTCCGTCTCGGTTTCTTCGTTCATGAAGTCGCTCCTTCTGTGGCTCGTGGGTCGATCAAGACCACCGTTCTAAGCCGCGGCCCGGCGCTGTGCAATCCTGCCGGGATGAGAAGAAGCCCCCGGACATCTCTGTCCGGGGGCTTCTTCTGTGATCGGCTCGATCCGTTACGCCTTAAAGGCTCTCTTCCAGCAGACGATCGAGGAGTTGCTGAATCCTCGCCTCATCTTCTGAATTGAAGCCCTGGTCTGCAATCCGCTCGACATCGCTGCCAGCCTGGACCGTCTGGGGTCCCATCTCGATGAGCTGACCCATCCATCTGGCGTGATCCCTGACCGATTCAGGCACGGGTTTGAAATCATCTCCAAGAGATTCAGGCCCTCCAGAGCCATCCACCTGGTCGGGGCCGTCGATGGCTCCCGCTCCGTCGGGTTCGGGAGTCGCTGCTGGCCGCTGAGGACCGTCGACACCACCCACTCCACCGATTCCGTCCACTCCACTGGTCGTCATAGGAAAACCCCTCTTCCCTTCGAGGCTGCTTCGTCACTCTGGGAACAGAATCCCTCAAAATCCCGCTCCCTGGAAGACCCAATAGATGGTCTCCTGATAATAACTTCGGATTTACTGGAGGGGATCTTGAGGCTTTTATTGAAAAAAGTACAAATTCATCGCCCTGCAGCGATTCGCCGGCAGAGTCTCACGGTACCAATTCAACGAGAGATCACGGTATCTCGCCTCTGTGACTATTCTTCGGCATCCAAGGTACGACCCCTTGAGTCCTAATTTCTGCAATTCGTGCCTCGATCCACCTCGGGATCGAACCCAGAGTGTGAGATTCCGCAGCAGGACCGTATTCAAAGGGGACAGTGGCTCGATCCGGTCGATGAACCGTCCTTACCACTGATTTCCTGGGCCACTGTGGAAACCTACGGGTGGCTCACAAGTGGGGAAAAATGGGCCGAAAATCGGGATCAGAGGTCGTATCGAGACGCTTCCGTGGATTCGTGACCAGCAGAGGGAAGGTCTGCAGTGAGCTGCCGACCCCTTTCTCATGCTCCGTAACGAATCCTGACGAACCCTGAAAAACCCTGAAAAACCCGGTCCCCCACCCGCCCGTGAGAAGAACCGTGTCGGATGGCTGAATTCGGCCCCACTGCTCTGGTCACACCACAGGGCCGAAAAAAAACGAGGCCCCCCCCGGACCGTCCGGGGGAGGCACCTGAATCGGTGCCTCCGGTACGCACACGCGGGACCCGCGTATCGCGCGACGCACCTTCAAAGGGAAAGCACCTGAAAGGTCTTCGGGGAGGGAATGCTGACGATCGGTCGGCCATCCCTCCAAAAGACCCGTTAGAGGACGACCTTCCCATTCAAGGTCAGCACATGAGCATCTTTCAGTTCGAGAATGCTGCTGTTGGCGGGCGACTTCTTGTTGTTCTTCTGATTCTTCTTTGGAGTCTTCTTCGCCTTGGTCTTCTTGTTGCCGGCCTTGGCCTTCTTCGCCTTGGCCTTCTTCGCCTTGGTCTTCTTCGCCTTGGTCTTCTTGTCGCCGGCCTTGGCCTGCTTCCCCGCCGGGTCGATCAAAATCAACTGCTCGAGGATGAGATCCTCCAGCGAACCTTCCAGATCGCCCAGATCGCCACTCCATTCGAAGACACTCTCGGCGCTTTCTCCATCTTTGCCGACGATGGCGTGTACCTCGATCTCGGCAGTTCCTTCGTGTGGGAGGGCTCCGACCTTCTTCAGGATGCTCTGAATGTCGACGGGGAGCTCAGCCCCTTCCAGCTGGATATCGATCTGTCTCCGGGAGGAATGCTGATTCCCCCGTCGCTCTACCGACCCATCGTCATCGTCTGAGGCTTCATCGCTGTTCCAGCGAAAAACGCGATCGCCAATCTGACCGCCGTGGTCACTTTCCTCGACACGGTGGACCTCGATCTCGACAGTAGAACCGTGCTCTCCGCCCATTTGCAAGATGCGATGGAGACCTCTCGGCATCTCTCCCTCCGAATCCTCGGAGCGAATCATGATCACCTTGGCATTCTCGTGCCCTTCAAGATCGACCCCCTCGAGTCCTTGCAAGTGCATGCGGATCTCTGCGGGAATTTCGTCGAGGTCCCCTTCGAATCGCAGGATACGGTCCTTCATTCGGGATTCGTCGAAGTTGAACTTTGCATGACCCCGGCCGTCATGGCCGCGGTCTCCATCGTCGCCCCAGCCGTCATGGCCGCGGTCTCCATCGTCGCCCCAGCCGTCATGGCCGCGGTCTCCATCGTCGCCCCGGCCGTCATGGCCGCGGTCTCCATCGTCGCCCCGGCCGTCATGGCCGCGGTCTCCATCGTCGCCCCGGCCGTCATGGCCGCGGTCTCCATCGTCGCCGCAGCACTGGCCTCCACCGCAGCACTGGCCTCCACCGCTGCGCTGGCCTCCACCGCTGCGCTGGCCTCCATCATGACGCTGAGATCGGGCGGAAGAGTCGCCTTCGCCGCAGCACTCGTTCCACTGCTGGAAGGTCGCCATCTGGGCTCGTCGGGGCATTCTAGAACCGCCCATCATCTGCATGCCACGCCCCGGCATTCCAGTGCGACCCATCATCATCTCGCCGCGTCCGGACATTCCAGTGCGACCCATCATCATCTCGCCGTGACCGGGCATTCCAGTGCGGCCCATCATCATCTCGCCGCGTCCAGCCATTCCAGTGCGGCCCATCATCATCTCACCGTGACCAGCCATTCCATTGCGGCCCATCATCATCTCACCGCGACCGGGCATTCCATTGCGGCCCATCATCATCTCACCGCGACCGGGCATTCCATTGCGGCCCATCATCATCTCACCGCGTCCGGACATTCCATTGCGACCCATCATCATCTCACCGCGTCCGGGCATTCCATTGCGGCCCATCATCATCTCACCCGAAGTCACCATCTTGGAGTGGCCCGGAACCTCGACCCTTCGCTCCACGAATCGACGATTCATTCCAATTTCGCCAGAGTCGGCGGGGGCACTTTCCCCGACCAGGGTAACGGAAGCACGATGAACCGATTGCTGGTCTTGGCGAAGTTGGTTCAATTCTGCCAGTTCACGCTGCGCCAGTTCGATGGCCGCGTGAAGTTCGGCCAACCTCTCCTCCAGTTGATCGACGCTCGGATCCACGGGCGCCT
>CAVOEM010000061.1:0-13844 GCA_963694575.1 Planctomycetes bacterium UBA1146 | reverse complement strand
GTGTTGGGAAGGGTCGATTCCCGCCGCCTGCAAAGCAGCGGAAGATGCCAGCGCTCTGTGATGATCTGAGTTCCACAGGAATACAGTCCAGTCGGGAAGAACTGTGTCCAGAAAACGACGGGGGTCCGGTAGTAGTTGCTCGCTGAGAGGATCTTTCCAACCATGCCCGATCACCCGGCGCTCACCGACACTTTCCTGCTCACGACTGGCCAGCAGAGAACGAACCGATTCCGGAGGCAGTTGGGAGAGATCGAGCTGACGCGCATGCTCAAGGGAATACAGCAAGTGCAGATGACTATCGACGAATGCCGGAAGAACCCAGAGTCCATCGAGGTCTCTTACCTGTGCACCCGTGGCATCTCCCGAACCGGCATTGCACCAGCGAGTAATCACCCCGTCATCGATGCGAAGATCGTACCGAGTGTCGGGATCACCCGGAAACCTCTTCACGCCTTGTAGTAACCAGGCGCCCACTCACACCTCCAGCATGAAAAAAGGGGGACGATCCTGATTGGACCGTCCCCCTTGAAATGCCTTGCTGATCAGCGACGACCTCCGCGGTCGCCTCCACGGTCACCTCCACGGTCGCCTCCGCGGTCACGGCCTCCGCCACCACCACGATCGGGTCGTCCACCCTGGCCAGAATCTCCTGAAGCCACAGTGGCATCCAGTTTGCCTTCTTCGATGAGAACGGCCTTGTGAGAGAGTCGAAGTCGACCCTGTGGATCACTCTCGAGGACCTTGACCCTCAGAGAATCACCACGTTTCACCACCGAAGAAACGTCATCGACGAAGTCACCGGAAAGCTCCGAAACATGGACCAGACCTTCCTGGCCCGGCAAAACCTCGACGAAGCAGCCGAAGTCCTTGATCGAAACCACCTTGCCATCGTAGGTGCGTCCCACTTCGACATCCTGAGTGATCATCTCGATCTGCTCACGAGCCTCGTTGGCACTGTCGAAATCTTTGCCCCAGATGGTGATGACCCCGGAATCGACGATCTCGATGGTCGCACCGGTCGCTTCCTGGATTCCCTTGATCACCTTGCCGCCAGGGCCGATCACCAGACCGATCTTTTCCGGATCGATGTTGATACGCATGATCTTGGGTGCCAGCGGAGAAACTTCTTCCCGTGGACGATCCAACTTCTTGAGCATCTCACGAAGAATGTGCAATCGTCCCTCACGGGCCTGCTCGAGGGCACGTCCCATCAGTTCGCGACTGAGTCCGGAGATCTTCACATCCATCTGAAGTGCCGTGATCCCCTTCTGGGAACCCGCCACTTTGAAGTCCATGTCTCCGTTGTGGTCCTCACTGCCGAGGATGTCGGAGAGGATGTAGTGATCACTTCCATCTTCGACCAATCCCATGGCGATTCCTGCCACCGGCCGCTTGAGTGGTACTCCTGCGTCCATCAGTGCCAGAGTTCCACCACAGACACTCGCCATCGACGAGGATCCATTGGATTCCGTGATGTCACTGACGATACGAATGGTGTAAGGGAAGTCGTCATGATCGGGAAGGATGTGACGGATGGAGCGCTCTGCCAGAGCCCCATGGCCGATCTCCCGGCGCTTGGGTCCACGATTGGGCCACGACTCTCCGACACAGTATCCAGGGAAGTTGTAGTGCAGCATGAAGTGATCGCGCTTCTCGTCGATCAGTCCATCGACTCTCTGCTCGTCAAAGGAAGTACCCAGAGTTGCCGTGACGATCGCCTGTGTTTCACCACGGGTGAACAGTGCGGAACCATGGGTTCTCGGTAGCAGTTGCAGATCAGTATCGATGTTGCGGATGTCGGTAAATGAACGGCCATCACTTCGCTTTTTGTCCTGGATGATGATGTCGCGCTCAACCTTTTTCTTGACCGACGAAAGGAACTTCTTGACCGCCTTCGGGTCGTTCTCGCAGGTCTCCGCCTCGCGCTGGTCCTTCGGGCAGAGTTGCTCGAAGACATCATCGCAGACTGCAGACATCGCATTGGATCGGGCGAACTTTCCGTCGGTGTGAATCACGGCGCGGACACCGTCATAGGCCATCGAAAAGACTTTTTCCTTCAACTCCTCGTCCACCTCTGGGGCCACGAAGTCGATCTTCGGTTTACCAGCAAGCTTGGCAAACTCGGCCACCAACGAAACCACCTCGGTGGAGACGGTGTGGGCTTTTTCCAAAGCATCGATCATCTCGGCTTCGGCCACTTCTTTGGCTCCAGCTTCGACCATCACGATTGCGTCTTCAGTTCCTGCAACCACCAGATCGATATCACCCTGATCACGCTGTTCGTGTGTCGGGTTGATGACCAGTTCTCCATTCACTCGCCCGATTCGGACCGCTCCGATGGGACCCTGGAAGGGCAACTCCGAGATGGAGAGTGCCGAGGAGGCGGCGATCATCGCCAGGATATCTGGATCGTTCTCACGATCTGCGGAAAGAACTGCAATCGTTACCATCACGTCCTTCATGTACCCATCCGGGAACAGAGGACGCACCGGGCGGTCGATCAGCCTGGCAGTCAGCACTTCCTTGGTCGTCGGACGACCTTCACGCTTGAAGAATCCACCGGGGATCTTTCCTGCAGCGTAGTTATTCTCTCTATAATCGACCGTCAAGGGGAAGAAGTCTCCGCCCCAGCGGGGCTCGCCCCAGGTCACTGCGCAGAAAACCACGCAATCGCCGCAGCGAACGATGGTCGAACCTGCAGCTTGCTTCGCAATTTCTCCGGTTTCGATACTGATGGTACGACCACCAATTTCCCGGCTAACAACATGTTTCATCAATCCTCCTGGCAGGCAGTGCTGCCTAGACGCCCTTGCGTCTTCATCTAACTTTTCTAACTTTATTCGATTACTTCTGATTTAAAATCTTGCTGGAAGGAAGGACTCCTACTCACTACATCCATCTGTGGCGAATGGCCACGAGACGCTGTGCAGGATGGTCATCGACTCGATCTTTGAGTCCACCCACTGGGAGAGGTCGCGCTAGCGACGCAATCCGAGGGCTTCGATCAAACTCCGGTATCCAGGCCGGTTTTTGCGCATCAAGTACTGGAGGAGACGCTTACGCCTTCCCACCAAGATGAGCAGGCCGCGTTGACTCGCATAGTCCTTCTTCCGAGAACGAAGATGCTCCGTAATATTACGGATTCTCTCCGTCAAGATCGCAACCTGGACCTGGACCGATCCCTTGTCGTTTTCCGAAGTACGGTACTCTTCAATTAATGAGGTCTTACGTTCTGCTGTTATGCTCATTTGTCGATGCAACCCTGTCTGTATCTGACCCATCTGTCGATGAACTAAAAATCCTGTGACCGCACTCCACCCGCGGCTCGCCGCGACGGCTCGATCCAACCAGACCAGCCGTGGATGCTACAGGGAGGCCCCGGAAGGGCAAGACAATGTAGGCCCTCTGGAGGCTAAAAGTGACGGAAACGGCTCTATTTTGGCCGATCCGCCGCCTCAATCAGCCCCGGAGGATCGGGGTGTAAGGGCGTACCGGCATCGAGGTAGCATTGGAGCAAGATCGCAGCCGCCTTCTCGTCGACTCCAAAAGAGCTTCCGACCTTCTCTGCCTGGGAGGAAGTGAGGCGCTCATCCCACAACTGAATCGGCAGATCGAGTTGTTCTCGTAACCACCTCACCAGTTGCAACGATCGAATCGCCATCGGCCCGAAGGAACCGTCCATGTTGCGCGGCATTCCGATCAGAACTCCCGCCACGCCAAATTCCTGATCCGCTGTCTCGATCCATTGGACCAGTTCCACTCGAGTGGCCACCACACCTCTGGGAGTGGCCAGCACTCCGAGCGGATCGCCCCGTGAAATCCCGATTCTTTTCTCACCGGGGTCGACTCCGATCCAGACGCTCATTGGCCTTCTCCTTCGAGTAATTCCAGTTCCTTCAACACATCTCGCAATCCTGCCGATCCGATCTCATCCTCGGTCGCCACCAGCACCAGGTCAGGAGACACCGCCACCAGTCCTCCTCTTGCCGAGATCACCTGGAGCAAGATATCCCCCTCAACCAGGCAAATCAGTTGCTGGCAATCGATCCAGCCATCGGAAAACTCGATCGAGTCCTCGACATCTTCTCGCATATCCACGATGACACGATGACCACTCGAGACCAGTTTCAATGGCCCGGTTCCAAGCAGTACCAGTCGACGCAAGCCATCGCTTTCCAGCGGCGAGGCCGCTGCACGGATGAAGATGGGCGAACCCTTGGGGATGGATTCGGTCACTGAAGTTTCGATGTGAAATCTGAGGTTCTCCTGCTCATCGACAGGATGCCAGCGTCGAAGAGATGGCCAAGAGCCCAGATCATGCCAGATCGGCTCCATCCGGCTGACCATCAGATGGGGTCGGATCTGTTCCCGCGATAAGAGCCAGTGATCCAGCGAAAGCGCAGGGATCTGGTCCTTCTCCGAAGATCGAGAGTCCGCTGGCTGTTGCAGTGTCTTGGCCACCAGTTCGAGCAAGAATCGAGCTCGAAAGAGCAACAGACCACAGTTCCGCAAGGCTCCAGCCTCGTCGAGTCGTGCCTGATCGATGGCCGCCGGTTTCTCCATGAATTCGAGCACCGGAGAAACCGACTCGATGGATGCCGGAACGATCGAACCGAAACCACGATCCGATGGACCCTCTGAACCAAACAACCATATCCGATCCTCTGCAGAATTGGCCTCATCGATGGTTTCCTTCAGGACCTGTAAATATCGATCGGGATATTCCACGTGATGGTCTGCCGGGAACACCAGGATCATCGCTTCTGGATCTCGTTCTGTAATCGATGTCACTGCCGTCACGATGGCAGGTGCGGTATTGCGCTCCACCGACTCCTCGATGAACTGGCATGGTCCAGCCCACTCGCGCAGGTCGGGTCCGGCCACCAGATGAATCTTCTCATTGGATGTCAATTGCGAGGCTCGCTGGATGGTCTGTTCGAGAAGAGAACTGTCATTCAGCAAAGGCAGGCAAGGCTTCGGCCGATCCTTGCGGCTCCAGGGCCAGAGACGTTGCCCACATCCACCCGCCAAGATGACCACATGAAGTGCATCACTCATCGTCCAGGTACCCCTGCAGTGCGGATTTCAACCGATCGACACCCTTGGCTCGAGGCTGAAGTCTCATGAACTCCTTGAAGTGCTTGGACGCCTCCACCTTCATCTCCATTTCGAGGTAGCAACTGGCTCTTTTCTTGGCGACCTCCGCATGACCGGCCCGATCGAGTCCAAGGATCTCTGCTCGACGCAGATATTCCAGACCAACTCGGGGATCAAGACGTCCCGTCGTGCGCTTTAACAGCAACTTCTTGGCTCGTTCCAGGGCTTCAGAGTAACAGGGCCGTTTGGCATTCCGGGTCTGCTCGACTCGAATCAATTCCTCGAACCACTCCAGTGCACCATTCCAGTTCTTGCGTCCTTCATCGATCTCCCCCAGCAGGAAGCACGCATCGACGAACTCGCCAGAATCGAGGTGATTCCTCAGCAGTAAGCGACTTCCAGGTTCCAGTTCCGCCAATCGCTCGAGCGCTTCTTCGTTGCGCTGTTCCAGCAACAGATAGAAAACAGATCGCACGCGCGCCGCTGGCCTACCACTTTCCGTGACATGAGGGATCGAAGAGAATTCCGGATCCTTTCCGGCTACGATCTTCCACATGTTGTCGTAAGAATCGCGCCGATCGTTATCGGAGAGAACCTCGAACGCCAGTAGTAGCGCACGCATCTCATCCGGATCCTTCGGATGTTCTGTCTTGTCCGGGTGGATCTCCAGCAAGCGTTTACGAAAAGCCTTGCGGATCTCTTCTTCCCTGCAATCAGGATCGACACCGAGAATCAGGTAATGATCTGTAAATCCGTCCCTCAACTGACCGCCTCACGTTCGATCCAGAAGGTGACCGGCCCATCGTTGACCAGGTGCACTTTCATGTCAGCTCCGAAGCGTCCCGTATCCACTCGGGAAATGCCCAACTGACGAAGGTTCTCGACAAACTGCTCGAACAACGGTTCCGCCTGTCCAGGTTCCAGAGCGTCGATGAAGGAGGGACGACGCCCTTTTCGACAATCTCCATACAGAGTGAATTGACTGACTGCCAGGATGCCCCCCTCGACCTGGGTAAGATCGAGATTCATCTGCCCCTCGGCATCGGAAAAGATCCGAAGCCCAGCGACCTTGCGGGCCATCCAATCGATCTCCATCGGACCATCTCCAGCGCCCAGGCCGACCAGCAGTAACAGCCCGGTATCGACGGAACCGACCGTTTGCCCATCCACATCGACCCGTGCTTCCAAAACTCGCTGTACCAGTACGCGCACATCACCTCCAAGTACATCCAGCGATGATATCAGGAATCGAGATGGCCAGGAGGAGAACCTGGCTAGGTGGTCAAATTGGGCCCCTCAACGACATCGTGGCAGAAGGAGCCATCCGCCGTTTCGGCAATATCGACGCTGCGGAATGATGTCGGTTTTCCCGAGGAGGGATCGACCGTGAGCAACACGCCGCAGAGATGAGCATTTTTTTCGGCCACCGTGAATGGAGCATGCATCGAGGTCAGAAACTTGTGCAGTACCGGCTTCGCATCACGTCCGATGACTCCATCGTAGGGTCCGGTCATTCCCATATCGGTGAGATATCCGGTTCCTCCCGGGAGGATCCTCGCATCGGCAGTCAGGACATGAGTGTGAGTACCGACCACTGCTGTGACACGACCATCGAAATGCCATCCGGCAGCCTGCTTCTCGCTGGTCGCCTCTGCGTGGAATTCGACGATGCGGATCTTCACCTCTTCGGGGATTTCCTTCAGAACGGCATCGACGGTGCGGAATGGACAAGAGACCAAGTCCATGAAGACTCGTCCCAGAACGATGACGTGAGCCACCTGAACTCCATCGGCGGTCTCCACCACTGACCATCCGGTGCCCAGAGCCTCGTCAGGGTAATTGTGAGGACGCAGGCAGAGTGGTTCCTTCTCCAACACTTCGAGGTTGTCCCTGCGTTTCCACGCATGATCCCCGAGGGTCATCAGGTCGACCCCTGCGCTTCGAAGGTCGGCAAAGATCTTGGGAGTAATCCCTGATCCCGCTGCAGAATTCTCGGCATTGGCGATGACCAGATCGAGATCGAGGGACTCCCGCAGGCCTGGCAGCATTCCTTGGACAATCTTCCTGCCTGGCTTGCCGACGATGTCACCGATCAGCAAGATTCGAATGTCGGAACCATCAGCGGGCATACTCAACCACTCTGGTTTCCCGAATCAGTGTAATCTTGATCTCCCCAGGGTAGGTCAACTGGTCTTCGATCTGCTTGGCCACTTCGTGAGCCAATCGGACCGCCTTCTTGTCGTTGACCTTGTGCGCATTGACGAACACTCGCACCTCACGGCCCGCTTGAATCGCCTGGGCGTTGGAGACACCCGCAAACGAGTTGACCAGTCCCTCCAACTTCTCCAGCCGTTCGACATATCGATCGAGGGATTCCCCTCTCGCTCCTGGACGGCTACCACTGACCGAATCCGCCGCCTGAACCAATACTGCATAGAGGCTCTCTTGCGGAACATCGTTATGGTGACTGGCGGCAGAGTTGACGACTTCCTTCGGCTCATCGAACCTCTTGAGAATGGTCGCTCCGATTTCAGGATGCCCACCCTCGTACTGGTGATCGACCGCCTTACCGATGTCGTGAAATAGCCCACAGCGCTTTGCCAGATCCTGGTCGAGACCGAACTCGGCAGCGATCATCCCGCAGATCTGCGCACACTCCACTGAATGGGAGAGCATGTTCTGGCCGTAAGAGGTCCGGTACTTGAGTCGTCCCAACATCGTCACGAGTTTGGGATGCACACCGGGAAGATCGAGGTCATAGGAGACCTGAACACCGGTCTTCTGAATCTCTTCGTTGAGTGACTTCTTCGCTTCCGCCACCACCTCTTCGATACGGCTGGGGTGAATTCGACCATCCGCCAAGAGTTTGTTGAGTGCACGCCCCCCCATCTCTCGTCGTATCGGATCGAAGCAGGAGAGAGTGATCACTCCAGGACTGTCATCGACGATCACGTCGACTCCAGTGGCCTTTTCGAAGGCACGAATGTTGCGACCCTCACGGCCGATGACCCGACCTTTCATGTCGTCGGATGCGATCTCAACACTGGTGACGGTGGACTCTTGACAGTATCCGGATGAGATTCGCTGAAGCGTGGAGGCGAGAATGTCTCTCGCCTTGGAGTCTGCTGTTTCCTTGACCCGCTCCACCATCCTCTGGATGAGGATATCGCCTTCATGTTCGACTTCTCGCTCCATCTTTTCCACCAGAGAGGTGCGAGCTTCCTCTCGAGTCATGTCAGCGATTCGCTCGAGGTTCTCACGTTCCTGATCGAGGACCTCATCCAGTTCTTCTTCTCTGGTGCTGATCCGTTGCTGTCTGTTGGTGAGATTGGTTTCCTCGGATTGGAGACCCGTTTCCTTCTTGGTCAGGAGAGCCATCCGGCGCTCCAGACCATCCTCGCGCTTGCCCAGCTGACTTTCGGACTCCTTGGTCTCATCCCGCAGATCACGTTGCTGTCGGAGGACATCGCTACGCTGGTGCTTGACCCAATCCTGGGTCTCCTCGCGGGTGTCCTTGCGGATCCTGTCCGCCTCCGACCGCGCTTCATCGAGCAAGACTCGGCGCTCTTCGCGTATGCGAGCTTGAGATTTTTGGGTCATGATGGCGATCACTACCATCGCAGCCAGGACTAGCCCCACTGAGATGTACATCGCATTGGTATTGGCTTCTGCCTGTAACAGGACCGGAGCCAGTGAAACTAAATTATACAATCCATTCCTCCCGCAGAAGGCGCTGCAGGGGAAAGACCAGAGGAAGGCGGCCCCGAGGGGCTACTGCGACAAAACCTCGATACTACGGATTCGTATGAGCCGGGCTCCTGTACTGGGATCCTGTTCTTCAACAGTCCCGACGATTCCAACTCTTTTATTCACGTATGGATCAAGTTTCATTTTGCCGCCGTCAAGATAGAAGAGGAGTTGATTCCCCTTCATCAACTTGTGTGTCGCCTCGACGTCCCGGTGTTTCCCGAGGGGAACGACCCAGCCTACCGCCTGATACTTGACTCCAGGGTTTGTGCTGCGATGTCCCGTCCTTCGCAAAATTTCGTTCTCTTTGGCCTTGGCGAGCTCTCGCTCGGTCTTGGCCTTCTCCTGTTGCCGCTGGATATCCACCAGGCGGCGATGTAATGGCATGAAGTGTTCCTGAATGGTCCTCGAAAGATCTCGGACCACCTCGATCTCTCCGATATCTTCACTGGAATTCTTGATGATTTCCATCTGATCCAGCAACGAACGGAAGTTCCATTGAACGGGGTTCTTTTGCGTTTCCGTGCGAAATTCTTCGAACAATTTCTTTAACTTCGCCGACTCGAACGCAGGAATCTTGACCGTGTTTGGATCCAGAACATCCTCGGGTGCTGTTTGACCTGCACCCTGTTCTGCATCTCCTCCGGCTCTCGGTTCCGCATCGGTTTGGTTCCCGACAGGCTTGACCGATCCTCCGGCTACATTGTTTCCCATACTTCGAAGTTGCTGATGCTGCCTCGATAGGTGCAGCGATTGGACCTCTGTCTGACTACGACGGATATAGTCTCCGTGAATCCAAGCATGCGCATTGAGAGGCGCAAAAACTTCGACCCAGTCTCCGTTTGCATCGGTTTTGCCGGTGGGCATCAATCTTTGCCCCGGCTCGGTCAGACCGAGCGGCGCATGTTTTGTGCCGGCAGAAGCACGAAGTCTCACACGACTGCCTGTGATACGGAGCGAATCCCCATCCGACGCCAAATAATCACCATGTACCCAGACCGGCCGATCGGCCGGTACCGCTACCTCGACCCAATCTCCTTGACCACCCAATGCGATGAGGGGTATCCCTCCACGCAACTGGAAGAAGGCAAGGTGATTGGTAGAAGGACCGGTTCTGATATTGACCACACTCCCCGTCACTTCACCCATCCAGGGTTGAAGAGTCGGCTGCCCCCTTACCGGATCGTCCTGAGCGTGGATCGAAGTTCCGATCACCAGCAGCAGGGAAACAACTCCGAAGGAACATCTGACCAGGGATCCGAGAATCGAAACGGAGGACTTCATCGTCTTGCTATCGATACTGTTCGAGTCTTCTCTCGAATCCAGCGCAACAGATATTGAGATATCCGTAGTCGATGGGTCTTTCATTTGTGCGGCATTCATAGATGCAGATTTGATCTGAACTGCGTTTTCGACTGCGTATTGGATGGTGATCCTCCTTCCCCTTCCTTGCAGGTGTATTTCGACACCCACTCGGTCCGAAACTCCCGATCCATCGGTCGATGGTTAGTATCGTTTCAGATCCGAAGATTTCCTGGCACCACGAATAACGATGTAGGCCACCAAGAGACGGTTGATCCTATGTGGAGAGGCACTGCGTGTCAACGCAGCCCACCCATCTCGGAGGACGAATCCTCAGGTAGGCACAGGTGATGTCCCAGATGAGGTCGAGGGGCCCGTTTCGTTGATTCCCTCAAGTCAGTCGGAGCGGATCAATAGCAGTTCGCCGATCCGGCAACTCTGAGCCGCCGCGGTGACGGGGCACTTGGCTCTGATCAGGAAAAAGACCGGCAATCCGCTGGAAGCCAGAGTTTGGTGATGGGAAGACCCCTTGGCGATGATCACATCGGCCTGATCCATCAGTTTTCGTAGCGGTTCACTCACTTCGTCCCGCAGCAAACCCAGACTTTCTCCAGGCGAGGTAAAGAGGTCATCCGCACCGTTCTCTCCGACCAGATCGACTCGATCAGCGTCTTCCTGACACGCTTTCAGCAGCATCGGAGACTCACAGACGACGCTGGTGATCTGCAGCCCGGTGCGAGTCTTTTTCAACTGCTCCAGCAGGACCAGATCTGCCGCCAATTCAGGCGCAGTATCATGAAGGAACAACAGCCTGGAGGCTCCGGAGACGATCCGATCGAGCGCATTGCGCTCATCGTGGACAAATTCGGTATCTGCCACGTCGCCAGCTCGCATCCCCAATTTCCTCAGATCTTCCCGGATCGCCTTCGACTGGAGGATCTCATTGGCGAAAACGTTACAGCGTGCAGAGAGCAGGAGTGCCCGCCCCAGGGGATCTGGCGACTCCGCTACCTGCTGGCGCATCCCGGGCAACGCCTCCAGCATCTCGGCAGACCAGCGTTCCCGGAGTTCTCTCCACGGGTCACCCGACCCCAGCACCGAATGGACCCTTTTCAGCAGGCCCCCGACCATCTCGGCAGGAGACTGGCCCGTTTCCGATTCGTGGAGGATTCTCATCGATTCATCGACCACTTTCTGCTGCAGCCAATCATCATCACTGATGCGTTCTGCAGTACAGAGTGCTCTTCGAAGAGCGCAGGGGTAGCACTGTGGTACGAAGCGAGACAAGGATCAGTAACCCGTCTTGAATTTCTGGAGTTCATCCGAGGTGAACACCATCTTGGTCGGGAAAGCATCGCGGAATCGGACACCCTGGTGTGGTCGAAGTACCTGGATTTCTCGCAGCGCAGATCGAGCGGCGTCGAGATTTTCAAAAGGCCCGACGAAGACGCTGAAGAATCGCTTCCCGGCGCCCGATTCGCTGATACGAACTCGTGCTCTCGCCGAGGTCAATCCGGAGTCCACATACTGAACCAGTTTGTCGATCACCGCCGGGTCCTTGCTGAGGTGCTGTCCAATCCACACCGCATAAAGACTTTGCTGCGGCGGCACCATCACCAACTCCGGATCCGAAGCCACTGCAGGGACCACATTCGCATCGACTGCCGGGTCGGTGCCACTGGGAGCGACCGCCTGCTGGACGATGTTCCGGATGGCCGGACGATCTCCCGGTTGCGGATCGAGCAACGGCCAGTTGGAACCATCGCTCAGGGGTGTTCTGTCCATCTCTGCGATTCCGGCGGGTTCTTGCACCGGAGCAGTGCTGTTACCGGCCATGTATGAGAGCGCCATCAATAACAGAGCGGCGATCCCGAAAACCAGCAGGGTGGCACTGCGGATCTCGACGGTTCCTGTCAAAAAGGTGTCTCTTGCCGGCGGCAAAGGGTCATAGTCTCCGGAGGAACTCGCCGTCGGGATCTCTGGCAATTGACGAGTTTCGGAAAGCTGCTTGGCCCGATCATCGAGACTGACCCGTTTTCGAGAACCCGAAGCACGGGGTGCTGCAGGATCCTTGGATGCCGAAGAGGCCTTGGATGTCGAAGAGGCCTTGGATGTCGAAGAGGATTGGGCAGATCCCGAGGCAGATCCCGTCGGCTCTGAACCAGAGGGCTCTGAACCAGAGGGCTCCCGCGATGGGGGTAAATTCCTCTGCTCACGGAGCAATTCGAACATGCTCGATTCATCTCTACGTGCCAAAGTTCCCCCTTATGATCTCACGGCATGTACCTCTCCGGAGAATAGGTGAGCAAAGCGGGTCGGTCAAGAAGCGTGCGTTGCGTTGTTGCGAATCGGACACCATCATGGAGACCACGGTCCCACCTTTGAGTTTCAAGACATCCTCGGGACAAGACATCACATCCTCGGGAAGGGAGTCGATGAAAATCGTAACCAGATCGAATTGGGCCACAGCCAGGAAACTGTTGCTGGCACTTGGCCTGATCCTCCCCCATTCCGGTCTCCACGGATCCGCGGAAACCTCACCATTCTCGGAACCAAGCCAGCTGAATCCAAACCAGCTGAAACCAAACCAGCTGAAACCAAATAGTCCAGAGCCACGCAATACAAGTTCCCATCGGTCCGATTCACGGACATCCGATGTGGCTGGGATCGATGTGGCTGGGATCGATGTGGTCATCGAGACGGTCCTGGGCGAGATCAAAGCTCCTCAGCCGACCTTCACTGGCGATCTCCCGCGCATCGAAGTGGCCGGAAGTACGGTGGAGATGCGCGACATCCTGTCGATTCGATTCCCCTCTCACCCGCTCCAACGGCAACCCAGGGAGCAGATCCTGCTGCGCAATGGAACCCTCTGGCGGGGAGATCTGAAGCGAGACGGCGATCCGAGTGGAGAAACGATCGAGTGGCAAAGCCCGTCGCTGCCGGCACCGATGAGGATCTCCCTGGAAGACCTGGCGGAATACCGGACCCACCAATCTCCTGCGACTCCCTTCCCCGATCCGATCGCCGATTCTGACCAGTTACTGACCCGGGACGGGGCGCTACTGACCGGGATCCTCGAGTCACTGCTGGTCGAAGGGGTGCTCTTTGATGATCCTTCTCTGGGGCCCCTGACCATCCCTTGGTCCAAATTGTTCGCCTTCCGACTGGTCGAGATTCCGACAGATCGCCCACCACCGACCGACAAGGAGTTGCCGGTGCGAGTGCAGACGGTCGAAGGAAGCGAGATCTACGGCGCCCTGCTCCAACTGGATCCGAGTTCTCTGAGACTACGTCAGTCCGATCGGCAGGAACTCGCCATCCCGATCTCTCAGGTGATGCAGATCCATTTTGAACTGGAGCGGATCATCCCCCTGACCCAGCGGCGACCGCTGAAAGTCGATGAAGGTCTTCCCCAATCGGACTGGTTCCCCTGGACCTGGAGGAAAGATCTCAATGTGCTGGGACAGCCGCTACAGATCGGGGCCCGGCAATTTGCTTCCGGAATCGGCGTCCATTCCCGCAGTTACCTCACCTTTACGGTCGAAGACGGGGATCGAACCCTGGTCGGGATCGCCGGGATCGACGCCAGCAGTCGTCCGCCCGATGAAGAGCCGGGGATCGGCTGTGCCGACTTCTCCATCCTGGTCGATGGAGAGAAGAAGTTCGATGCCGGCACCCTCTCCTGGAAGGATCCTGGC
>CAVOEM010000060.1:0-14080 GCA_963694575.1 Planctomycetes bacterium UBA1146 | reverse complement strand
TGGTTCGCCTGTTGATTCGGCTGGCGGTGGGTCTTGCGATGGATCTTGCGATGGATCTTGCGATGAGGTGGCGATCGCGGCCAGCGCAGGGATGCCCAGTACTGAATTATCTCGTTCTGAATTATCCAGTGCCGTAATTTGCCACTGTGTCGAGGCGGTCGAGGCGGTCGAGGCGGTCGAGGCGGTCGAGGCGGTCGATGGCTGTGATGGCTGTGATGGCTGTGATGGCTGTGATGGCTGTGATGGCTGCAGCAAGGGTGACAGCAGCAAGGGTGCGCAGATCATCAGAAGTAGCGGAAATTTCAACATCACTCCTTCGTCCCGATCAGGGACAAACTTCCAGACAGGGTAGCGCATCGTCGGAGCCACGGGGGTAAAGGAGCGTCGCTTGCTGGTCGGAACTGGTCGCCAACTGGGCCAGTGCCAGCACCGTGTCCTCGATGGTGACCAAGCCGTTGTCATCGAAATCGGCGGCGGCCAGGCAACTGGGCTGGGGGCCATCCTTCTCGAGCCAGCCGACCAGTTCGTGGAAATCGGCCATGTCGAGATCTCCATCGGAGTCGACATCGCCGCGCACCAGGATCATCGAGGAGGTGACCGGAGCTTCGAGCACCGGAACGGTGGTCGGTGTCGGCAGGAAGTCGGACAGTAGCAGCACCGCGACCAGCAGTGCTGCTGCACTGCTCCACCAGCGCCCGAAGGGGGGTGTGGTCGGTGAGGAGCCGCCATTGCCCGATGGTTCGCTGGCTGGATTTGCCGCTGCGCGGATCTGTTCGAGGGTCGCTCGCGACAGTGACGCCACCTCGTCGGGGCTCACGCCGGTCATCGTCTCGATGGTCAGCAGCAGTTCATCGCTCAACTGGTCATGGACTGTGCGGCAGCCGTGGCACGTGTTCAGATGGGAGGCGATTCGCTGCTCTTCCAGAGGACCCGACTCGCCGTCGAGAAATCGCGGAAGAACGTTCCGCACACCATCACAATTATCGAGTGAAATCATCGGGCGATCGCTCATGCGCTGCCCCCTTTCGAGGATTCGGAGCGCTTCAGCTCCTTGCGTAACGCCGCGCGAGCACGACGCATCAGGTAATCCACCTGGTGAAAGGACATGCCGAGGCGCTCGCCGATCTCCTCGTAGGAGTGGCCCTCGATGTACTTCCATTGCAGCGCCAGTCTCATCTCATCGGGAAGGCGGTGGACCAGTTCGTCGGTTTCGAACGAGGTCGATTCCTTCGAACGGTGCTGGGCCCGGGCCAGCAGTTCGGTGCGTGCTTCCTGGAGCACCACTCGTTTGCGTTGCTTCTGCTGGATCCACCGATGGGCTCGATTCTGAACCAATCGGGAGAGCCATCCGATGAAGGCGCGTGGCTCTCTCAGCGAGGGGAGAGAGCGCCAGATGTGATAGAGGGCATCCTGGGCGACGTCGTCTGCATCATCACGACCCACCTTGCGACGAGAGAGTCCCAGCACCAGCCCGCCGAAGCGTTCGATCAGTACGGCGAAGGCGGCCTCGTCGCCGCTGGATGCTCGCCTCACCAGATCGACATCTTCGAGCTGAGAGAGCGATGGCGGAGAATCCGCGGGAGCCTTCTCGGGTCGATCGGCAGGAGCAGGGCACATGCGGGATCTCCGGGGCAAGGGGGCCGTCGAGGTGCGATTGACCTCGATCACAGACGGGGCGCTTGGCCCGCATTCGGGCCAGGATCACCTTCCTGAGCAGTATAACATGAAGTCGGGACCGTCCCGGTTCACTGCTCGCTGCTGTAGAGTGAAAGTGGCCTGCTGGAGGTCCGATTCGGAAACCAAATACCTCAGATGGAGCGAATCTGGCGGAAAGCCTCGATCGCCCGCTGGAGCCCCTCATCGTCGATCTGGCGGTGCAGAACCGCTCGCAGGCCGCGTTCGCCGATGGCCAGCACCCGTACTCCGAGCGCCTCCAGATCCGCCTCCATCTGCTGGTATCCGGCGCTATCGATCTGGTCGAAGGCGACGAACACGATGTTGGACTGCGGTGGGTGGGGCTCGATGCGGGCGCCCGGCAGCAGCGCCAGCTGTTCGGCGAGTTGTTGGCAGCGGCGATGGTCATCGGCGAGGCGATCGATCCCCTGGGAAAGGGCGACCCGTCCCGGTGCCGCCAGCACTCCGACCTGTCGCATGCCACCCCCGAGCAACTTGCGCAGCCGTCTGCCTTCGGCGATCTGCTCGGCGGATCCGCATAGCAATGAACCGACCGGACAGGACAGTCCCTTCGACAGACAGAAGGAGACGCTGTCAAACTCTGCCGCCAGTTGCGCCGCCGGGATCCCGAGTGCCACCTCGGCGTGAAACAAGCGAGCCCCATCGAGGTGCATCTTCAATTGATGCTCGCGGGCGGCCTGTGCCACCGGTGCGATTTGCTCCGGTGTGATCACCCGTCCACCACGCATGTTGTGAGTATTTTCGAGGCAGATCAGTGAGGTGCGCGGCTGGTGAGGATCGTCGGGTCGGATCGTGGATGCGATGTCGCTGGCATCGAGACAGCCAGCGACGGACGGTAGTGGGTGGGGGTGGACTCCCCACAATCGTGACGATCCCCCCGCCTCGTACAGGTAGATGTGACTGTCTTCCATCAGGAGCATCTCATCGCCGGGTCGAGTCAGCGTGCCGATGGCGATGGAGTTGGCCATGGTGCCGGTCGGGACAAAGAGCGCCGCTTCCTTGCCGAGACGCTCGGCACTCTCCTGTTCGAGGAGATTGACGGTGGGATCATCGCCAAAGACATCATCGCCGAGGGGGGCCTCGACCATCTGCTGGTACATCTGCTCGGTGGGGTGGGTGACGGTGTCTGATCTCAGGTCGACGCGCTGCATCAGTCCTCCAGGGTCGTGTGGAATTGAAGTCTCAGTGGCGAGATGACACCACGAAATCTCCTTCAACGGTAGTGTTCCTCGATGTGTCATCGATGCGCCCTCGCTGCGTCATCGACGACTTGGGCTTGTACAGTGACCGCTGGCAGGAGACCCTGCAGTGCCGCGGTGGTTGTCACCGCCGCTGACCGGTAGAACGAGGAGGAACTCGATGGAGATGGATGACAAGGTCTGCATCTGTTTCGGGGTTTCCCGGCGCAAACTGGTCAACTTCACTCGCCAGACCCAGCCGAGCCGACCATCGCAACTGTCGAACTGCTTCGGTGCCGGGACCGGCTGCGGCTGGTGCATTCCTTTTCTGATGAGGATTCATGCCGAAGGAGTGGCGTCGCAGGGGGAGGATTCACCATCATCGCAGGGCGCCGCGAATCCGCTCGAGATCAGTGCCGAGGAGTACCAGCAACTGCGATCCAGTTATCGACAGCAGGTCAACGCCGGTGAGCTACCGAAGAATAGCCATGGCACCGGTGGGAGCCTCGACGGCGACGTATCGGCGGCGGATTCCGAGGTCTCCGAGGTCTCCGATGGCGATGCTGGAGAGCGACAGGATGGTCCGCGAGATGTTGGAGAGATCGACGACGACGCCTTCGCCTAGCGGGTCGGTCAAGAGTCGGTCAAGAGTCGGTCAAGAGTCGGTCAGGAGTCGGAGAGAGCATCCAGTTTGCGGCCGATGGCATCGATCTGAATCCGCAACTCGACGATCCGTTTGGGATAGCGACTGCGGGTGGTGGTGCGGTCCATTTTGTCGTCGCCCAGTTCGACATTCATCTTTTTCTCGAGCATTTCCAATTCGACCGTCAGCCCCTCACGTTCCGATTCTAGATCGGCGCGGATGCGGCTGTTTTGTTGGCGCTGCTGTGCTTTTTTCTTGCCGAAAAAACCGAAGATCAAGAGATGCCTCCTCGCAGGAGAAATTAACCAATCGAAGCGACTCATGGAAGACACCAGTGGGTTTCCCCGCTGAATCGATCGATCAGCGCGTCTTGCGGGCGCTTGAGATACGATTCATCTTCGACACCAATCGGCTCAGCACCGCCTGCAGGTGAGCCCCTGGACAACCAGTGTCTCGCAGATCCTGATGCCCATAGATTCGGTTGGAAGCGATTCCGTGCACCGATGTCAGCGCCGAAAGGAGCGATCCGAGACTCTTGACCTGGGAGGAACTGGGTCGATCCAGGTCGAAGTTGCCGATCAGAGCGATGCCGATATTGCCTCGGTTGAGCGAGTTGTTGCCGGCGTGGGCTCCCTGGAACTTGAGCGGGCGCCCCTCCCAGATGCGGCCATCGGAACTGATCAGATAGTGGTAGCCGATATCTCCCCACTTGAGACTGCCGGTGCAGTAGTCCTGGATCCGCCTCAGGTAGGCCTTCGGTTCTCGAATTCCGAGTGCTGCGACGGCGGGTTGGTCTGCAGTGTGATGGATGGTGATTCGGGTCGGTCGCGACATCGGGACCACCGAACGGGTTCTGACCGGCCGGGCGTTCCAGCTGTTTCTCTGGTGAATCTTGAGGCGTGGGTGGGTGGGTCGTAACTGCACCGGAGGTTGTACCGTCGGCACGGCGACCACCGTCGGCGGTGCCGGTCGAGTGCGTCGCCAGATCGAGGAGTACTCGGGATAGGTGTGTTGGCCGGCGGCGGTGCGGTAGAGCGCGGGCACCGCATCTCCGAGTTGATCGAGGGTGCGGGTGATGAGGAAAGCAGCGCGCGATCGGTCGTCTGCTTCGCGCAGGGTTGGGTAAGCGGTCTCGAGATGATTGAGCCCGCTATTGATCGCCCCTGAACGCAACTGCGCCTCACCGAGGTAGAGGCGAACCCGGGCATGTTGGGAACCGCCCGGAAGCAGCTTTCTCGCCACCTCGAGATGGCGAATCGCTTCATCGAGATCGCCTTCGGCGATGGCGCAGCGGCCCAGGCCAATGCGGGCCATTCCTCGCAAACTGAGCGGACGTTCGGGACTTTCGAGGGAGGAGAAGATCTGACGGGCGCGGATGATCTTGCCCCGCTCGAGCGCCCCCCTGGCATCGAGCAGAGCTGGCGGCTGCGGGGTCGGAGTGCGTCGGGGAGGGC
Source organism: Planctomycetes bacterium UBA1146 (assembly GCA_963694575.1). GTDB lineage: Bacteria > Planctomycetota > UBA8108 > UBA1146 > UBA1146 > QNYK01. The sequence goes on along the minus strand of CAVOEM010000060.1, from coordinate 9,110 downwards.
CGCCACCACAGCCACTCAAGAGCACCATGCAGGAAACGCTGATCAGCGCTGAAATTGCCAGAATCGGTCCGGAAACATGGTTCCTGAACCGTCCGGATCGACCGTTGTGGGCACTTCTGTGCATCAATTCCAACAATATTCCCCCTGCGAGTGCTGGCTGGCCTCGACAGCATACCGGAACCGGCTTCAGGAACCAAATGCGATCGCACTGGACTCCAGGTTAGGGATTTGTTAGGGTTCCAGCCTCACGGATCGAAAGCGAGTGGTACCGATGTCATCCTCTGCAGAATCACGACCGATCGACGCGTCAAAGCGGACCTCCCGAAAGCCTGTGGATTCATCTCTGGATGCATCTCTGGATTCATCTCTGGATTCATCTCTGGATTCATCTGGCAACGCAGACTCATCTTTGTCATCCAGAAATGGCGGATCGACAGAGTTCACAGCCTCGGTGGAGACGCTGCCATCGCATCACTCATCGACGCATCACTCAGCGACGCATCTCTCATCGGCGCATCTCTCATCAGCGCATCTCTCATCGAGTCGTGCCCCGCTCCCGACCGAGATCCTGGCGGGGATCCGTTCGCGCATCGCGGATCGCGACGAACTGGTGGCACTGCACACCATCGAGGCTCGCCCTGCGAAGACGGCGACCGAGGTGCCACCGCTCGATCCACGACTGCTGGCCCATCTGCAGTCGAAGGGGATCTGGCCCCTCTACAGTCATCAGGCACAGGCGATGAATGCGGTGCTGGATGGACAGAACATCGTCGTCGCTTCCTCGACGGCGAGTGGCAAGACGCTGTGTAGCACCGTGCCGGTGATCGATACGATGCTGAAGGATCCCTCGGCTCATGCGCTGTTTCTCTATCCGACCAAGGCACTGAGCCAGGATCAACATCGTCACTTGCGAGAGCTGATCGATGGGGTCGGTGTGTCGCTCGAGACGGGAATTTACGATGGAGACACCGAGCCCGAGGTGCGGCGCAGATTACGCCGATCGGGACGGATCATCCTGAGCAACCCAGACATGTTGCATGCATCCATCTTGCCCAATCATGGCGGTTGGGCGGCACTCTTCTCGAACCTCCGTTACGTGGTCATCGACGAGGTCCACACCCTGCGTGGAATTTTTGGCTCGCATGTTGCGAGCGTGATTCGCAGGCTGCGTCGCATCTGCCGTCATCACGGCTCCGATCCACTCTTCATCGCCGCCAGTGCGACCATCGCCAACCCGCGAGAGCATGTCGAGCGTCTGGTGGGCCAACCGGTCCGTATCATCGACGAGGATGGAGCCCCGCGGGGGCGCAAGCATGTGGCGCTGTGGAATCCTCCGCTGGTGAAGCGGCCGGATGGCACCCGCTCACGACGTGGGCCGGCCTCGGTGGCGGTCCGTTTGCTACCGGAACTGGTACGAAAAGGATTGCGAACCATCTGCTTCGCTCGCACTCGCAACGGAGTCGAGTTGATCCTGCGATACATTCGTGAGCGAGCGCGCGGAGCGACCGATCGGCAGCAGATCGCCGATCGGATCGATGCGTATCGTGGCGGCTATTTGCCGAGTGAAAGGCGCCGCATCGAATCGAAACTGTTTGGTGGGGATCTCGGCGGAGTGGTGACTACCAATGCGCTGGAGGTGGGGATCGATGTCGGCGGACTCGATGGCTGTATCATGGTCGGTTGGCCCGGAAGTGTTTGCTCCTTCCTGCAACAGGCGGGGCGCGCCGGGCGTAGTCTCGGCGAGTCGCTGGTGTTCCTGATCGCCGGTCAGGATCCCATCGACCAGTGGTTCATTCGCCATCCAGAAACGCTGTTCGGGAGTAGCCCCGAGAATGCCGTCATCGAGACGGAGAACCCCTACATCACCGCACGACATCTGATCTGCGCCGCCTACGAACTGCCCATCTCGGGTGCAGATTCGGATCTGCTGGGAGAACAGGTCGAGGGGATGTGCACGGTGTTACAGGAGGAGAATCGACTGCGCGAGGAAGGGGGGCACTGGTACCTGAGTCGTGAGGAGTACCCTGCCGCACAGGTGCGCTTGCGTACCGCCAGCGAGGAAAACTTCACCATCCTCGAGATCGGTCCCGATCGGATCATCGGAGAACTCGATTACGTGGCTGCGATGGTCAGCCTCTACGAGGGTGCCATCTACATCCATCGCACCGAGACCTTCGTCGTCGAACAGATGGATCACGTCAACTGCCTGGTCAAGATCCGTCGCACCGATACCGGCTATTACACCCAGGCACTGACCCAGAAGCGGGTCACGGTGGGGGAGGAATGGGCGACCAGGAGCAGTCCTGGGGCCACATTGAGGCTCGCCGAGGTCGAGGTGCGTACCCGCATCACCGGCTTCAAGAAAGTGCGCTTTCATTCGGTCGAGAACATCGGTTATGGCGAGGTCGACCTGCCTCCGCTCGAACTGGACACGGTCAGCCACGAGATCCAACTGGAGCGGCAGACGGTCACTGCGTCGGAGAGATTTGGCAGCGGATTTTTACTCTCGGCGATGCATGGAGTGGCACGGCTCTTTCGCGATCTGTTGGCGCTGCGAGCGATGTGCGATCCCAATGATCTCGATCACCATGTCGATGCCGATCGGATTCACATCTATGACCTCTATCCAGGGGGCATCGGATACTCGGAACTGGGCCATGAAAAGCATGACCAGGTGCTCGAAGATGTGCTGGAAGCGGTGGTGGGATGCGATTGCGCCGCCGGCTGTCCCGCCTGTGTGTTACCCGGATCATCGAGGGTCGCCTCGGTGTTGGATCAGGAACTGATGGAGTATCCCTATCCGAAGGAAGCGACACGGTGGCTGGTCCATCGATTGACCGGACGCGACGAGTACGTTCCCGATCTGACCGGTGTAGCGGCGCCCACATCACCCCGGCCAGAATCACCTCCGGTGCTGCTCGATGAGCGAACCGAGCGGAAGGTACGCAAGGTGGCACGGTGGACCTCGCGAAGGGGGCGAAGTTGAAAGGGGACCGGTTGCATCGCCTGCGACGATCTTTGAGGAAAAGCGCTCCCCCCAAGGGTGCTCGGCCGGCCACGATGGTGCCTGATTACGATGCCATCGTCGATGGTCAGGTGGGCCGGCAGTGGATCGACCAGACCCCCGACGATGTCATCTTTCTCGACCTGGAAACCACTGGCTTGCGCGCGGACCGTTCGCTCACCTCGCTGATCGGGATCCTCTATCGCCAGCAGGATTCGCTGCGTCTGGAGCAGTGGTACAGCGGCGACGTGGCAGGGGAGCGGCGACAGCTGCAGCGATTGCAGCGGCTGCTCGAGCGATTCGACCGGGTCGTGACCTATAACGGCAATGGATTTGATCTCCCCTTCCTCCGTTGCCGCTGGCGCTGGCACCAGTTGGCGGGGATCTCTGACGGTTGTGAGTCGCTGGACCTGCTGGTCGATGTTCGGCGCCGCTACCGCAAGGAGTGGCCCAACTGTCGCCTGACGACGGCGGAGGAGCGATTACTCGGAATCCCTCGTTGCAGTGACGATGTGCCCGGTAGCGAGGCTCCCTTGCGTTTCCAGGACATGAGGCAGGGGGCTCCGTTGTCGGTGATCGAGCCGGTTCTGCTGCACAATCGAAGAGATTTGATTTCCCTGGTGGGATTGAGAATCGAGCTGCTCAAGGTGACAATCGAATCCTGAGAGACCGGAAGTTGCTATACCACCCTGGTCTCAACCGGGAGGTCTCATGCAAGATGATCTGGATTTTTCACTGAAGCCGATAGACCCCCCGGTGTTGGGCCCCGGTGACTTGCTCATCGCCACCCCTGCTCTTCGCGATCCCAACTTTCATCGCAGTGTCATCTTGCTCTGTGATCACGACGATGCCGGTTCCTTCGGCCTGGTGGTGAACCGACCCACCGACATTCCGATCAGTCGAGTACTGGAAGACATCGATATCGCTGGCGTGAAGAACCCGTGTTTGCAATTCGGAGGGCCGGTCGACCACGAAAAGATCTTTGCGCTGTGTCAGATCGTCGTCGACGAAAGGTGCGACCCCGATCCCACACAGCGAGAAATCAGCAGTGGGCTGTTCATTCCCGATGATCTGGAGGAGACACTCGGCAAGATCAGGGATGGAAAAAATGCGTTGCAGAACTACCGCTTTTTCCTCGGCTACACCGGCTGGGGAGAGGGGCAGTTGCAGCAGGAGGTGATCGAGCAATCGTGGGTGATCTCGAGGGGGAACCCGGCGCAGTTACTGGAAACTCCGGCGGATCAGATGTGGTCTGCTGCGTTGAGAGAAATGGGAGGGGAAGCCCTCCTCTGGTCGATGATGCCTCCGGAACCGGACTGGAACTGACCGGTTCCGGAGGCTCAACGATGGGACGGACTCACTCTGCAGAGATGGTCGACTGGATCATCAACAACGGTGAGGCCGGAGTGCCTGCACCGGAACCGTGCTGTTCCAGCGCTTCCACCACTGGCTGACCCTCGATCACTTCACCGTAAATGGTGTGGTTGTCATCGAGGTGTGGAGTGGCGGTGAAGGTGAGGAAGAACTGGCTACCGTCGGTATTGGGGCCGGCGTTGGCCATCGACAGCAGACCGCGACGGTCGTGTCGAGCCGACGGCGAGAACTCGCCCTGGAAGCGATATCCCGGACCACCCATGCCGGTGCCATCGGGGCAGCCACCCTGGGCCATGAACCCGGTGATGACGCGATGGAAGGTGAGGTCGTTGTAGAAGCCCAACTCGGTCAGGTACATCGTATTGCGCACATGGTCGGGAGCGACATCCGGCATCAGACGAACCTTGATGGTGCCATGGTTGGTCTCGATCATCCAGAAGATCGAATCCTCCGCAGAGACTGCAGTCTCCGGGAAACGTGGCAGAGAGGTCTTCCAATTCTTCGATGAGGTGTCGATCTCGCCCGCGTCCTTCAACGCAGAAACCGCTTCTCTCATCGCATCGATGGTGCTGTTACTCAACGTGACTCCTTTTTGGATTGTGGCTTCTTCGCCGGTGCTTTCTTCGGTTCCGGTTCCTTCTTCTCTTCTTCGACCTTGCTCTTCGACTCGATCACGATGGAAGCCTTCTCGATCGTCAACTCTTCGGAAGGTTTACTGCTTCGTGTTCCAAGTGCTTCAATCTGTTTGAGGACCGATTCTCCCGCGCGGAGCTTGCCGAAGATGGTGTGCTTTCCGTCGAGCCAGGGTGTCTGGGTGAAGGTGATGAAGAACTGCGAACCATCGGTCCCTTGACCTGCATTGGCCATCGAGAGCAGGCCGCCACGGGTGTGCTTGACCGAGGAGTCGTATTCTCCGGCAAACTTGTATCCGGGACCGCCATTGCCTCTGCCCAAGGGACAGCCACCCTGGGCCATGAAGCCGGGGATCACCCGGTGGAAGTTGAGACCGTTGAAGAATCCCAGTTGCGTGAGGTAGATGAAGTTGGAGACATGGTTGGGTGCAGTCTCTGGCAGGAATTCCAGTTCCATCTCTCCCACAGAGGTCTCCAGTTTCCAGACATAGGTGGTTCCCTTGGTGTATTCCAGTGCGGGGAATTTCGGTAGACGGGTTTTCCAGCTGGCGCTGTCTTTCTGGATCTTTCCCGATTCTGTTTGCTTGGCGATGTACTGATCCACTGCGCTGATGACTGGATCGCCGGCGGCGATCGCGGTGCCACTTCCATCGATCGCGTCGAAGGCGCAGAGGGTCAGGATCGAGAGGCTCAAGCAGGCCATGATCAACGTTTTCATTACGAACTCCTTATTTTATCGGTTCAAGAATACCTGTTTTGTGTGGACCAGAGGATTCAGGAAGAGGAACTCTCGAGCGAGTCGATCTCTTCCCTGACCATTCCGATCAGATCTTCCAGCATCTCCTGAGAAAAGTCGAATCGGATTCCGGCACCTTCGTACAACTGAGGAAGGGAGCGAGTGTTGCCGAGGGACAGTCCCGCTCGGTAGTTCTGGATGGCACCTTCGGGGTTCTTGCGGTGATTTCTCCACACCTGCAGTGCGCCCAACTGAGCGATGGCGTACTCGATGTAGTAGAAGGGAACTCCGAACAGGTGCGACTGACGCATCCAGCGGCTGGCGCGAATATGTTCCAGCCCACTCCAGTCCATTTCATGGGTGCCGAAGCGATCCATGATGGCGAGCCAGGTTGAGGTACGTTGATCGCGCGAGTGTCCCGGATGAGTGTAGAGCCAGTGCTGGAAGGAATCGATCATGGCGACCCATGGGAACAGACTGATGACTCCTTCGAGATGCTCGATCCGAGCTCGAGTGACCTGAGCCGGGTCCTTGTAGAAGACATCGAGATGAGGTGCGCCGAGTAGTTCCATCGCCATCGAGGCGACTTCACAAAACTCGATGGGAGCGCCGCGGTTGGCGATCAAATCGTGATGGCGAGACTCGATGCTGTGGAATGCATGGCCGCCCTCGTGCAAGAGGGTCTCGACATCTCCCTGCTTTCCAGCAGCATTCATGAAGATGAAGGGAACGCGGATCTCTTCGAAGTTGTACTGGTAGCCACCAGGAGCCTTGTTCTTGCGTGAATCGAGATCGAGAAGGTCACCGTCGATCAACAGCGAGAACATCTTCGCCAGGTCTGGATGAACCTGTCCGAAGATCTGGCTGCAGCCGTCGACCAGTGGGGTGCCGCCTTCCAGGGGGCGAAGTGGGGAACGACCCTTCGGATCGACCGAGGAATCCCACGGGCGGAGTTGATCGACTCCGAGGGATTCGCGTCGTTTGGCCGCACGCTCTTTCACCAGCGGCAAGATCACCTTCTCGATGGAGTCGTGAAATTGCATGCACTGCTCGGGGCCGTAATCGAATCGCTCCAGCTGGCGAAAGCGCAAGGTCCTGTAGTTGTCGAGCCCTGTGTTGAGTGCCATCTGATGACGTAATTGAAGTTGTTGATCAAAGATGTCCTGGATCTTGTCGTTGTCCTGGCCGAAGCGATCCCAGATGGCACGGAATGCCGCTTCGCGTCGATCTCGATCGGTCTCCTGGAGGATTCTTCCCATGTAGGGAATGGTTCTGGTTTCCCCATCGAACTCGACAGTCATCGCTCCGACGACCTTGTCGTACTCGGCGTCGAGTTTCGATTCTTCGGTTTGCAGTGGAATATTATCTTCACGGAACAGTTCCACGCTGTTTCTCACCGACTTGATCCAGTTGCCGAACTTCTCGGTGGGCAGTGAATCGAGGGCGGGGGAAGCCATGAATTTGCGATCCATGTCAAACATGATCTTCTTGAGACCCGGTCTGATCTTCTCGATCCACTCCATGTATAGAGCAGTGATCTCCTCGTCGTTGGTGTAGCAGGTGTGCTGGACGAACCGACGGGCACCTTCCTCGGCCAGAACTGAATCGATCTCGCTCCATTCGGAGCACCATGCCAGCAGCGAATCGGGATTGTCGATCTCTCTGGTCAGTAGATCGGTGTAAATCGCCTCGATCGCCTCGAGGCTATCGGCTGAAAATTCCTCGTTGAGGAATTGCCGGGGGAACGCAGTCTTCTCCATCGATGTTTTTCCCTTCTTGGGGCCGAATCGGCAGTTGCTCTGTACAGCCCGGAGGTGGATTCTAACCGCTGCACCGGGTGGAATCACCGAGACCCGTGGGAAACGGAGTGACCAGTTGAGAAGATATCAGGGAGAGACGGGCCAGGTGGAGGTGGTCGAGCACCGGTCGAGGAGGCTGGAAGGAAACCCCCTGGGGGATCCTCCGCTGCGAAATATAGCCATCTGGACCCCTCCCGGCTACTCCGAGGGGGGCTCCCAACGGTATCCACTGCTGGTCGATCTGGCCGGATTCACCGGCAGTGGAATCAAACATCTGGCCTGGTCTGCCTTCACCGAGAACCTGCCAGAGAGACTCGATCGGCTGGTCGGAAGCGGGCAGATGAAGCCGTGCATCGTGGCGATGCCGGATGGCTTCACCTCGCTGGGAGGAAACCAGTACATCGATTCTCCGGCGGTGGGGCCGTGGGCCAGTTACCTGGTCGAAGAACTGGTGCCCTTCATCGATGATCGCTGGCGAACGCTAGCCGAGCGAGATCATCGGGGTGTGTTCGGGAAATCCTCCGGAGGCTACGGGGCACTGGTTCATGGCATGCTTCATTCCGAAACGTGGGGGGCGATCGCCTGCCATAGTGGCGACATGTACTTCCCCTACGGCTATCTCCCCGATTTTCCACTGGCGATCGATGTGCTGCGAAGGAGCGGCGGAAAGACCACCTTCCTGGAGAAGTTTCGCAAGAAGGTCAAGCCGCGTCACGATGATGTGATGACACTGATGATTCTTGCGATGGCCGCTTCCTATGACCCAGATCTTCAGCGACCGGGGGAATACCACCTGCCCTTTGATCTGGAAACCGGTGAGATCATCGATGAGAGATGGCAGCGGTGGCTGGAACACGACCCGGTTCAGATGGTCGATCGACATCACACCGCTCTGAAATCACTGAAGTGCCTCTTCATCGATTGCGGTTTTCGAGATCAGTACCGTCTTCACCATGGAGCGAGAATGCTGGCAAAGAAGCTCCAGCAATTCGATGTCCCGCATCTGCATCAGGAGTTCGATGATGATCACTCTGCTGTGGATTATCGACTGGATGTGTCGCTTCCAATCCTGGCGGAAGCGCTGTCCCCCTGATTCGGCACGTTGCAGACCCCGAGAGAACTTGTCCAGATGGAAAAAACCCCCGCCGTCGTTGACGGCGGGGGTCTTCTCTTTGGCGGAACCAGTCTGTGGTTCTGGTGAACCTGTGGTTCTGGTGAACCTGTGGTTCTGAGAACCTGGTGTGGTGTTAGCAGCCGTCGAATTCTTGACAGGTAAGGTTGTCGATGGAGTCGTCTGGTCCACAGCCACTACTGGGAGCTGGTGGAACCGATCCACCCTCGAACAGGTATTCCAGCAGCGAGATGGCATCGGCGATGTTGACCAGCCCATCGTCGTTGATGTCGGAAGCGTCGACGCAGGTGGAAGGAGTCTGACCCTGACCGAAGAGATTCAGCAGAAGTACCGTGACATCGACCAGGTTGCGGGTTCCGTCCATGTTCAACTCACCGCGAATGAAATCGGATCCAGTACCTGAAAGGTCTCCTGAAAACATGTAGATGACACC
>CAVOEM010000059.1:0-14106 GCA_963694575.1 Planctomycetes bacterium UBA1146 | reverse complement strand
GATCCCGGAACTTGGCCAACCACTGATCCCGCAATTGATCGGGGACTTTCTGGCAGACTTACAGCGTAGAGGGAGACTGGCCGCGGGAGAAACTCATGGTGCGATGGTCATCGCCATGAAGGATGGTTTTCTTCGAGATCTCCGGGATACAGTCGCCCCCATCGAAAGAGTCGCCTCGAAGATCGGGCGCAATGATCCTTGCCCTTGCGGTAGCGGCAGAAAGTACAAGAAGTGCTGTCTCAATCTGCTCGATCCGGACTTGCCGGAATGATCAGTTGACTGAAGGAGGAGCGATCGTGGAAAAGGTACTCGGCATCGGTGGCGTTTTTGTTCGCTCGAAGGACCGCAAATCTCTTGCCCACTGGTATCAACTTCATCTGGGACTTGCCATCGAGGAGGCGTGGTTTGGAGCCATCCTTCCGGGAGGAGATGAAGGTCATCCCAGTGTCGGAGCAGGCCTGTGGAGTGCCTTTGATCAGCACACTGATTACTTCGGTGCCCGCGAGAACCAATTCATGGTGAACTTCAGGATCGCCAATCGAGATGCGATGGTGCAACAACTCCGGAGTGCCGGATGTGACGTGGACGATAAGGTCGAAGATAGCGAGTACGGCCATTTTTGCTGGGTCACCGATCCAGAGGGAAATCGAATTGAACTGTGGCAACCCCCCGAAGCTCGGGGCAAGTCTTGAAGTTGATTCTGCTCACCTTCTTCCTACTGGTCAGTTCACTCGTCAGTTTCCTCGAAGCGCAACTTCCCTCCGATAAACCGCCACCCAACATTCTTTTCGCCATCGCCGATGACTGGGGTTGGCCTCATGCCGGTGCCTATCTCGATCCAGTGGTGAAAACTCCTACCTTTGATCGCATCGCCAGAGAAGGAGCGCTCTTTCATCACGCCTTTGTTTCTTCGCCTTCCTGCACGCCTTCGAGGGGCGCCATCTTGACTGGTCAGTGGCACTGGAGGCTCGAGGGTGCGGCTAACTTGTGGAGTGTTCTGCCCGACAAGTTCAGGACTTATCCAGAAATCCTCGAGGATGCCGGCTACGTGGCCGGTTCAAAGAGCAAGGGCTGGGGTCCTGGAAAAACCGAAACCGCTGGCCGCCACCCTGCAGGCACTCCCATCGCATCTCCCGACTCCCAGGCTCTGGCAGATTTCATCGAGACGGTCCCGGATGGGAAATCTTGGTGTTTCTGGCTTGGAAGCCACGATCCACACCGAGGCTTCATCGAAGGTTCCGGCGAACGCAGCGGCATGGACCTGTCGAAGATCGAGTTGTTCGGTCACTTTCCAGACAGTGCAGAGGTGCGCGGCGATGTTGCGGATTATTACCTGGAGGTGCAGCGCTTCGATCGAGTGGTCGCAGCCGCGATCGCCACTCTTGAGGCCAATGGGCAGATCGACAACACCATCATCGTGATGACCGGGGATCACGGCATGCCTTTTCCTCGCTGCAAGAGCAACAACTACGACAGCGGAGCTCGAGTGCCGCTGGCCATTCGCTGGCCAGAGAGGATCAAGGGAGGAACTGTGGTGAACGATTTCGTCAGTTTGGTCGATCTCGCTCCCACATATTTCGAAGCCGCAGGTGTTGCGATCCCGAACGAGGTTTCTGGTCGTAGCTTGCTCCCGCTGCTCGGGGGCGAGGACCACGGTGATCGAGAATTCGTCCTGCACGGCAAGGAAAGACATGTTCCTGGCCAGGAAGCTGCCGATCTTGGAGGCTATCCGACCCGAGCACTGCGTACTCATCGGTTTCTATATCTGCACAACTTCCTTCCGGATCGTTGGCCCGCCGGCACTCCTCGCCATCAGAAGTCGGCGATTCCAGGTGCCTGGCTCGCCGACTGTGATAACGGCCCGACCAAGAGTTACATCGTCGAGCACCAGGATCGAGATGACGAACACCGACGCTTCTATCAACTCAGCTTTGGTAAGCGCCCCGCAGAGGAGCTGTATGACCTCTCCAGCGATCCACATCAACTGGTCAATGTCGCAGCGGACCCCGAATACACGGATCCGCTACGGCGCTTGAAGAAGAAGTTGTTCGCCGAATTGAAGAGGACCGCTGATCCTCGTGTGACGGGAACGGGACCGGACTTTGACCGGTTCCCCTACCTCGGTGGTGCTCCCAGATATCAAAAGAAGGCCGAGTAAAATCGAGTCTTCTCGCCACTGATCCGCTGTATTGGTACTCGATCAAGTTTTCAGTTGGTAGAGCAGCGGTAGTTCGAGGGTCGAGGAGACTGGAACACCGTCTCTGGTCGCCGGGACGAAGCGTAACCTCTCGACACTCCTGACCGCGGCACGATCGAGCAGGCGATGGCCGCTGCTTTGCAGGACCTCTACCGACAACACATCTCCATCGGCAGACACCTGCACCATCAGTATTACTTCTCCCTGCTGTCCTTTTCGGATGCACTCGCGTGGATAGATCGGTTGCCACTCCAGCGCCACCGTGGCGGGTTCGAACACCTCGACCCGAATTTGAGGAGCGATCTCCACTAACGGCTTCGCTGGCTCTGGAACTTCCATCTCGTCGACTTCCTGAGGAGGTGTCGCATCGGCAACCAGCACCGGGGATGGCGCCACCGGATCATCGGGGCGTGGGGCGGGCAGAGGATCGGGGATCCGTTCCAGCGGTAGAGGCTCCGCTGCTGGTTCTCCAGGGGTTTCGGTGATCTCCTCGAGAAGTGGATCCTCGAGAAGTGGATCCTCGACCCGCTGTAGAGTCCGGATGGGAGGACGCGGCTCCCAGCGAATGATGGGAACCTGGGCTTCCTTCCTTGGCCGGGGCTGCTGCTGTGGAATCGAGATCACCACCCCCGATAACACCGCAGCCATCACGCCATGCAGGGTGACCGAGGCGAGTAGTGGCCAACTTCGGGAGATGGTACGGGGCATCAGAATCGAGTTTCCATCCCGGTCACCAGGCTCATTCCGGCCTCATTACTTCCAGATCCGTGAAGTCGATAATCGACGTCCGCTAGATTGGTCAGCCCCAGATACAGATGAGTTGTGGAAGTGGCTTGCCAACGTCCCTGCAGGTCGACCACCGCATACCCTGGAGTCCCTCCCGGAGGGATCCTCTGGACATCGGCCAGATCTCTGCTGGACAGATGAGTCTGCTTTCTGGCCATCGTGATGGCGGCCTCCAGCGTGACATCATCGGACGGAAGGTAACGCAGTGCAATCCTCGCCATCGCTGGAGCCAGCCGAGACAGCGGCTGAACCTGCTCGACTGCGGGGGCCACCGGCGTCTCCACCTCTCCGGTGATCCAGGAACAGGAAAATTGGCCCCTCCAGTGCCTCGAGAAATCGCGCTTCATTCTCAGGTCAAATCCACTGGCTCTCCCGGCCCCGGCATTTTCCTTGGTCACGATGTCATTTCCCTCGGAATCGAGATCACCAGTGGGATACCTGACCACCAGCGAATCGAGCCAACTGTGCCACAACACCCCCTCGATGCCCCAGTCATCCAGCGAGTAATCCAACCCGAACTCTGCCGTGAGGAAGTGTTCCGGATCGAGCCCAGGCGTCGGGATCTCACTTTCACCACTGGCTGCGAGATCGAACCGTGTCAGATCGGAGAGATTGGGCGCCCTGAACGCCTGGGACAGCCCGCCGTGCAGTTGCATCTCATCCGAGTACTGATGGACTGCGTGAGCAGTTCCCACGACGGCGGACCAGCGATCCTCGATCGGCCCGATCACCTCTGAATCGAACGGGTCGGGATCGACCACAGCGGCATTCACTGCGGCACTGGCCCATCTTCCACCGATGACCAGGCTGGTCACAGGATCGAGGGCAATGGTGTCCTGCAGGTAGATTCCAAATCGATCGTATCGAGAATCATCCGCCACCACTCCTCGGGGCGCGACGGATGAGAGCGATCCATCGAGCGCGTATTCGCTGCGGTACGAATCCACTCGATCGCGGTGGAATTCCAATCCACTGCTGATCTCTCCCCAGGGAGATTCACCAGTCCAGTGATAGGTGATCCCCAGAGTCTCGTCGGAGAGTCCCTGAACTGTCCGCAGACCGCTAGCTCGGATTCGATCCTCCTCCTCGGAGATCCGGTGGCTGGAGAGGGTCCACTGCGACTGAGCTCCGTCAGCGTGACGCCAGATGAAGCGGCTGTAGATCAGTTCTCGCTCCCCGTCGATGTCACGCTTCAGGTCACTGCCATGAACCAGGCCATTCCACTGGCTGCCGTAGATGGTCGAGTGTGTACGAGGGACATCGGGTTGCCGATGGGACTGAATCCCGATCACCAGATCGAGGTCATCATGGATCTCATGGGTGAGTGAGAGATCCCCACTCCACTCCCTGTATCCGCTGTGTGACTGAAGGCCTTCCGTTCGCCCCGCTAGATAATCACCGTGATCCTTGTAACTGGCTCCGAATCGAATTGCGGTCTTTTCTCGGATCATGATCTGATCGACCCTGCTGATCGATGAGTCCTCTGCACTGGCAAATCGCTGGGTCAGGATCGTCTGATCTTGCTCGTGGGAGGAGGGTTCGACGCTGTGCCCCTCCAACAAGATGGTACCTCCGGCGGCATCGCTACCGTACAGCACTGAACCGGGGCCAAAGACCACTTCGGTTCCAGTCAGGGCCAGTGGATCGACCAGGCCCAGGTATGGATTCGGCCCCGATCGATAGATGGCATTGTTGAGACGAATTCCGTCGACCAGAACCAGCGTGCGAAATCCGGTCATACCACGGATATAGGGTGAAAATTGACCGTGGGCTGTTTTCTGCAGGTGAATACCGGGCACCTGATCGAGTAGATCTCCGAGGGTTCTCAGCGCCGCGGGCGATCGGTCGTGCCGATCGAACAGTCGAAGGCGATCTCGGGATGCCTGTTGGGCATCTGCCCGACTGGCACTGATGACGATCTCCTCGAGGCGCAGGTTCGGCGGATCATCCGATGGGTTCGAATCATCTTGACCGGCTCCCAGTAGTGGCAGCAGTAGCAAGAACTCAAGCACTGACAGATCCTACCGTGGGAGATGGCTCATGACTCGAATCCAGCAAATGCATCATCCTGAACTCTCCCCTGTACGCTCGAGGATTCGCCTCACGATGGCCACATGATGGCGACTGTGCACCAGGGCAAATCGCAGCCACTGGCTCGCACCCATCTCCCCCACTGCGAAGTGAGTGAGTACCTGTCCGCGATCGTCGAGCTGCGACACTTCACCGACCAGATCGTCGCACATCTGCAAGACCTTGAGTCGTAATGACTCCAGTTCAGTGACACCACGCCCAGCGGTCGGCTGTACGTATTCTGGAGCCACAGCCGATCCCAACGGAATCATCCCGACATCGAGACATTCCCTTCCGCCAGCGGTGAGCCCCTCGGAGGGAGTCTGTCCCCGTCCGACACGGAGAATCCGAATCGCCTTCAGGTTCAGCAACGCTGCGGTCAACAAGTGATCGAGTTGCTCTCCCACCGACCAGTGCGATACCTGCAGGTTGCGAGTGGTGATGCAGTGCTCCTCGGTGGTCCAGATCGCCATCTGCTGCAGTTCTTCGATCAGGTGATCCAGGTCTGCAGTGTCGGTCCCGAACTGGAGATCCATTGCCGGTTCTTTTCAAAATAACGGGAGCCGACGGAATCACTCCCATCGGCTCCCTCGATTCAATTTCATGTGCCTCTAGAAGCCTGACAAGATCGTATCATCACCGGTCACACCAGGGGATCCTGGCATCTGAGCGACTCCAATGGTGGTCACGGCGACGCCATTACCCCCCGCACCCACGGTCACCTGCTGAGCAAAGGTAAATCCGTTGAGCAGTCTTACCTGATCACCATTTTCATCGACCAATACCAGCCAGGCACGAATCTGGAAACGATCACCGATGCTCGACACGTTGCCAATCCACGGTCCCACATTGTAGGCGAGGGAAGATTGCTGCGAGGGATCTCCGACACAGGGATCGATTCCGGCGGGAGTGGGAGCTCCTTGGTTGTTGGTGTATTCCCGGACGCAGTAAAAATCGGCCGCTGACTCGTTCTGATCCGCGGCAAAGTCCCCAGGAGGTACCTGTACTTCGTTCCACAACCAGGGTTTGTCATCGGCGTAAATCCCGTTGTTGGCGAAATTCCCCGACTGGCCGGTTCCGCCCCTGGGTGGATCGATTCTCGGCACCGTCAGCAAAGCTCCCGTGGCTGCGAGATCGCCGCTGACCGCCCTCTCCGGATCATCGTCGGTGGTGATCAGCTGATACCAGTTGAAGTGATGGCCACCCAGAGCCGCAGCTGCTGCCCCGAGGGTTCCGGCATCTCCGACCGTCTCGAAGGACGCTTCGATGGGATTATCGGGGTCTTCGGTCTCGATCAGGGTGATCCTTCCAAGCCTGGTTTCGCCCGACATCACCGGAATCTCCTGATCGGATTCATCCAACGAGAGGTCGGTCGGATCGACCAGGAAGCTGGCACTCTGGATGTTTCGTAGTTTTCCTCCGAACATCGCCCAGCCGACGCCCTCCGCTTGCATCACAGCTCCCACAGTTGCCGTGGGATCTGCAAAGGAACCGTGATTCCCTGCGATGTAGTTGCTCGCCCCTCCGGTATGAAAATCAGGAGGGAAATTCTTGATGCCGACCTTGTTGTGGACCGCCAGCGACCCGATCCGTATCATCGGAAAGGAACCACCGAGGTAACTGGATTCGATGACACCGGTGTAATACTTGGTCACACACTCTGCGTCCTGGAAAACTCCATCGGGAATGTTGTCGATGCGACCATCGACACAGGTGGGATCGCCATTGGGAAGCAGCGAGGCATCTGTTCCGACTATCTGACCGTAGAGCCCATTCCCCAGACTGTTGGTACTGACGACAGTGTCGGGAAGTTCGAACCCAAACATTCCTCCGGATGCCCGACCTCCCTTGATCACTCCCATGTGAACCGCTGAGTTCGCTGCGGCCCTGCGAATGTGGACCACCGGATCGATACCGTCTGCGATGGCGGAGATCACATTGAGCGCCTGTTCTGCACGAGTCGATCCTTGCACCAGACCTTCTCCTGCAAAGAAGTCCATCAATCGTGGATTGTAGACCGGCGAGTTCTCGAGCATCTTCGCCACTCCACCACCGGTTACATTCAGTTCGGCGGTGATGACCCTGCCTGGCGGCATGGCACTGATGAAGGTAGTTCCGATCAGCCCGCCGAGTGACATTCCAACGAAATGGACCTCGTCGGTGAAATCTGCTCCGTTGATACCGGTCGCTGGATCACCATCGAAATCCCAGAAGGGAAGAGTCTCGGTCAACATCGCCAGGTCGCAGACCGCCTGCATCCAGACCGATCGAGAACTGATCAGGCTGGGGAAATTGAGGAAGTACTGCCCGCTCGAATCGGGAACCCCGTCTCCCACCAGATAACCGTTTTCATCCAGGTCTGGAATTCCATCCATGTTGGCATCGATCTCGCTGCCTGAGTTATTTCCGAGGCGGTCAATCCCATGAGTTCTCTCTTCACCGGCTTGTCCCGGGGCCGAGGATCCATGGCCCGACCAGTATGGATTCCCATCGGTGGTTCCGTGAAGTGGTGCGTCCATCGCCACCACAGCAAATCCAGCAGAGCAGAGCAATATGGAGAAGGCTGCCCCATCAAAACGACTGCGAGTGATTCCATGCTGGAAGATCACCACCGGCCATGGGCCAGCCACGTGATTGGGGGTCATCACCAGCACCGGGACTTCAAGCTCACCCTGGGGGACCGCGATCGGTGAATAGCGCGTCGGAAAGGATGGGTTGGGTGCTGCAGTTGTCGACTGGTAGACCACGTTTCCATCTTTCCAGTAACCGGTCACTGCATCTTCCCAGCCGGCCGGACCCGAAGAATCTCCCGGGTAAAAGGTCGGCAAGGTGATGGTTCCCTGGGCCAGGTTCGCATTGTAGTTGGTTCCGATATCGACTCCGACAGCGAGCAGGAAGTCGTGGACGTTGTCCAGTCCAGGGAGCGCAACACCCGGCGTGGTGACCGCCGGTGCCTGGGCAACGGTAGCGGCCACTCCCGCATCCAGCACATCGGTGACACTCTGGCAGGTGAAGTAATTGGTCACCACCACGCTATCGGGATTCACTCCCGCCTGATCGGCGAGCAGGCCGAGGCTACTCTGAACCGCAGCTCCGATCGCATTGGCAAATCCATCGGTCGCGGCGTTGCCGGTGTTGTCAGGGATTCCTGCGGCCATCCGCGCGTACTGATCCGATCGAATCACCGCATTGCCGCGGAAATCTCTGACGCCGTTGGTCACCATCACGAGGATTCCTCGTGAAAGGCCGCCGAGACTGGTGTTGTCTGAAGCAGGCCACGGAACCTTTGGTTTGACCGTCACCTGGTACTGAACACTCTTCGCCAGCGTCACGCTGTAATCGACATCCGCCTGTAACTCGCGGATGATTCCCGGCGCACCGGAACTGGGACCGACAGGAAGCGAGATCGGGAGTCCGATGGCAGCCATTGCGCCGGTCGGCGGCAAGATCGAGATCTCGAATACCCGCACCGTCTCCCCTGCCACGAGGCTGGTGGGATCGATGTTGTGGGTGAAATCGACCTGCATCGGCATCGTGTTGGAGAACCCATCGAGGAATCCCTGGGCCACCAGTACATCACCGGTATCGGATGCGTCGGTAGCGCTCGGGATGATCGGAGTGTTGGTGATGGATGCGCCCGGAGCACCCCCGGCCATCAATGCGCCTTCGTTGAGCGCTGCATAGGTGATGAACAGATCAGAAGGAAAGGGCACCGAAAAGGCTCCGGTAGAAAACTCCGCCTCGGTCGGCGGCGGGGTGAACTGACTGTTGTTACAACCTGCGGCACTGACGACCAGCATCAGAGCAAAGGTAACCATCGCAATACGGCTCATGAAGATCCTCCTGATATGATTAGCAATCTTTCGGTGGATTCGAATCGGTCCAGATCTGCAAGAGGAATGGGACTTCCACCGATGGCCCGAGTGGCCAGTAGGTTCCCCGAACTCTGCCTCCTGCGGTTGCGGATCCGCTTTCGTATCGTCGCATCTCCTCGAGTGACCGGCTAGCAGACGTTCACAGCCAGAAACTCCCTTTATGGTCTACGAGACCCCCGGCAAGATGTCAATCGTGGAGCCCCTGATTGGCTCGATTCCAGCGCTCCAGAAGGTCCTCCTGGAGCCTTCCCATGGCCTCCGCTTGCGCTGGTTGCAAATCGTCATGCCCCAGCAGGTGCAGCAATCCGTGGATGACGTAGAGGTGGGTCTCCTCCAGAGGGCCGAGATGATGTTCTGGGGCCTGACGGACGGCAGTTTCGGTCGAAATCACGATCTCCCCATCGAGTTGGCCCGAACGGCGCTCTTCGAGAGGAAAAGTGATGACGTCGGTGACGCTGGGATCGTTCATGAACTGCTGATGAAGGCTGGCAATCTGTTCATCTTCAACGAAGCAGAGGCCCACTCGTCCCCGATGATTCTGGTCCTTGAGAACAAAATGAACCAACTCGATGATCCGATCATGATTCAGTTCAATCGATCGCTGAAGATCTTCGATCTCCACCTCGATCTCGGATGGCACCGCTGAAGTCATGAACGCCGTGTCGCGACCGGCGAATCAGGAGAGTTCGAATCGTTGGCTTCCGCTGCTGGAGTGCTGATCGATTCCTCTTCTCCAGGGTACTTGACCCTGCCATGGTGAATCGCCGACAACACGCGCACGAAGGCATCCTCGATGCGGTGTAAATCGCTCATCGTCAGTTCGCATTCATCGAGCTGCTCCTCCAGGGATCGGGCCTGGATGATGTTTTTTACGTGCTGACGCACCCGCGTCGGAGTCGGATCGGAGAGGGTCCTCGAGGAGGCCTCGACACCATCGGCCAGCATCAGGATTCCCGCCTCACGGAAGGTCGGCTTGGGTCCTGGATAGCGGAACGCCTCGCGGGTTCGGTCCGCTTCCTGCTCGTCGACCTGCTGTGCCCTCTTCTGGAAGAAGAACTCCACCACCGATGTCCCATGATGCATTGGAATCATGTCGACGATCGGCATCGGAAGGTGTTCCTCTTCGGCGATCCTCATGCCGTCCTTGACGTGAGCGATGATGATCAGCCTCGACATCTCGGGAGACAGCCGGTCGTGAATGTTTTCACCACCTTGCATGTTCTCGACGAAATAGCCCGGTTTCATCATCTTGCCGATATCGTGATACAGGGCACCTACTCGACAGAGCAAGCCATTGGCTCCGATCGAGGAAGCGGCCTCTTCCGCCAACTGACCCACCATCAGTGAGTGTTGAAAGGAACCCGGAGCCAGCAGCGAGAATTCGTTGAGCAACGGTCGGTGAGTGTCGGAGAGTTCCATCAGACGGATCTCGGTCAGCACATCGAACCACTTCTCGAGGAACGGCAGAGCGCTGGTGATGAGTACGCCGGCGGCGATTCCGTTGATCAGCCCCCACATCGCATCTTGCAGCCAGATGTTCGACGCTAAATTGGCCAGAGTGAGTTGCTGAAATTCCGCCGTATGCAGCAGCAGCGTCGCCACCGCCATCGCCAATCCTGAGAGGAAGCCGACGGTGAGAATTCGAGTCCGCGATCTGACCCGCTGGACTCCTTGGATCGCCACCAGACTGCCGAGGAACATCGCCACCGACATCGCCACCGGATGCGCTGAGGGATCGAACTCGGGCCGCTCGGAGACCATCAGCGCAGTCAGGGCGATCGCCACCATCGAGACCAGTACCGCCCGGCTGATGGGCAGCAGGAATCCCAGCACCATTCCCAGCAGCGGCACCGGTAACAGCATCACCGAGACTTCCGGCTGCTGCAGGATGACCCAGTTCGCCAGCAGGAAGCCGTTGATCAACAGGAAGCAGCGACCGATCTGCAGTGGGATCTTGTGGCGCTGTACCCGCTGGGCGCGAGACATCAGCAGAGCGCCGGCGTGAATCAGCAATACTGCGGCGAACAGTTCTCCCCAGTGCCACGGATTGCTCACGGCGAAGAGTTCGGTATCGAACCGGACCCAGCCGACCAGAAGGGTCGCGGCGACCACCTGGAGCGCCAGCACCAGAAATACTCGCAGTCGCCGGGCCGACAGCTGATCCGCCGCGATCTGTCCCGATCGCGTGGTCCTCCGGCCAAATGAGAGTCTTTGCCAGGTCTTACGACCGGCTCGACCGCGTACGGTCGCCATGGCATTCCTTTCGCCCGGGCAGAGCCAGGGCTACTGGTGGATCCCCATGGATCCAGCCAGTGTGCCATTGTCCGATCAAACCACCATTCTGTCCAAGGGATGCCAGAGGTGCTCGACAAATAAATCGTAAACTACTTGAAAATAAGAACTTAAGAAGTGCTCTTCGAGCTGCCTTCATGGCGTTCGTAGGCATTGACGATCCTCGAGACGAGATGATGTCTGACAATATCGGCCGAGTCCAGCTCGATCCAGCCGATGCCCTTCACCGAGCCGAGCACCCGTCGCGCGTGGAGCAGCCCCGACGGTTGCCCCTTCGGCAGGTCCAGTTGGGTCGGATCGCCGGTCACCACGATGCGAGACCTCGCCCCCATCCGGGTCAGGAACATCTTCATCTGCGCCGGAGTAGTGTTCTGTGCCTCGTCGAGGATGATGAAAGCATGATTGAGAGTACGGCCCCGCATGTAGGCCAGCGGTACGATCTCGATGATCTCTCGATCGCTGTACCTGCGCACCTGGTCATAGTCGAGCATCTCGTGCAAGGCATCGTAGAGCGGCCGCAGGTAGGGATTGACCTTCTGCTGGAAATCTCCAGGGAGAAAACCCAGTTTCTCCCCCGCTTCGACCGCCGGGCGGCACAGGATCAACTTGCGCACCTCTCCCGCCTTCAGCGCCTCGACCGCTGCTCGAACCGCCAGGTAGGTCTTGCCCGTTCCTGCAGGTCCCAGCGATAGCACGATCTCGTGCTCCGCCATCGCCCGGAGGTAGCGAGCCTGCCCCTCGGTTCGGGCAATCTTCGCCAGATCTCGCCAGCCCTCGCCGTCCTCCTCGCCAAACAGGTCCTGGGTGGAATCTTTGGCTCCTTTGGCACGGCCACCACTGGAGTCCTCACGGAAGTGCCGGATGGCTCCTTCCAACTCATCTTCTGGCGAAGAAGCGCCGGGGTTTTGATGCGCTGCCCGCATCCGCTCGACGACGTCGCGGGCGGCGGAGACCCCGGCTTCCATTCCCTGGAAATCGAGAGCCAACCCGCGGGAAGAGGCCTCGATATTGAATCCGTCTCGGATCATCCGGAGATTCAGATCGCGGACTCCAAGGATCGCCTGCGCCTCATCGTAATCGACAAATTCGATGGTGATTTCCACGTGACTTCCTCTCTTGATCACTCGCCCAGTACGATTCTCAACCAGAGCACCATCGGCATCACCAAGATCAAACTATCGAGCATGTCGAGGGCACCTCCGAGCCCCGGAATCGTCTCTCCGGAGTCCTTCCTGCCGGCTCTTCTCTTCAATGCAGATTCCTGCAGGTCGGAGATCTGCCCCACCACTGCGACCAGAACACCGATGAACAGTGCCATCTCCGGCGTAAAACTCGGATCGGCCAGTTGCTGGGCGTAGATGTAGCCGATCGCTGCGGCACTGACGATTCCTGCCAGCAGCCCCTCGACCGTCTTCTTCGGACTGATCGGATGGAGCGGGCGCCGGCCAAAGTTACGTCCGACAAAGTAAGCCCCGGTATCGCTCCCCTTGACCATCAAAACGGTGCACAGCACCAGATGAATCCCGCTCGATTCTATTTCCGAACCGAGGGAAGCCAGCAGCAGAGTGCAACTGATGGGGATCGACAACCAGACCAGCGCTAGCAGCGGATAGACCCGAGCCCAGAACTTCCCCTTCGACCGGTTCGATACGAAACCCAGCGCAGTCGACACCAGGGTGCTCAACAGCAGTACAGCCCCGAGCAGTGAGGTGGAAGTCACGACTCCAGCAGACCTCCCCGCTGAAGTTCCAACACTATCGACCAATGGCGTACACGCTTGGACCAGAACAGCGACCGTCATGCCGAAGACGAGAATCCAAGCCCACTGGCGTTCTCGCAGAGATCCTCCCGAGATGGTAGGGAATGAGATCGCTTCGCAGATCGCCCCGGCACCAAAGGTCAGGGACAGAATCCACAGGCCGTAACCATCGAGCCAGCCGTACAGGTCTGCAGAGAGCAATCCGACCGAGATGATCAGGATTGGAGTTCCCCACTTCATCCGATTGGCCAGTCCCTTCATGCATCTCCTCCTGAAGTGGTCGATGACAGCGAGCCGAATCTGCGAGACCTGCGAGAGTACTCCTCGAGTGCAGCGGTGAAGTCATCGGCCGCGAAATCTGGCCACAACACCGGAGTGAAGTACAACTCTGCGTAGGAAGAGTGCCACAGCAGGAAATTCGACAGTCGCATCTCGCCACCGGTGCGAACCAACAGATCGAGATCAGGCATCGCTGGGTCGTACAACTGAGCAGCCAGTGCAGATTCCTTCTGAGCACCGATCAGCGACGGATCACCCGCTCCAGCAGAACAAAAGGCATCTGCCATCTCGGCCCGACCACCATAGTTGACCGCCAGTCGAAACACCAACCCCTGATGCTCGCGGGTTTCGCACTGAGCTTTCTCGATGGCGTCGATCAGTCTCCGAGGTAATTCCTGGAGGCGGCCGATGGCTCTGAAACAGATCTGAAGTCGTTCCATCTCCTCGCGTTCCTGCTCCAGGTGGTGGGCCAGCAATTCATACAGGAACTGAAGTTCTTCAGCGGGGCGTTGCTCGAGATTCTCGGTCGAAAGGGCGAAGCAGGTCACCGCTGCGATCTCTTGTTCTCTCGCCAGGCGAAGAACTCGACGCAGCGCCTCGGCCCCCTCGGCGTGGCCCTCGGTTCTCGGCAACTGGCGCTGTTGAGCCCAGCGGCCATTGCCATCCATGATGAAACCCAGATGACCGGGTCGATCTCCCGCGGGCTGCCGCGCTTCCACCGATTGCTGCGAGTCTCCCGCTCGACTCAAGCCAGTTCCTCCTCGGACTTGAAGGGTTCGAAGATACAGACTTCATCGCGCCGCTTCCCGGTCGAGAGGATCGAGACGGGAATCCCGGTCGCCTGACGT
>CAVOEM010000058.1:0-14187 GCA_963694575.1 Planctomycetes bacterium UBA1146 | reverse complement strand
CTCCTCGGCTGCGCAAGCACACCGTACACAAGATCAAGCGCAAGTAGCGACTCTCCTCAGCGGGCCGTTGCCCATCCATCCTTTGGGCAGGCGCTCCGATAGGCCAGCACTCCGATAGGCCAGCACCCCGATAGGCCAGCACTCCGATGCGTTAGCACCAGGCTGCGTAAGCACCAGGATGATGCTGGATCAAATCTGGTTTCTGCTGTTCTCCACCGCGAAATCATCTGCTGTGGAATTCCTTCACATCCGTGGATCGGGTCTCCAGCGACGATTGTGGAAGTCCCAGATCAGTGAACGGGTGCCACCGGTGGGGGCACTGTTGCTGTTACCTTCCAGATAGATGGGAAAGGACCGCACCAGCATCTCGCTCTGTCGTTCGATGGTGTCGTGACCGATGTATCCGACGCTCAGGTGCTCGGGAATGGCGGTCAGGTTCGACCAGGTTCCTTCTGAAGCGATCCCCTCGAAGGACAGGGTGTACTGGCGGATTTGCAGGTAATTACCGCTGCCTGCCGATCGAATACAGATGGTTGCGCTACAGATTCCATCTCCATCGGGGTCTAGAAAGAGCACCTTCTCGATGAATCCATCCCGTGCAGCTTCCACGCCTATTACCACTTTGACCGTTTCATCTTGTTCGCGAGGTGGAAGAGTGACTGACAGGGTAAAGGTGCCGGTGGAACGTGGCTCATCGATGCCCTCCTCGACGACGAAATCGACTTCGCCAACCTTCCAGTGGCCTCGAAATCGCCCACCGTCATCCTCGAGGGAGATCACCTCGGCGGTGGGGCTGGCCAGTTGCTGGGCCATACGCCAGATCGCCAGAGGTGTGACTACCACCAGGGTGATCAACAGAACCAGGATCGAGGCTGCGGGAATGGACAGGCGATCTTCTGCAGCTGGATGCATCGAGTGGACTCCGCTCGTTGGTGCTCAAGTGGTCGGTGGAGACCTCATGCTCCCCCGGTTAGCATCCTCTCATGACCAGTCGTGTGCCAGTCCTTCTGCTCCTGATGTCTGCCCTGTTCGGGGTCTCGTCCACCGGTCTCACAGCCCTCATCTCGAAGGGCGATCCAGATGTGGTCGATTTTGATCGCCAGGTGCGGCCGATCCTCGCCCATTATTGTTTGCCCTGCCATGGCAATGATGGAGAGGCGAGGAAGAAGAACCTACGCCTCGATGATCCAGGCAGCGCCACCACCGTCAGGGATCTGGGTATGCCGGCGATCTCGCCGGGGCATCCCCAGAATAGCCTCGCTCTACTGCGGATCGGTGACGACGACGACCCGATGCCGCCGGATGGAAGGGAACGACCATCGGCGGAACAGGTCGAGATCCTGACCCGCTGGGTCGAGCAGGGCGCCTCCTATACCAAGCACTGGTCGTGGCGATCACTCGCGGCTCCTGAACTACCCGAGGTGGTGGATGATGAGTGGGCCCGTGATCCACTCGATCTGTTCATCGGTTCCGGTCTCGACTCGCTTGGCCTGAAGCCGGCTGCAGACGCCGATGATCGCACCTGGTTGCGGCGGGTCACTTTTGACCTCACCGGACTGCCCGCGACGCCAGGGGAGTTCGAGACCTTCCTCGCAGATCGGTCGGTAGAAGCCAGGGAAATCGTGGTCGACAGATTGCTGCAGAGTAGTGCACACGCCGAGCATTTTGCACGTCACTGGCTCGACCTGATGAGATTTGCCGAGACCCACGGGCATGAGTTTGATTATCCCATCCCCGAGGCGTGGAAATATCGAGATTATGTGATCCGAGCCATCGCCAGCGATGTTCCCATCGATCAATTTGTCACCGAGCATATCGCGGGTGATTTGCTCGAGGAGCCGAGAATCCATCCAGAAGATGGGACCAATGATTCAATTCCTGCGACCTCGTGGTTCTGGTTATCTCAGGCGACCCACGCCCCGGTCGATGTACTACAAGATACCTTTGATCGGGTCGACAATCAGATCGATGTACTCTCCCGAGCATTCCTTGGTGTGACAGTTTCCTGTGCTCGGTGTCACGACCACAAGTTCGATGCCATCACTCAGGCGGACTGGACAGGACTGTCGGCAATCATCCGTTCGACCCGGCGTGTGCTACGTCCTCAGGATCCCGGTGGCAAGATCGCCAGCAAGATCGACGAGATGGCGCCTGTAAGGGAGAAACTGACCGCGGTCATTCGGCAAAGTCTGGAGTTGCAGCACCAGTTGCCGCTGGTGCAACTGGCGAGAGCTGCACGGAGATTGCAAGGGAGTGTCGGCAACGGTGAGTCTGGTCAGATGGAAATCAATCCCGATGTTGTGGTTGCTGATTTCGAGCAGGGCTGGGGCCAATGGAAGGTCGAGGGCAACGCCTTTGGTGATCAGCCGTACCACCGAGATGAACTGGTTCACGAACAGGGTGTGGAGGCGGTGGGTGATCACATCGCTTGTAGTCAAGGCCACCGTCCAGAATCCGATGGTCCTACCGGAGATGCGCCGAAGGGAAAACTGACCAGCCCTCCCTTCGAGGTGCAGCGAGACTATCTGGTTTTCCTCGTCGGAGGCGGTCATCACGCCGGGAAAACTTGTGTCAATCTTCTGGTCGATGGTGAGCAGGTATTCTCGGAGGTGGGCCGCAACAACACGCTCATGCATGAAGCGCGATGGGATGTGGGAAGGTGGCGTGGGCACGAGGCTGTCATCGAGGTGGTCGACGACCATGATGGTGGGTGGGGCCACATCACCTGCGACCACTTTCGCCTGACAGATGAGCCCTCCGCAGGGATGGCTTCGCGAGTTCAGATCGAGAGAGTGGCGCAGAATGCGGGACTCGACGCCAATCAGTTACGAGAATGGGTGCGACTATGGCCCCAATTGGTGCGTCCTGGCGTGGCGAACGGTCCGCTGCGAGAAGGTGATCTGTTACTGGAGGATTTCTCCGAGGTGAACGCGCTGGCTGACTGGACCGTCGTCGGAGATGCCTTCGAGGTGTTGCCGGTCGGAGATGTGGTGCTGATCGGCAGCCCTCGAATCAACGAGACTCCTTGTGCTCATTCTGCGGCACGGGGTCGTGGTTTGGTCGGATCGATTCTGTCCAGAAACTTCACCATTGAACATCGATACCTGCACATGAGGGTGCAGGGCGAATCCGCCAGAGTTCGGGTTTGCATCGAAGGCTATTGGATCGATCAGCACAATGCTCTGTTGTTCGAGAACTTCCGTCAGGATGTCAATCAACCCGATCAGTGGCGTCATGTTCAGATGGATTTGACCCGGTATCAGGGAAAAAACGCACACGTGGAGGTCCATGACGAAGGGCGCGGCTGGGTCGCCGTCGATCGGGTCTGGCTGTCGGCGGAAGGTGCGCAACAAGGGCCCGGAGTCGATTGGAGCCTACTCGATGACGGGTCCACCGATGCGGCAACGCTGATGGCAGATCCCGTACGAGCCCAGGCATTGGTTGCCGCTGGGCTGGTCGATCCTGCTCGTTTCGGAGATGCCTGGAATGCGGCGGTGGTGGGAACGGTCGCAAAACTGCGTCAACTCGATGGTTCGATTCCGCAGCCGGATCGGATTATTTCTGCAGCGGATGCCCCGCATGGTTTTGATGTGCCTCTGTCGGTGCGTGGAGATCCGAACCAGCCGGGAGATCTGGTCGAACGGCGAGCCCTGGAAAACCTTGGTGGAGCGGATACGCCGTTACGTTTCCGCAACGGATCGGGGCGTGGCGAACTGGCGAACTGGATGACATCGCCGAAGAACCCACTTTTCTGGCGCACCCAGGCCAATCGGCTCTGGGCTCGGGTGATGGGTCGGGGGGTGACCGCCACCAGTGACGACCTGGGGGCGATGGGAGTGCCACCGGAAAACCTGGCCCTGCTCGATCACCTGGCTGTCCGATTACGTGACCATCCTTCCCGTCGGTCACTGCTCAGAGACATCGTACTCAGTCGCAGTTATCAGATGGCATCTCACCATCCGGATCCTCGAGCTCAACAGGTCGACGGGTCCAATGCACACTGGCATCGGGCTCATCAGAAGCGGCTCAATGCAGAAGCGATCCGCGATTCGATCCTCAGTGTTTCGGGGCGACTGGATCGAAAGGTCGGCGGCACCTCGGTGCCGGTGCATCTGACTGACTTTCTCACCGGGCGGGGACGGCCCGGTGGTAGCGGTCCCGTCGATGGTCAAGGTCGGCGTAGTCTATACATCAAAGTGTGCCGCAACTTTCTTCCGGCATTCCTCACGGCGTTCGACTTCCCCATCCCGTCGACCACGGTCGGCGATCGATTGGTCACCAATGTTCCTGCCCAGGCTCTCGCGCTGATGAATGATCCCTTCGTCCACGAGCAGGCACGATTGTGGGGAGAGAGAGCGATGAAGTCTGCCGAGGACGAAGGACTGCCAGTTGCCATCGATACGATGTGGCAACAGGCATTTGGACGTCCTCCCTCCGGCGAAGAAGTAGCCATGGCTCGCGAGTTTGTTGGTGAGAAAGGTGCGGAAGGGTGGGCGGATCTGGCTCACGCCTTGATCCAGACCAAGGAGTTCCGTTTCATCCCCTAGGGGATGACGAGAAAGGGTAGCGATGCACCACTGTGGTCAATACGAACAGCAGCCGATGGATCGGCGAGAGATGCTCTCTCGTTGCGCCCAGGGTTTCGGTGCTGTGGCGTTGACCGCACTGGCGGGAGATTCGCTGCTCGGTGATGTTTCAGGACAGCCAGGGGTGTTCGATCGGGGGCACATCCCGGCGCGAGCTCGGTCTGTCATTTTCCTCTACATGGATGGAGGACCGAGCCAGGTCGACACCTTTGATCCCAAGCCTGCGCTCTCGAAGTGGGACGGCAAGCCGTTCCCTGCTTCGATGGAGCGTACCCAGTTCAACGCCGTGGGTAACACCCTCAAGTCACCGTGGCAGTTCCAGCAGTACGGTGAATGTGGTCACCCCATCAGCGATCTGTTTCCACATGTTGCAGAGCACGCCGATGAGTTGCTGGTGGTACATTCGATGACCAGCCAGTTCTCGGAGCACACCAACGCCAATTACCTGCTCCATACCGGCACCGGAACTGTCGGAAGGCCGAGTATGGGTGCGTGGGTCTCTTATGGTCTCGGAGCGATCGCCGATGATTTACCCGGTTTTGTGGTGGTCAACGGCGGACTGGTGCCACCGGGAGGACTCGGTTGTTTCTCCAGTGCGTTCCTGCCGGCGAAGCACCAGGGTTCCATCGTGCTACCGCGAGACCGAGCACTCGCCAACGTCGAGCCGCGCGAGGGGATCGAGCGCCAGCGTCGTAAACTCGATCTGCTCGGAGGTCTCGATCGTATTGGATTGGAGTCGGCGGGAGACCCTACTCCCCTCGAGGGAGCGATCGCCAACGGTGAACTCGCCTTTCGCATGCAGTCGGCGGTTCCCGAGTTAGCGGACATCTCTGGCGAGACGGAAGAGACCCGGGAGTTGTACGGACTCGATCATTCTTATGAGCAGACTCGCATCTTTGGTCGCGAATGTCTTCTGGCACGACGCATGGTGCAACGAGGAGTGCGCTTCATCGAGTTGACCTGCCCATCGGTCAGTGGCGATCGCTGGGATCAGCATGGCAACCTCAAGGATGGTCATGAGAACAACTCCAGAGCTGTGGATCAGCCGATCGGTGCCCTGCTCACCGACCTCAAGCGCCGTGGAATGCTCGAGGACACGCTGGTGGTCTGGTCGGGTGAGTTTGGAAGGACCCCTTTTGCTCAGGGGCGTGACGGACGCGATCACAATCCCTATGGATATACCATCTGGATGGCTGGTGGCGGTGTGAAGGGGGGCAGCGTTTACGGTGCCACCGACGAGTTCGGATACAGGGCTGTCGAAAAGCCGGTCGAGATCTACGACTTGCACGCGACGATGCTGCACATTCTAGGAGTCGATCATCGGCGTTTGACAAAACTGTTCGGCGGTCGCGAGCATCGTCTCACCGATGTCCACGGCAAGGTCATCGAGGAGTGGCTGGCGTAGAGCTCGCCCGTGCTTTTTGTTTTCAGTGGATGGAGTCAGTCGTTAGCCTATCTGCGTAGCACACATGATGTTTTTACCTTTCACCCCAGTTGAGATGAGCGAGACAATGCATATTCAGATCGTCAACTTCAACCTCGAAGGCATCGGCCACGATGACTACACTCAAGTTTGCGACAGCGTGGCAACCGCTTTTGCGGAAGTTCCGGGGCTGATCTCAAAGGCCTGGTTGAGTGACCAGGAGGGCAATACCTATGGCGGTGTTTACACCTGGGAAAATCGCCAGGCGATGGATACTTTTGGCCAAACCGAGATGTTTCAGGGAGTTGTCGGCAATCCAAACTTCGTCAACTTCTCGTCCAAGAGTTTTGATGTTCTTGAAGGACCGAGCAAGGTCACGAGAGTTTAACCATAGTCTTTGCGGATGACATCGAGCCTCGCTCCTCTGGGAGCGGGGCATGGTTCGCCTTTACTCTCCCTCGGCAGGTCAGTCTTCTTGTTGTTGTTCTTCAGACTGCTGCTGGCGGACGACACCGACGATCTGACCAAACTGCTTCAACTCTTCCTCGTTGAGAACTTCTTGCAGTTGCCCACCGAGCCGTCCGAAGACCTGCCAGTATTCTGCGATGATCTGTTCGGTTTCGTCGTAACCGGGAGACGGATCGCTGTAGAGTTCATCGGTGAGTTGCGCGGCGGTGTCGGAATAAGTGAGAAGAACATCTTGCAGTTGTAACTGGCGAGCCGCGCCGAGATTCATCTCACGCGCTACCTGGTCGATGATGCGCGGAACCCGTTCAAGACTTCCGTCGACAAACTCTGTGGTTTTATCGAGTGACTGCTCAATCTCGGATCTGCGCAGAGCGGCACGGGTGTACTCGACCCCTCGCTCCTCCATCACCGCCTCGACGGCCGCCAGCATTCTCTCATCGGTACTGAGATCCTGCCCCAGCAGAGCACTGACCGATTTCGATGAAACGCTATCGATGTTCGCCTCGTCGAGGATCTCGGTGGCTGGTTTCGGCTTTTGGCTGGTGCTGGTTTCTATGGCTTCGAGACGCGCTTGTAACCGCAGGACATCGTCGCGCAGTAGCGAGAAACCCTCTTCAAGTGCTGTCGTATCGGTCCCAACGACGGTCTGTTTATCCATCGCTGGAAGCGCTGGAGTGGCCTGCTGCTGTAAAACTATGGCGGTTACCGACAGGATCACCGCCAGCAACGAAATGGAGTGCAAGAGTGAGTTTTTTGAATCGCTCATCGGTTTTATCCAGTCAAAACAAACCGGCACCCGGCTCGTTTTCTCGAAAATTACCCGGGAGGGTCAGTTCTATCCCTAGCCCTCTTCATCATCTCCTTGATTGCCGTTGTTGACGATTCCCTGGCCGACACGAGGGTCGACTTCTTCGGAGTAGATCTGACCGAGTTGAACCATCTGTGCGGGATTCAGGACCTCATCGAGCTCGCCGATCAACGTTCCTACTTCTTGTCTGATCTCACCCTGGATCTCGGCGATCATCTGATCCTCTTCCTCCTCGGGAAAGTCGCCATGGAGGAGTTCCTCGGAGAGAATAGTCATCGCATGGAAACTAGTCTCGAGGATATCCTCGACTACCATTTCGGTTTCGGGGTCCAACTCCATCTTTTCGACGATTTTGTCGTACAGGTTCGGCAACTTGCCGCGTGCAGTGCCGATCCATTTCGTCATGCGGCCACCGACTTCATCTCTCTTGGCGCGACGTTGAGCAGTCTGCGCCAGTTCGACACCACGTTCCTCCATCGCCGCTTCGACGGTTGCGGTGATTCGCTCGGTTTCTCTCGCGCGTAACTGGACCCGCATTTCTTCGCTTTCGGGCTCGGTCGGTGTGCCAGGTTTTTCTGACACAGTTTTTCCCATCAAATCCAGTTTGGATTGGAGTCCCATCACTTCCTGGCGCAAGGCGGAGATGCTTTCCTCCAATCCACTGGAATCAAAGGAAGCCGGGGTCTGGACAGGTACCGGTTCTGGTTGTTGTTGGGCGAAGTAAAGCGCTGACCCTGCCAGTAGAAGGGACACAACAGAGAGTGCCGGGAACATAGGGGAACTGGAGACGGACATGAGATACTCCTACTTCATCGGAAACAAACGCTACATTTCTTTCAAAACCCCTGAGATCAGCAGGAGTTGCAGTATCCAGCTGTTTGGAAACCTGCACATCCAGTTTTCGGGAAGATCAGTTCGATCCCTCGTCCTCGCTATCTCCCTGGTTGCCGTTGTTGATCATGCCGCCGCCTAGACGAGGGTCGACCTCTTCGCTGTAGACCTGGCCGAGAGCGATCATCTCCTCGGGGGTGAGGATCTCGTCGAGATCCTGGATGATCGATCCAGCCTCTTCTTTTACCTCACCCATGATGGCCATCGCATCCGCCTCCTCGGGAGGGGGGTCGGTGTAGAGCTGTTCGGTCAGGAACGCCATCGTCTGGAAACCGTTCTCGAGGATCTCTTCCACCTCGATGGCGGTCTGCGGGGCCAGGTCCAGTTCAGCGATGCGATTGTAGAGGTTGGGTAATTTGGCGCGGCCACTATCGACCCAGCTGACAAACCCGTCGCGAGATTTGTTTAACTTGGCTCGCTGTTGCTGTTGATCTGAGCGTTCCTGAGCAGCCCTGGCGTACTCGAGGCCCTTTTCTTCCATCACTCGATCCACCGCATCGATGATGCGGCCTTCCAGTTCGCCACCGTTAGCGATCCTCGCCACCGCATCCTCGGGCGTGGCCGGCTGCTCGACGCTGGCCAGTTCCAGTGCATCGAGTCTAAATTGCAGCGTGATCAGTGCACCTCGCAGGCTGGAGATGGCTTCCTCCAACTGTGCGGCGCTGTTCGATTCGGTGGCAGTTGAAACCGGGTCTGTCCGGGCGGGAGACTGCTGGGTGAAGTAGATGGCAGTGCCCGAGAGGATCACGGCGAGGATTGAAGTGGCCTGGAACAAAGACGTTGTGTTCGTACTCACGGGAAACCTGCTTTCGCTAGACTCGATGGAGCCATCGAATGGAGCCATCGAATGGAGCCATCGTTTTCAACTGACTTGCAATCCAACTCTACAGTTCTTTCAAAACCCCAGAAATCAGCAGGAGATTCAGTATTCACTCTATTGTCACGAGGGCTATCGTTCGATGCCACGCCTATTCTGGCCCTCCAGCGCACTCACTCCCCACGTCATCGCCAGTGACAGCAGGAATCCAGGTGCCAGGCTGTAGAGGCGCAGGCCTTCCAGTTGAATACTAAATCTTGTTTGATTTCGAAGCGTTGCAACCTTGGCAGAGCAGCTGCAGATTACTTACCCCATTCGATCCGCCCTTAGACACCGGAATAATATGGTCGAACTGGAGGTTCTCCTTGGCGCCACATTTCGAACACATTCCCATGTCTCTTCGCCAGACTTCTGAGCGAGTGGATTCAGGAAGAGAAACCCTTGTGGTTTGTTCGTAGGGGAGAGTGGCTTCAGTAGTCGTGAACACGACTTTCTGCCCTGACCATGACTCATGATATTCGGCTGCACGTTCTCTGGCTTCAGCGGAGAGTGCTGCAGCATGGCTTTTCTTGTTACAGTTTGTACATTGGTATTGGATTGAGTTTCCATTTGGGCTGATCTGATTCAGGATCATCTCGGATTCGAAACAACGAGAACAAGGACTGACTTGGAAATGAACCCCAACAAATTCGCTCAATACATGTTCTATGGAATCCCTACTGAGATAGAACCAGTCGACCAATAGAGTGATCACCAGGATTGGAACAAAGGTTTTCCAGTCGATGGACGGGGCCGTGTTGTCGCCCCAGAAGTAGAAAGCTACAACACCTACTAGATAGATGTGAACACCAAGTAGAATCAGAGATAAGCACCCGGAGAACCCAAGCGCATTCTCATTGTTTTGATTCGTTGTTGTGTTTTTCGACAGTGGAAATCTCCCAATTCCTGCGTATCGACACTCATGTTGCTATTAGAAAACCAACAATTCCAGTGGTTCAATTGAATGATACTTCAATAGGGGGCTAAACGCGCCTCGGATGGATACTGAAGATTCTGTTTCTTATCGTCTTTCAGTGCAACTCACTCCCCACGTCATCGCCAGTGACAGCAGGAATCCAGGTGCCAGGCTGTAGAGGCGCAGGCCTTCGACTTGACTCGACAGCCACGCGTTGGCATCGAGATTGTCCCACAGCAGCACCGTGACCAGGCCGCTGATCATGCCAGCGAGCACGCCGTTGCGAGTCACTCCCTGCCACCACAGACACAGCACCATCGGTGGGCCAAAGGCGGCGCCGAGACCCGCCCAGGCGAACAACACCTTGTTGAAGATGGAACTGTCGGAATAGGAGGAGAGGGTCCAGGCGATCAGGCCGATCACCACCGTCACGATGCGCCCGATGCGCACCAGCTGCTTCTGATCGGCATCGGGGTTGATCTGCTGGTGGTAGAGGTCTTCGGTGAAGGAGGAGGAGGTGACCAGAAGTTGTGAATCGGCGGTCGACATCATCGCAGCCAGCGCACCACAGATCAGCAAGCCCGCCAGCCAGCCGGGGAACACCTCGAGCGCAAAGGCGGGCATCATCAACTCGGGATCGGCTGCGAACTGCTCGTCGCCAAACCAGGCGAGGGCGGCGATTCCCATCAGCACCGCGCCGCCGTAGGTGAGAAAGCCGTAACTGACGGCGATTCCACGCGCTGCAGCGACATCATCGGGCGATTTCAGGCTCATGTAGCGAACCGCCAGGTGCGGTTGTCCCAGATATCCGATACCGATGGCAAAGCCGCTGATGATGCCAGACCACAGCACCGTGGCTGATCGCCCCCCCGACAGCGTCAGCAGTTCTGGATCGATGGCACCGACTCGTTCCGAGACGGCTCCAAAGCCTCCCAGTTCGCTGATGGCGACTAGCGGTAGCACCACCAGCGTGATCAGCATCAGCCAGCCCTGGATGAAATCGGTCCACGCCACCGCCAGAAAGCCGCCCATCAGTGTGTAGAGGACGATGACTCCCATCCCGACCAGGGTGCCGATCCACGGCTCCCAGCCGAACGCCCCCTGCAACGCCTTGCCCGCAGCGGCGAACTGGGCGGCGATGTAGAAGGTGAAGCAAAAGGCGATGATGGCGGTGGAGACCAGACGAAGCAGCGGATCGCGCGGTCGGCCACTCGACTCGCCGAGGCGTACCTCGAGGTAACGGGGCAGGGTCAGGGCACCGTACTTCTCGCTGGCGATGCGCAACGGTCGGGCGATGAGGATCCACGCCAGCGTCAATCCGCTGAAGCAGCCGACGGCGGTCCAGAAGGCGGGTTCCAGCTTCTCTCCCGACGGATCGCCGAGGCCGCTGGCGTAGGCGAGTCCCGTCAGTCCCAGTAACAGCCAGCCACTTTCGCCGGATGCTCGCTCCGAAAAGGCCACCACCCAGGGTCCCAGTTTGCGACCCGCCAGCAGGAAGTCGGGCAGCGTCTTGTTGTGGCTGGATGAGAGGATGGCGATGAGCAGCAGCAGCACGAGGTAGAAGATAAATCCGCTGGCCAGGCTGGTCATGAAACTCCTTTGCGATTCTTAACAAGTCGAGATAACCAATACGAAAGAGGAAATCAATGCTGTGACCTGTAGCAGGGTCCCCTGAGAGATAGCGCGTGGTTCCGGGCAAAAAGGTGCCGGCAGGGGGAGCGGGAAGCCGAAATTGCCGTCGGTCCATGGCCGATAACTCCGCTGTGGGAAAATAATAGCCATTTCCCTGGAGAGTCGGCGGAACTGGTCTCTGGTGCAGTGGGACCCCTCAGGAGCCGTTGGATCCTGGATGCTCGCTGTCGAGATCGGATTGGCCACCGCAGCATCCTTGCACGAGGATGACCAATTTACGCACCATGACGCGCAGATCCGGTACGGGAAAGATTCAGCGAGTCGTGCTCGCCGCGGCGATTCAGCAGGATAGGCCGGAGTCGACCGACCAGGGAGGTTCCTGGTCACCCGTCAATTTCGACGGAAACAACAGTCATGGGGGATGGATACATGCAAGACAAGGCAATTGGAATCGCAGTATTTCTAGTCGTGGGAACAGTAATGACTGCGCTGGCAGCAGGCGCGGAGGCGGATTGGGTAGGCACCTTAATCGCTTCCGTCAGTACGGCAAGCACCTGGGCCACCGCAATCACGGCTCTTGCCGTGGGTGGCATGGCGATGGGTGTCTACACCAACGGTGGACTCAGTGGTGCCGATATCAAGCAGACGGTACTGCTGCTGATCGTGGCCATGCTGGTCGGCGGCACCTTCCCAGCGGATAGCTGGGGAGCTTGGTTGGGAACGGCCTGGCTAGTGACTGGCGGACTAAAAATATAGCCCGAACGGGCATTTGAGAAGCGGGGCGTGGACGGGACTTTCCCCCCGTCCGCGCCCCTTTCTTTTTTCTCCCCCGGCCGGCGCTAGATTCGTCCCTGCCAGGGGTCTCCTGCATGAACACCGATTCGCCGCTGGCCAGTAGCCGGCGGCACTTTTTTTGGTCAGGATGAAGCCTCCCCGTGCCGTAAGGAGGATCCACATGCCCAACCCGACATCCGGTCTCATCTCTCTGATTCGAATGCCGCGGATTCGAATGCCTCTGATTCGAAGGGTAACGCTCGCCGCGGCCTGCTCACTGCTCCTGACCAGTTGCGTGAATTCCGCCGGAGAGCGCCAGGTCGTCTCCAACGCAGCAACCCCGGTCCAGATGCTGGAGGTCCAGGTGGGGAGCCACATCGACATCAATCTGCCGTTACCTCCCCGTCACAACTGGTGGGCGGTGGAGTCGGGGGATCGACCCTATCTGCAGTCGAAGACGTATCGGACCCGGGGCCTGATCCGCCTGTGGGCGATGCAGCCGGGCAAGACCGAGGTGGTGTGCGCCCTGCGTAACGATACCCGGGTGATCCGAACGGTGGTGGTGGGGGTCGAGGTGAAGCCGTGATGGATCGCGGCAGCATCTTCAGGTTCCTCCCCTCATCGGTAGCGATCGCGGCCCTGCTGTTGTGGATCTGTGGTCCCGTGGCAGCGGCGGATTTTGAACCGATCTTCGATGGAAGCACCCTGTCCGGCTGGCACACCACCCCCGGTGGCAGTTGGACCGTCGAAGATGGCACCATCGTCGGCCGCAGCCGAGCTTCCGAGAAGCGTCACGGCCTGCTCGTCTCCGATCGCTCCTTCGGCGATTTCGAGGCCAGGGCCCGCTTCCGGGTTCTGGCCGGCGACAGTGGCTTCTACTTCCGGGTCGCCATCGAGCAGGGCAACAACGTTGCCGCCAAGGGTTTCCAGGTCGAGATCGACTCCAGTTCCGAGACTGGTGGTCTGTACGAGACCGGTGGCCGCGGCTGGGTGAAGAAACCGGATGCAACCCGCATGCAGGAGGTGTACCGACCGGGCGAGTGGTCCACGCTGCAGCTGGTGGCTCGTGGTCGCTTCATCGAGGTGCGCATCAACGGGGTCCGTACCGCCCGGCTCCAGCGAGACAAGGGGCGCCTCGAGGGTCCCATCGCCCTGCAGTTGCACGGCGGTATGGAGATGCATGTCGAGTGGCAGCAGATCGAGGTGCGAGAACTGGCCAAGGGCGACACCGTTCCGGGTCGACAGCCCAACGTGGTATGGATCCTCGCCGAGGACATCGGTCCCGATCTGTCCTGCTACGGTTGTCCGGCGGTCGAGACACCGAATCTCGATCAACTGGCGGCTCAGGGTTCTCGTTTTCTCCGTGCCTTTACCACCTCGCCAGTCTGCTCCACATCCCGCTCGGCGATGATCACCGGTCGCCACCAGAGTTCCATCGGTGCCCATCAGCACCGTACCCGGCCGCGGGGGAATCTCCCGGACGGTGTCGAGACGCTGCCGCGATTGCTGAGAAACGCCGGCTGGTACTGTGCCCTCGGCTGCGGGTACTCGTCCAAGACCGATCTCAACTTCAAGACGGGTCCGGGTCTCTTCGATGGAAAGGACTGGTCGGGGCGCGCCGAGGGGCAACCCTTCTTCGCCCAGATCACCATCGGCAACACCCACCGCTTGTGGAAGGGCGATCCGCAAAACCCGGTCGATCCCGCTGCGGTGGAGATTCCGCCCTATTACCCCGATGAGCCGCTGGTGCGTGCCGACTGGGCGCGCGGTCTCGGCGAGATCCAGGTGATGGACCGCAAGGTCGGCAAGATCCTCGAGCGACTCGACCGGGAA
>CAVOEM010000057.1:0-14223 GCA_963694575.1 Planctomycetes bacterium UBA1146 | reverse complement strand
CTGCCTCAATTCTCTCGCGCTCCACTTCTGGGCGGAAGGGGAGGTGATCCCACGAACGATTTTCGATGCGACCGAATCGCCGGCTTTGCCCGATCCCGATCGGGCCATCGGATGGTTTGGCGGCGGCTGATTCTGGGGGATGGAGGACCGCTTTGCGGCTCTCGACGGCGTCGTGGACGTCGTCTCCGGTTACATGGGAGGGCATCTGGATCACCCCTCCTACGAGCAGGTTTGCAGTGGCCAGACCGATCATGCCGAGACGGTGGAGATCCACTATCACCCGCAGCAGGTGACATACACTGATCTGGTGAAACTGTTCTTCGAACTACACGATCCCACCACCCAGGATCGGCAAGGCCCCAATGTCGGGAGTCAGTATCGTTCGGTGATCTTTTGCAACGATCCGGATGAAGAGCAACAGGTGCAGCAACAGATCGATCGACTCGCAGAAGAAGGTGCGTGGAGAGGTCGAAGTTGCTGCACTCAGGTCATCTCACCGGCGCCAACCTTCTGGCGAGCCGAGGAGCATCACCAGGACTACTACCAGAAGCACCGAGGTTTTCGCTCCCGCTGAGATCAGGAGTGCACCACTCCGAGTGGATCGACACCTGGATCCTGATCGCACTCTTTTGAGTGGCGAATGCTCAGCAATCCCTCCACCAACATCCACAACTGCAGCATCATGCCGAAGCCGAGCACGCTCACCTGTGGCCATGCGATCGATTCAGCGTTCAACAGCCGATCCATCTGACTGATGGCCGCCCAGCCGACGGTGACGGTGAGGAAACCCAGCGGAATCAGGGTGGGCAAGATGGGTCGTCCTCGACGCGCTTGCCAGGTGGTGAGGACCACCAGCGTCAGGCTGGCGAGTAACTGGTTGGTGACGCCGAAGATGGGCCACAGCACCAGCCCACCCTTGCCATCTTTGCCCGCCAGCAGTGCCAGTGCCGCCGCAGACAGCACTGCGATGGCGGTGGCGACATGCCGACGCGCAAGGAACTTCCAGCCGATCGATTCTGCCAGTTCCTGGATGACATAGCGCTGGATCCGGGTGGCACTGTCCATCGTGGTGGCGGCAAAGGAAATGATGACCACCGTGATCACGGTGGCGAGGAACTCCGGGGAGAAGAAGGGTAGCGCCGCTCCGATGAAGGCGGCACCTCCATGAATGAAGCCCGACAGCCTGGCCAGAAGGGATCCCTTGCCCACCCATTCAGCAGAGTACTGCGAGGCCCACTCCTCTCCATTGGCGAAACCTGCCGCAGAAATGCAGCACAAGATGACGACCACCGCCAGACCACCCTCCAGTACCATCGCTCCGAACCCGATGCTCTTTGCATCCCGTTCACTGGCCAGTTGTTTGGATGTGGTACCGCTGGCGACCATGCAATGGAATCCACTGATGGCACCACAGGCGATGGTGATGAAGAGAAATGGAAAGAGCAGTGGTGCGTCTGCGGGGGGATCGGGATTGATGGCAGGGGCCACCACTTCCAGTTGCCAGCCACCGGTTACCGACAGCACCAGCAGTCCGGCAATCAGCGCACCCATCGCCAGAAACAATTGATGGGAGTTGATGGCATCTCTGGGCTGGAGGAGCTTTTGTACCGGCAGGATGGAGGCGATCCACGCATAGCCGAAAAGCATCACCAACCAGAACAGCCCGGCATTTTCAGAGAGCCACACTCCCACCGAGTTTCCACCCCAGTCAAAGGCGGCAAGGGAGCGCACGCTCTCGGTCGATCCGATGCCGATGCAGCCGTACATCACGACCAGTGCCATCGCTCCCCACAGTACCATCGACCGGCCGCGCAGTAGTTGCCAACCGACCAGTAGAGCCAGTGGGATCTCGATCCATACCGCCAGGATGCTTTCGGGTCGGGCCACGAACAGCGAGGCGATGACGAAGGCAAACACCGCCAGGACCACCCACAGCGCCACCAGGATGAAGGTCAGGAAGAGCCAGCGAACCCTGGGAGAGAGGATCTCTGCACACAGATCCCCGATGCTACGCCCCTGATTCCTGCTCGACAGGACCAGGGCACCCAGATCGTGCACTGCACCGATCAGGATCGATCCGAACACCACCCACAACAGTGCCGGAAGCCAGCCCCAGGTGACCGCGACCGCTGGCCCGACGATGGGCCCCGCCCCGGCGATGGTCACATAGTGGTGGCCAAACAGGATGGAGCGACGGGTCGGAACGAAATCGATCCCATTTTCTCGCGAGTGACTGGGTAGTTGCTGATCATCGACTTCCCCGATGCCAAATACCCTGGTGGCGATCCAGGCACCGTAGTAACGGTATCCGAGCCACAGCACCACGGCACTGGTGATGGCGAGGGTGGTGACATTCATCGATCCTCCTTGGATGGGAGTCAGGGTAGTCTCGAGTGCTCCTCAGCCCAAGAGGCACCTTGCGGGTTTCCCATCCCTTGGGGATACTTCGACCATCTCGGTAGACGAGTTCAACAGTGGTACACCCAGCAAGTGGTGCAGAGGAGTAAGATGAGCCAGGATTCGGATGTGGCGCGGCAGTACTGGCGGAAGAACCTGAAGATCATCTCGTTGCTTCTGACGATCTGGGCCGTGGTTTCACTCGGTTTCGGCATCGCACTGGCTCCATGGCTCAATCAGTTCCAGTTGCCGGGTACCGAATTCCCGCTCGGGTTCTGGTTCGCCCAGCAAGGATCCATTTTCACCTTCGTCATCCTCATCTTTGTCTACGCCTGGCGAATGAACCGCCTCGATGATGAGTTTTCCGCAGGTCAGGACGGTCAATGATGGGTGTCACCGCCTGGACGTACCTGCTGGTGGGTGCTTCATTCCTGCTCTATATCGTCATCGCCATCCGTTCACGGGCCAGCAGTACCGGAGAGTTCTACATCGCGGGCCAGCATGTTCCGCCGCTGGCCAACGGGATGGCCACTGCTGCCGATTGGATGAGTGCCGCATCGTTCATCTCGATGGCGGGGATCATCTCCTTCAGCGGTTACGACGGCTCTGTTTACCTGATGGGATGGACCGGGGGCTACGTGTTGCTGGCACTGCTGCTGGCGCCGTATCTGAGGAAATTCGGCAAGTTCACCGTGCCCGACTTCATCGGTGAGCGGTACTACTCCCAGACGGCTCGATTGGTGGCGGTGATCTGCGCCATCTTTGTCTCCTTCACCTATGTTGCCGGTCAGATGCGTGGAGTAGGGGTGGTGTTTAGCCGCTTTCTCGAGATCGATGTCACCAACGGGGTCATCATCGGCATGGCCATCGTCTTCATCTATGCCGTTCTCGGTGGGATGAAGGGGATCACCTATACCCAGGTGGCCCAGTACTGCGTTCTGATTTTTGCCTTCATGGTTCCTGCCATCTTCATCTCGTTGATGGTGGCGGGTACTGCGATTCCTCAGATCGGTTTCGGGTCGATCCCGGATGGTGAAGAGTTGAGCCTGTTGGCACGGCTCGATGGATTGCATGAGCAGCTGGGCTTCACCAAGTACACGCTCGGATCGGGCAATACCATCAACCTCTTGGCCATCACATTTGCTTTGATGGCGGGGACTGCCGGGCTACCGCATGTGATCATTCGCTTCTACACCGTTCCCAGTGTCCGCGCCGCTCGACAGTCGGCAGGCTGGGCGCTGCTCTTCATCGCCATCTTGTACACGACTGCGCCCGCCGTGGCAGTCTTTGCTCGCACCAACCTGATCGACACCGTAGAGAACAAGAGTTACTCGGAAATTCCCCGCTGGTTCAAGGATTGGGAGAACACCGATCTGATCGCCTGGGTCGACAAGGATGGTGATGGACGGGTGAAGTATCGGGCAGGAAACGCCCTCGATCCGGCCAAACCCAGTTTTCTTGAGGACCGCGGAGCCAGCGGTGAGCGTCTTCTCTCGAACACACCGACCAGAAACGCCAACGAACTGTATGTCGATCGCGACATCATGGTGCTGGCCAATCCCGAGATCGCTGGTCTTCCCAACTGGGTGATCGCGCTGGTCGCAGCGGGAGGCTTGGCGGCGGCGTTGTCGACGGCGGCGGGTTTGCTGCTGGTGGTTTCGACCTCCATCTCCCACGACCTGTTACGTAAGTGGTTGCGACCCGATCTCTCCGACAGGGACGAGTTACTGGCCGCGCGCATCTCAGCGGGAGTGGCGGTTTGTATCGCCGGTTACCTGGGCATCAACCCACCCGGATTTGTCGCCGAGGTGGTGGCGTTTGCCTTTGGCCTGGCAGCGGCCAGTTTCTTCCCGGCGATCCTGATGGGGATCTTCATCAAACGGATGAACCGTGAGGGTGCCATCTCCGGAATGCTGGTCGGGCTGATTTTTACCGCCAGTTACATCATCTATTTCCGGTTTCTCCATCCGGAACTCGACACGGTGGAGAACTGGTGGTGGGGCATTTCCCCGAAGGGGATCGGCACCGTTGGCCTGTGTTTCAACTTCATGGTCGCAGGAATCGTTCGATCGTTCACCGCTGATCCGCCTGCGGAGGTGATGAAGATGGTCGAGGAGATTCGACTACCCGAGGTGAAGTAGCAGCGGAGTTAGCGCTTCTCGCCATCGCCGATCTCGGTGCGCAATATTCCAGCGAGGATGAGCATTCCACCGAGTACCGCCCAGCCGGAGAGTACTTCTCCCACCAGCAGCCAGGAGAAGGTCGCCGCGGTGACCGGTTCGAAGGCAAAGATCACTGCGGTTCGTACCGCTGTGGTGGTGCTCTGCGCCCAACTCTGGGCGAGGAATGCAAACGCTGTGGCGAACAGGCCGGTCAGGACCACCGCACCCCAGACCTGATCGGAGAGCTGTCGAGGATCAGGGATTTCTTCCAAGGCGACCGCTGCGATCAGCGACAGCAGGAATACCGTGAACAGTTCTACCAGGGTCAGTGATAAGGCCGAGAGTTGCGCTGCCCAGCGCGCCTTGACGATGATCTGGAAGGCGAATGCGACGGCACAAACGAGGGTGAGAAGATCACCGAAACCCACATCCGGCTCGGGCGGCGGACGATCGATGGAGGTCGATCCTCCAAAGGTCAGCAGAGCCAGTCCGAGCGCCGCCAGCGAGACTCCCAGAATCACTTTCTTCTGCAGCTTCTGGCGCAGCAGCCACCACCCCAGCAGAGGGACGAAAATCACCGCCATGCCGGTCAGGAAACCGGAGTGAGAAGGGGTGGTGTGAAGCAGGCCGGTGGTCTGAAAGGAGTAGCCCAGCCACAGGGAGAGCCCCGCCAGGAAGCCAGCTTTCCACAGCACTGCGGTGGAGCCGATCGATTTCTTGCGGGGGCGACGCCACAGCAGCAGCGGCAGTAGTGCCAAGGTGGCGATTCCGAACCGCAACACATGGAAACTGTGGACCGGGATCTCGTCGATGGCGTTCTGCACCGAGACGAAGGTCGCACCCCAGATGATGACCACCGCGACCAGCGTTAGATCAGCCCTTACTGCCCTGAAACGCACTTTTACGACCTTTCCGGCCCGCGGATCCGCTTCAATGGAAGGGGTCTACATGCTATCTTGCACGCAATCCCGAAATCCCCAAGGGAATGTTGTTGGATTCGAGTGCCCCGATGGGTCGCAGCGATCCAAGATCGATCCCTGGATCCAGACAAGTAAGCAGGCACCGGAAGAACCCGTGATCACGGCGCCAGTGGAGGAACAGAAGATGAGTTTTGAATTTTCAATCGGTAGTCGAAAGCAAGGCTGGTTCAGATGGACCCGCAATATTCTGGGGGTTGCGCTGCTGATCTATGCATCCTGTTCCGTCGCGGATGCCCAGGAGCAGAGACATCTTCAGCACATCCTGGTCGCTACTGAAAAGGTAGCCGATCGCCTCATCGAGGTGATCGATGAAGGGCGTGATTTCAAGGCTCTGGCCCGCAAATATTCCCTCGATGTAGGGACGAAGATTCTCGGCGGCGACCTCGGCTGGGTGCACTACGGTGCGATGGAGCCGGAATTCAGCGCCGCTGGCTTCGCCATCGAGAAACCGATGGGGATTGGCAAGTGCAAGACCCGTTACGGGTGGCACGTGATCCAGTTCATCGAGACTCGTGGAGAACCGATCGAAAACCCGCCCAAGCCTCAGCAACGAGATAGGTCTCAGCCACAGGAGAACCCGGTAACTCCGGTGCCGGTGACCGGCGATCGAAATGAAGACCTGGAATGGACGATCGCTTTTTCCAAGAGATCGGTCTTGCCAGGAGAGGATGTTGAACTGGTGATCGGAGTCCGCAACAAGAGTGGAGAAGCGCTGGAGGTGCTGGATCCAGTGCTGTGGCCTCTGGGCTTGATCGTTCGCTATCAGTTCGGGAAATTGAATGTCCCGATGGGTCTGCCCGAGGGTTTTGATCCGACAAAGATGGCGATCCGTAAGATCAAGGGCAAGGAGTACCTCGAGAGTACCTTCCGGCTCA
This sequence comes from Planctomycetes bacterium UBA1146, assembly GCA_963694575.1. Lineage (GTDB taxonomy): Bacteria > Planctomycetota > UBA8108 > UBA1146 > UBA1146 > QNYK01. The sequence goes on along the minus strand of CAVOEM010000057.1, from coordinate 7,809 downwards.
ACGATTACGCGGATGTGTCGGTCCCATGGCCGATCGTGAGAGTGATCTGGCGTGGCGACTCGCTCTTTGGACGGATTGAAAAACATGCTCCGGAAATCACGGGCCAACCGAACTATGCGACCTGGAAATCTCGCTGGCGCTTTTACCGTTCGGAAGAGGCGCAGTTCAACCTGCTCCCCGAGGTGAAGCCTGAGGATCGCTGGTTCTTGTGTCTCTTCTCCAGCGGCAGGATCTGGGTCGAGGTCAAGGATGTTGGAATCCCCGGTCTTCGACAGGAGATCATCCAGCAGGTGCGAGAGGGGAATCTCAACAATGTTCCCATTTCACTGACCCAGGGACAGTCGATCCAATTCGGAGTCTCACCCGGCATGAGCGGTGGAGTACCCAGGAGCGATCCGTCCCAAACGTTCCCGATGGAACTGGGTACATTTTCGGTGATGCCCACCGGAAGTGCAGGAGGTTTGAAACTGGGGCGCAAGTTTTCGATTGGCCTGGGCCGATCTCCGGCACTGGCTGCAAAGGTGATTTCTTGTGGCAAGGTGGTGCTGGAGGAGGGGGAGCCGATCGCCCGAATTCAGGAGCGAATCGCCAAGGGACTCGCCGCCGAGTTGACCCTTTCCCTGGCATATCCCTTCGATCTGTTGCCAGACAAGATCAAGAGTGTATGTGACGACGCTTTTGTCGAGAAGTCTGCTGCGGGTCCGGATATACCTTCGACGACCAATCAGAAGCCTCAGTTCTCCGACAATCAGGGGAAGACTCCGCCACGTCCTGCCGCTGATCCGCTGCCAAGGGTCCTTCTCGACACCACTGCCGGTCCATTGCTGGTGGAACTGTTCGAGGACGATTCTCCCAACACGGTGGCGAACTTCATCTCGCTGGTTGGAAATGGCTATTACGATGGTCTCAAATTTCACCGAAAGGTGAGCACCAACAAGAGTCGTGGATTCATCCAGGGTGGAAGTCCTGACGGGACCAGTACTGGTGGTCCGGGGTACTGCATCGCGGATGAGACCAACAAGAATCGAAAGGCGATCCGCGGAGCTCTCATCATGGCGCGCAAGCACACTGAACCCGATACTGCGGGGTCACAGTTCATCGTCGGTCTCGATAATCTGGCCTATCTCGATGGAACATACACCGTTTTCGGCCGGGTGATCGAAGGGCACGAGGTTCTCGATCGACTGCTGGAGGGCACCGTCATCCGACGTGCGATCGTCAAGAGCAAGCGAGACCATGAGTACAAACCCGCGAGGATCCTCACAGTCGGTGAAAAGTAACGGGGTTGTCGATGGAAGAACTGGCTCTTAAAAATCTACAGATCGACAATCCTGCTGAGGGCGTGATGAAGGTCACGGTCCATCGGCCGGAGCAATTGAATGCTCTCGATGACGAGACCGTGGCGGAGATTCATCGCACCTTCGAAGCGATCTCCCGCGATTCTTCGATTCGCGTGGTGATCATCACTGGTGCTGGCCACAAGGCTTTCGTTGCGGGAGCAGACATCCAGCAACTGGCCCTGCAGGATCATGATCAAGCGTTGAAACGAGCCCTTGCCGGACAGGCTGCGTTCGATTTGTTGGAGCGCTGTGGCAAGGTGGTGATCGCACAAGTCAACGGATTTGCTCTGGGTGGCGGCTGCGAACTGGCTCTCGCATGTCACCTTCGATACGCCTCCAGTCGAGCCAAGTTGGGTCTGCCAGAAGTGACCCTGGGGATCATCCCGGGGTACGGTGGAACCCAGCGGTTGCAGCGCATCGTCGGTCGAGGAAGAGCTCTCCAGATGATCCTCACCGGGGACTTCGTCACCGCAAAGGCGGCGTTCGAGATGGGACTCATCAATGGAGTAGAGGACCCGGATCAACTGGAAGCGAAGGTGATGGAAATTGCCGCCACCCTTTGCAAGCGTGGTCCGGTCGCCTTGAAACTCGCCATCGAGGCAGTACTTCGCGGAGGCGATGAATCACAGCAACAAGGAATGACGATAGAAGCCGAACTTTTTGCTCGGATCAGTGAAACTGAAGATATGCGAGAAGGAATGAGTGCCTTTCTCGAGAAAAGACCCCCGGAGTTTCGGGGCCAGTAACCGGCGCTAACGATCGATTCGATCGAAGTGCCCGATTCCAGACAGGGAAGAGACCATGAACAAGAAGATACAGATTCTCGGTGGAGCCAGAACCGCCATGGCCGAATATGTCGGCACCCCTGGCTTCGGGCTATTCAAGGACATCAGTGCCATCGAACTGGGAGCCTTGGCCACCCGAGAAGCATTGCGGAGATCGGAAGTGGATCCCGCTGCGGTCGATCACGTGGTGATGGGGAACGTGATGCAGACCAGTGCGGATGCACTTTACGGTGCCAGGCATGTGTCATTGCGTGCAGATCTTCCAGTCGAGACACCCGCTCTGACCGTCAATCGCCTGTGCGGTTCCGGTCTGCAGGCAGTGGTGACCGGCGGTCAGCAGATCTTGCTCGACGAGGCCCAGGTGGTGGTTTCTGGTGGCATGGAAAACATGTCTCAGTGTCCCCATGTGATCCGAGGAGCCCGTGAGGGATTCCACCTTGGTGGAGGCAAACTGGAAGATCTTCTGATGGCGTCCCTGATGGATCCGTACTGCGGACTCTTCATGGCTCAGACCGCAGAAAAGTTGGCCGTGCAGTACGAGATTTCTCGTGAAGAGCAGGACGAGTTTGCCATCGTCTCCATCCAGCGGGCCATGGCAGCTCAGGAAAAGGGACTTTTCGCCGACGAGATGTTTTCTGTCGAGGTCAAGCGCCGAAAGGACTCGATCCAGGTCGACACCGATGATCACATCAAGCCGGGGACAACTCACGAAAAACTGGCGAGGCTGAGACCCGCCTTTGGCAAGGATGGAACGGTTACCGCAGGAAATGCCAGTGGTATCGTCGATGGCGCCGCTGCGGTGGTGTTGGCGGCAGAAGGTGCCAGTGCGGCTGAGGGTCGCTCGGTGCTCGGAACCGTCAAGGGATGGCACACCGTGGGTGTGGATCCTTCCGTCATGGGGATCGGTCCTGCTCCAGCGATCAATGGGCTTCTCAAGGCGCAGGGACTGTCGCTCGCAGACATCGCACTGTTCGAGATCAACGAAGCCTTTGCGGCGCAGTACATCGCTGTCGAGAAGGAACTGGGACTGGATCGAGACAAGGTCAATGTGAACGGTGGAGCCATCGCTCTGGGGCATCCGCTGGCGATGACCGGAACCCGATTGATCCTCACGATCTGTCATGAGTTGCGCCGTCGTGGCGGAGGACTTGGCGTGGCAAGCGCCTGTATCGGAGGAGGCCAGGGCATCGCTGTCCTGGTTGAAGTTTAGAATCAACACATCAGAAACAGGATTCAAGGGAGTGAGAACGTGACGAAGAAGTACAAAGTTGCAGTTTTCGGTGGAGATGGTATCGGGCCCGAGGTGACACGCGAAGCCTTCAAGGTTCTCGATGTCGTCAGCGAGATGGGTGGATTCGAGATTGATCGAACCGACTTTCCCCACGGAAGCGAGCATTACCTGGCGACTGGAGAATTACTGCCCGATGAAATCCTCGATCAGGTGCGGGGCATGGACGCTGCATATCTGGGAGCCATCGGAGATCCTCGAGTCGAGGTGGGGCTGGTCGAGCGAGCCATCATCGCAGGGCTTCGATTCAATCTCGATCTATTCGTCAACCTGCGACCGATCCGATTGCTCTCCGAGAAGTTCTGCCCACTCAAGGGCAAGGGGCCAGATGACATCGATTTTGTCGTGGTCCGGGAGAATACCGAGGATGCCTATGCAGGCATCGGAGGTATTCTCAAGAAGGGTACCGCCCAAGAAGTGGCCATGCAGCAGATGGTATACACAAGGCATGGTGTCGAGCGCGTGATCCGCTTTGCATTTGAACTGGCAAGGAAGCGTAACCGGCAGAAGAAATTGATGCTGGTCGACAAGGCCAATGCCATCCGGGCTCAGGATATCTGGACCCGTACCTTTGCAGAAGTGGGGGAGGAATTTCCTGACATCGAACAGGATCATGCGTACGTTGATGCTGCTTGCATGTGGATGATCAAGAATCCGGAATCTTTCGATACCGTTGTCACTACAAATCTGTTTGGTGACATCATCACTGACCTGGGAGCCGTTCTTCAGGGAGGCATGGGAGTCGCTGCCAGCGGTAACATCCATCCTGGACAGGTCTCGATGTTCGAGTCGATTCACGGATCGGCACCGAAGTACAAGGGCAAGAATGTCTCCTGTCCCATCGCTGCAATCGCTGCAGTTCAGATGATGCTCGACCATCTCGGAGAAGCGGGTGCGTCCGCTCGAGTCGAGGGAGCCATTGAGAGTGTGTTACAGGCTAAAGATGTGACTTCGGTGAGTGCTTCCAGCGGGATCTCCACCGATGAATGGGGAGACCGTGTGGTCGAGAAGATCCGTTCCCTCTGATCGGAATCCAACATGAGTGAATCGACCATTTTCGATCAGTGCGCCCGGCTCGATGGAGAGCATCGCCTTGAAGTGGTGACCGTTTCGGGTTCGGACTCGGAGCCGTTCCTGCAACGTCTCATCTCCTGTGACCTGAAGAAGGTCACCGATGAGATGGGTTGTCGGGGCACCTTGCTCGACCGTAAGGGACGGATCCTGGCTTTCTTCGATGTCCATCGCAGGGCCCAGAGTTTTCAGCTGATCGTCGATACCGCCCTGGCAGGGGTTCTTCGTGCCCGTCTCGACCGGCTGGTGATCCTCGAAGATGTGTCGATCGAGTCTGGCGAGTTTGCGGTGATCTCCCTTCAAGGCCCCACTTCTGGTGCGGTGATCGAACAACTGGATGGCGAATTGCCGGGCTCTTTTCTTCACTCCAGACCGTGGAGAGATGGTTGGATTGCATCGCGTCGTCGATCGCAGGTTGCTGGTTTCGAGCTGGTGATTCCACAGCAGCAACTGGCTTCGGTGGAACAGCAGCTGGAGCCACTGGGAGTCAGCCGTTGTAGCGCCGAAGATGCGGAACGAGCGCGGATCGAAGGAGGTTTCCCTCGCTTCGGCCAGGAGGTCACCGAGCGATCCATGCCCCCCGAAGTCGGGCTGGAAGATTCAATTTCCTACAACAAGGGGTGTTACTCCGGGCAAGAGGTGCTGGCTCGAATCCGCACTTATGGCCATGTAAATCGTCAGTTGCGGAGCATCCATCTGAAGCTCCCCGAGGGGATCGATTCGGCAAGCGTAGCGGCAGGGGATCCACTCGAGCGTATCGATGATGAGGGGAAGTCCCCGGGAATCATCACATCGGTAGCGCAGTGCTCTGGTGGATTTACGCTACTGGCTTCGGTCAAGAAGACCCACATCGAAGTCGGGACGTCACTACGATGGCAGGGCACTTCCGCAGATGGATCTTCACTGACGATGATCGGTAAGGTGCAACTTCCGTTTCACCCCTGATCCGCATGGGGGTCGCACTCGGAAACCAGCGAGAGCAGTTCCTTGTCAGAGAGGATCCGGTCTGACTTCTTCGCATGGTCAAAGATCTTGCCAACAATCACTTCAGTCGGTTCGATGCCACGCTGTTCAAGCCAGAAGATCACATTCGACTTTCCACTCATGGGTCCGACGCTGATCTTTTGAGACAGTCCGAATTCATCGGCAGGAACGCCCGAGTAGACGCGATTTGCGAGCCACCGATCACCCTTTCGAAACGCCTTGATCACCGCAGCCGCATGAACTCCGGTAGCGGTCTCGAAGGCATCCGTCCCGAAGATGGGATAGTTTCTCGGAATCGGTACATGGCACGAGTCACTGACCTTCTGGACATATTCAGGGAGCAGGGTCAAATCGTTGTCGATGAAGCCCAACAGTTTCAAATTGGCCAGCAGTAAGTCCATCGATGTGTTGCCACAACGTTCACCGATCCCAAGGGCTGCGCCGTGAATCCTGTGCGCACCCGCTTCCACAGCGGCGATGGAGTTTGCGATGTCGAGATCTCGATCTCGATGGCCGTGCCAGTCGATCTTGATCCCCTCGACACCGGTATCCTTGATCACCTCCTGGATGAAAGTGATCAGCGAGCGCACGCCACTCGGCGTGGCGTGCCCAACGGTATCGCAGACGCAGGCGCGCGTAGCACCATGTTCGATGGCAGTGCTGTAGAGGGCGCGTAGTGTTTCAGGGGCAGCGCGAGTGGTGTCCTCGGTGACATACATCTGAGGGAGACCTTCACGACTGCAGAGTTTGGATGCATAGGTAGTATGTTCGAGCATCCTCTCAAGAGTCCAGTCCTCGGTGTATTGACGGATTGGGCTCGATCCGATGAAGGTACAGCACTCGATGGGAATCCCGACCTTCTGACTGATCCGTGCGACAGCATCGATGTCTTTTTCATGTGTCCTGGCTGCGCAGTTGGGGGTGATCGATAGATTTTCGTCGACGATCAATTGACAGAGGCGTGTTACATCCTCGATCGCACGTGGCCCCGCTCCGGGAAGTCCGACATTGGCGGTGTGGATTCCCAGGCGATCCATCAGACGGAGAATCTCAAACTTTTGCTCGATGGGAGGATCGACCACAGAGGGTGATTGGAGTCCATCTCGGAGCGTCTCGTCGTCAAACTCGACCGGCTCTGTGCGGGTTTGTGACTTCTCCATGACATTCCAGTCGTGGATCAGATCCCTGGCTCGATCGTCTCCTTTGTCCAAGGATTCTTCTTCAAACTGGTTCATCGAAGCCTTCCGTGATGGGGTTCCCCCGAGGGGAGCAGTCAATCACCCCTGATGATAGGAGTGGAGCGGGCCCGGTCAAGTTCTGCACGATCTTCAGTGAGCGGATCTTTGGCCGTGGAAGCGGCTCAGAGGCCCAGATACTTGGGTCCTCCGGCATCCGAGGGAACCGTCCAGGTGATCACCTGGTATGGATCCAGAATATCACAAGTTTTGCAATGGACGCAGTTGGAGTGATTGATCTGCAATTTCTCCTGTCCCTTGTCATCGTCGACGATCTCGTAGACGTTTGCCGGACAGAAGTACTGGCAGGGATTTCCATACTCTTCCTTGCAGCGTGAGATGCAAAGATCGGTATCCGCCACCTTGAGATGACTGGGTTGCTGCTCGGAGTGAACGGATCCCGAGTGGTACACCTGGGTCACCTTGTCGATCAGTTTTTTTCCATCATATTCAAGTGGCTCTGGCCTCGGCTCGGCATGCTGGATCTTCAGCATCTCGTCGTGATCCGCCTTCAGCGGAATAAACTCCTTGCCGATTCCGCCGAGTACATACTTGATACCGGCGCGGATCGCACCGCTCCAGAATCCTCTGCCTTGAAATTCTGCGCGATAATTTCGGACTCGCCACAGCTCCTGCTTGAGCCATGAGTTGTTGAATCGCTCGTCATAGGAGCAAAGAGATTCCGCACTGAAGTCGTCCTTGCGAATCGCTTCGAGAAGTGTTTCTGCAGCGAGAAGCCCCGTCTTCATCGAGGTGTGCACTCCTTTGAGGCGACTCACGTTCAGATTGGATCCGGCATCGCCGATGATGAGAAAGCCGTTTCCCCATGGCCGTGGACGGGACCAGTATCCTCCTTCTGGAAGGCACTTTACGCCCGCTTTGAGGATCTCTCCGCCCTCCAGGATCTGTGCAATGAAGGGGTGTTGCTTCCAACGCTGGAAATTTTCCCACGGATCGGTCCATGGTTGTTGAGCATCCAGAGCGGTGACAAATCCGATCGACACTCGATCAGCGGAGAGACCGTAGATCCATGAGCCGCCATACTGGGTCGAGGAGAGGGGCCAGCCGGATGTGTGCAACACCTTGCCGGCGGGGAAGCGTCCCTC
>CAVOEM010000056.1:0-14504 GCA_963694575.1 Planctomycetes bacterium UBA1146 | reverse complement strand
GCCAAGAGTGTAATCGTAGTCACCCTTCCATATTCCAGTTCTGTGGATGAAAGTCGGGACGGTGGAAAAATAGCACGATATGCCCAAGGTCGAGATTATCACAAGGTGATGAAACCGATGCTCGAACAATTGAGCCGCTTCGTCACGAATGATGGTGAGTGGGACAGTTGGTATACCGTTGACTCTTCTCCGATGCTTGAAAGAGACTGGGCGCAACTGGCCGGAGTGGGTTGGATCGGAAAGAACAGCCTCGTGATCGATCTCGACATCGGAAGTTATTTCTTCCTCGGAACAGTGGTGACCGATCGACCCTATCCTGTCACCTCACCTGTTGAAGATCGCTGTGGTGAATGCACTCGATGTATCGATGCTTGTCCCACAGATGCCTTGCGAACGCCCCGAGTCATCGACTCGAAAGACTGCATCACTCACTGGAATGTTGAACATCGAGGGCCATTTCCGGAAGAAGTTCGACTTTCTGACTGGCTCCTCGGCTGTGATCGTTGCCAGGAAGTTTGCCCCTGGAACCACCGCCCGGTGCGACTCATTCCAGAAATTCATCCGGAACTGGCCCCCAGAAATCCGCTCACTGATCTCGAAAAGATCTCGTCCATCAGCCATGACGACTGGCTGGATCAGTACTCCGGAACTCCCATCACCCGTGCCGGTCATCCAGGATTGATGCGGAATGCCCGCAAGATTCTCGAGGAGAGAGAAGACCCCTCCAGATGACCACCCCTGCTGGTCCGCGCCAAGTGTTCCGGACTTCGCTATACTTCCACGGCTCGATGGGAATCATCGCCCTGATAGGAATCTATCTCTCTGACCACCAGAAGTGGATCCAGGAGTGGATCCAGGACTCCCCCGAGGAAATCCTGCTGGGACTACTGATCGGACTTGTACTGGGCTCGGTAGCCTCGCTGCTTTCGCAGATCCTGCCGCTGGTCTGGCGGGATGCACGCCAGTTGGAATCTCGCCTGGCCGAGATTTTCGAGGGCAGTACCCCCATCGAAGTGATGGTGCTGGCTCTGATCTCGTCGGTCGCCGAGGAATTACTGTTCAGGGGACTACTGCAGCCTTTTCTCGGGATCTTCATCGCCAGTTCACTCTTTGGCCTGGCCCACTGGACCGGAGATCGACGCCTCTCCGCTTGGCCGTTGATCGCGATGCTCGCAGGGTTGGCGCTGGGAAGACTGGCGCAGTGGCCCACCGCAGGTCTTCCTGGGGCCATCGGAGCCCACCTTGCGGTCAACTGGATCGGCTTGAATCGGCTCAGTCGGCCATTATCTCCCCCAGCATCCGATCCCGCCGGTTGACAGCCCCCCCTCATCCACCGACGATGTCCGGGTTCCTTGAGGGCAGATTCTCCAGTTTCAAAGGGTGTCCGAGTGCTCCTGTCTGCCTGTGGGCGAGGGACTCCTGACGCAAAATCAGGGACCATCCCGAGAGAGTCGTCAGATCACTGTAAGTGTTCTCGGATCTGTTTTCTGAACGGATTCGATTCCGAGGAGCGTGGGATTCGAAGGGTTAAGCCCTGGCACCGACTGGCCGTGAGGCCATCTCGACAGTCAGGAGAGAGGGGCTTTCGTGGGCGTAAAGAGGATCGATCCAGACCGTGCCAATGAACTGATGAACTCCGATCAAGAATATGTATTTCTCGATGTCCGGATGCCAGAAGAGTACTCCAAGGGCCATGTCCCCAACTCGCGAAATATTCCCGTGATGATCCGCGGGGATGGTGGAGTCGGAATCCGCATGAATCCAGATTTTGTCGATTCGGTCAGTTCCGAAATGAATGCTGATTCTCGCATCATTCTGTGCTGCCAGAAGGGCGGTCGATCCCAGAAAGCTGCGGATCTTCTCACCGCCAAGGGGTACGTCAACCTTCATGACATGAGGGGCGGATTCATCGGTGAAACGGATGTGCTGGGAAATGTAACCTTCCCCGGCTGGTCATCTCGAGGTCTTCCCACCACACGTCGCTAGAATACACACAGACCTCTTTCTGACCTCTTTCTGACCTCTTTCTGACCTCTTCCAGATCTCTTACAGGCCGATTCTGTAGGCTACTCCGGAAAAAAGTAGTGGCATGTCGTATTTGATGTGCCAGAACCTTTGATAGTTGCGCCCCCGCCATTCGTTAATTTCCAAGAAGAAAGTGGGACGCCATGACAGAACCATCCTGTACCAATCCAAATCAGCAACTGTGGGAAAAGGGTGACTTCACGGCCATCGCGGAAGCCTTCATGCGCGAGCCTGGTGCCGCCCTTGTGGACTCGCTCGATGTGACCCCTCAGATGCGAGTGCTCGACCTCGGTTGTGGCGACGGGACAACGGCCCTGCCGCTGGCTCAGCACGGCGCAGATGTCCTGGGGATCGACATTGCCAGAAACCTGGTCGATGCCGGCAACGCACGTGCCCAGGCTGCAGGTCTTGAGAACCTTCGCTTCGAAAATGGGGATGCGAGCGATCTGACCGATGTCGCTGACCACGCCTTCGACCTGACGATTTCCATCTTCGGCGCCATGTTCTGCCCGAAGCCATTCGATGTCGCCCGAGAAATGGTCCGCGTCACCAAACCTGGCGGTCGTATCGTCATGGGCAACTGGATTCCAAACGATCCGACTTCATTCGTTTCCGACGTGCTGAAGATCAGCAGTTCATTCACTCCGCCTCCCCCCGAAGGATTCATCAGTCCGATGCTCTGGGGCGTCGAAACGAATGTGCTGGAGCGGTTTGGAAGCGCCGGAATAGAAGCGGACCGGATCTCCATCGAGAAAGACACCTTCCAGTTCACTTCTTCCAGCCGGGGCTCAGATGACTGGGTAAATATCATGAAGGATTACTACGGACCAACGATGAACGCCTACGAAGCGGCAAGAGCCTCCGGCAACGAAGCCGAACTCCACCGACAGTTGACGGATTTGACCCACGCTCATAATCTTGCATCGGAGGATACCCTCCAGATCCGCGCCACCTACCTGCGGGTGGTGGTACAGGTGTAAGCCGACGTTCTTTCTGAATGCTTGTGAGTGAACGAGGCGGCTGGGCTTCAGGTCTACTGGGCTTCAGATCTACTGGGCTTCAGGTCTACTGGGCTTCAGGTCTACTGGGCTTCAGGATCGACGCGAATATCCTCCGAGCTGTCCATCCCACGAATGCTCTCGGCACCAACCCCTGGAGCATCAGCAACATCCGATTGCCGATTCCCGGAACGATGATCGCGCGGCCCCGAGCCAACCCTTTCAACGCTTGCCTGGCCACCTCTTTCGAGGACATACTTCCCGTCCGAATGTCCATCGCGTCGATTCCTGCCGATGGGAAGAATGAAGTCCTGGTCGCTCCCGGTGCGAGGAGACTCACTGCCACTCCCGAGCCGTGTAATTCCCATCGTAGGCCTTCAGCAAACCGATGGATGAAGCCCTTGGTTGCAGAATATGCACAGAGTCCTGGTCCACCAGCCCACCCCGCCAGAGATCCGACGAATAACAACGATCCCCTTCTCCGTTCGAGCATCCCCGGGAGGATTGCACGGGTGAGCAAGATCACCGCCTCGCAGTTGAGCCTGATCATCGAGACGAGGCGATCATCATCCTCATGAGATGCAAAGGCTCCCGCCAGACCCACACCCGCATTATTGACCAGGACATCGATCTCCTCAGTTGCCAGGCGCTCGATCAGATCGGTCAGTTGATGGGAATCGGCGAGATCTACCTGCTCCACCCGAGTCTCGCTTTGACATCGGGATGCGACCTGATCAAGGCGAGTGGGATTGCGGCCGATCAAGATCAGTTTCCGAACTCCCAGGAGGTCAAATTGCTCGACCAGGTCGCGCCCGATTCCATCACTGGCACCAGTGATGAGGATCGTCTTCCCTGACCAATCCATCATGATTCGATCCCTTCATCCAATGGCTCATTCACCACATATGGCCCCATGCTGTCCATTCTTGCCCTCCACTGCCCACCGGAACAGAAGGGAGCCTTGACAATAAAGTACCCCTACGAGATCCTGAGTGTACGCCGACAGGAGAAATTCACGGAGCCATTGCTCGAAAACTACCTCACCTGGGAACATGTGATTCCATCGATCATGTCATTCTCAGGACTCTTTCTAGCAGAACTGCCCTCTGCTTCGACCTTCGGTCAAGCTTGGGCCCAGACCAACTGGATCGACATGGTGGTGATCCTCGGACTTCTGTCGGGGGTATTCACCGGTGTCGGTGTCGGTTTCTATCGAACATCCGCACTGCTACTGGGTTCAACCGTGGGACTGGTTCTGGCCGGGCAGTTCGCGGTCCCGCTGGCGATGACTCCTCTCTTCTCGACGATTCGCGCAGATATGGGACCACTGGTCAGTCAGTTGCTGGCTGGATTCATCATCTTCAGCAGTTGCGCAAGCCTGGCATTCCTGACCACTGTGGTTCTTCGCACCTTCTTCGATCAAACCCTTCGGGTCTGTGACAACGTGCTGGGTGGATTGATGGGAATCTCGCTGGCAGGGATTCTCCTTGGAGTGATGTTTCTGGGAGTCTTTCAATGGCCCGATAGTCGTCTCCATCAGCCCATCAACACATCCCTCAGTGGACCTGCCATCGCCGAATGCACCCGCCAGTTGGGACGCTTTTTTCCGCAACCGTTCCGCGATCGATTTGATCTGTCTTTCGATGCTTCCCGACCTCTTGCCGGAGTGCTGGCCATATCCGGTGATCCTCCCCCCGCCGATCCATAAGAGAAGTTGCCCCGCGCAGCGCCACGACACTCGTGAGGATGAAGTAACATTTTCAATCGAAGGGATCCTCATCTCAAACGACTGTTGCTTCTCTCGATTGTCATCTACTTTTGCATTGTTCGATTTCCGTTTCACCTTGGACCTCACTAGGTCTACAAGGAAATGAAACACCTCTACCTCTGACCATTGTCTCGATGCCTCGACAGTTCTCATCGTGTATCCTGGGAGCCTCCAGGCGCAGGACTCCAGCGATAGGAATGAACGGATGAACACCTCGAAAAGAATGGCCATACTCTTCTGCTTGGCTTTGATCCTCTCTCAACCCTGGCTCTCTCCTGGCCGCATGATGGCCCAGCAGAGCAGCCCGCCGTCAAACGCCCAGAAGTCGACTCTTCAGTCACTCGATGAGATCTATCAACAATACTGGGATGGCCTGCTGGCCGATTCTCCCTTGCTCGCTTCCAGAAATGGCATTCGAGAGGCGGATTTCCAGCTGCCACATTGCGGTGCAGATCAGGTGGCGAAAGATCTGGAGTTCCATTTCAACCTCTTGCAGGGGATTCAAAGCCTCGATCTCTCGGTCCTCACTGCCAGCGCCCGTCAGCAAGCCCAGATGCTGATCCGCATCCTTGAAATCCACATCGATGGTGTGCGGATCGGATTGCAATACACACCGGTCAGTCAGCGCCGAGGTCCTCAGGTGTGGCTGCCGATGCTGGCGAGCCGGATGTCATTTGAGCGCAGTCGAGATCACGAAGCTTACCTCTCAAGACTGCAGCAGGTTCCAAGGTACATCGATCAGACTCTGGAGATGTTGCGTAAAGGAATGGACCTGGGATTTCTGCCACCTGCGGTCACTCTTGAGGGAGTCATCGATCAGATTGCATCTCAGGTAGGAGCGGATCCGCAACAAACCATGTTCTATTCACCGTTTGGATCGATGCCGAGCATCGTTGACGAGCAGGATCGAACTCGACTGCAAAATCTTGCGCAGGCAGTGATCGGAGATCAAGTACAACCCGCCTTTCGCAAGTTCAAGGACTTCATGCAAACCGAGTACATCCCACTGGCGCGGGATACCTTCGCTTGCCTCTACTACCCGACCGGGTCCGATTACTATGGACACTGCATCCGGAGACACACCACCACTCACAAGAATGCCATGGAGATCCACAAGATTGGCCAGTCCGAGGTGGCGCGAATTCTTAAACAGATGCAACAGATCATCTCGGAAGTCGGATTCGAAGGCGATTTTTCCGCCTTCATCGAACACCTTCGCACCGACTCCTCTTTCTATCACGATGACCCCGAGGAGTTGCTTCGCGGTTATCGAGACATCTGCAAGCGAGCCGATGCAATGTTGCCTCAACTATTCGGGCGGCTACCGAGAGCACCCTATGGGGTGCGAAAGATTCCAGATTTCGAGGCACCTCGGTCCACCACTGCGTACTACCGTCCCGCTCCCCCCGATGGGAGCCAGCCAGGGTGGTTCTACGCCAACACCCATGATCTAAAAAGTCGGCCCCGGTATGAGATGGAAGCACTGGCATTACATGAAGCAGTGCCGGGGCATCATCTCCAGCTGGCCCTGCAGAATGAACTGGAAAACCTGCCTCGCTGGAGAACCACGACACACTTCACCGCCTACATCGAAGGCTGGGGACTCTACTCCGAGTCCCTTGGCGAGGCGATGGGCTTTTACCAGGATCCCTATTCTCGATTCGGCCAGCTCTCCTATGAGATGTGGCGGGCTCTGAGGCTGGTGGTCGATACCGGAATTCACCATCTGGGCTGGTCACGCCAGCAAGCCATCGATGTGATGCTCGAAAACTCCGCACTATCGATAAAGAATATCGAATCCGAAGTCGATCGCTACATTTCATGGCCTGGCCAGGCGTTGGCCTACAAGATTGGTGAACTGGTGATCCAGGAACTGGTTCAGGACGCTCGCTCAAAACTGGGTGAACGCTTTGACATCCGATCGTTCCATGACCATCTGCTGCAGGAAGGATCGATGCCTCTCGATCTTCTCCGATCACGAATGGAATCGTGGATCGCCAGCAATCTTTCCGCAGAGGAAGATTGATCAACGCTGGAAACTGAGACTTTGACCATTTTCGGCGGGGCCCAGAGACAACAGAAACTCGACCGCCTGTGAAGCCCACTGCTGTGGCTCCACCGCGAGGCTCGCCTCCTCCTCGCCGAATGCCCTCGCCAGCATCGAGGTATGGACCACCCCTGGAGAAAACGACACAGCACTGACTCCCGCAGGTAACTCCTGAGCAAGGGCTCCGATCAGTCCTTCCACCGCAAATTTCGAAGCACAATAAGCAGACACTCCCGGGGAAGTGGATCGACCCCACCCGGATGAGAATGCCACGAAGGTTCCTGACTTCTTCTCGATCATCGAGGGCAGAAAGGCCCTGGCTGTGTTGGCCACACCCTTGATGTTGACATCGATGACCTGATCAAACTCTTCAGCACTGAGTTCCCAGAATGGTTGACGCGGATTGAGTAAGCCGGCATTGGCGATGACCAGATCCGGAATCAGGCCGATCTCCTGAAGATCTTTGGCCCAACCAACCATCGCATCGCCATCTCGGACATCTACGCTCCTGAAAGTGGGGTCAGTTCCCAGTTCATGCATCGCTGCGGTAGTTCGCGAACAACCGGCAACACGATGCTCCTTCTCGATCAATTGCTGAACTAGCGCTGCTCCGATTCCACGGCTACACCCGGTGACGATGGCAGTTCGTGACATTCTCCTCCTAGTGCATCCGAGCTTCGACCGGCTGTTGTTCGAGCAGTGTTGCCTCCATCTGAGCCACCTCCTCGATTCTCCGATTCACCTGATCTGGATCGCATACCTGATGGGCGAGATCTCGAAAAGACTCCCAGTGACGAGCTTCCGCCTCCGCCAAACGCTGGTAGAAGTCTGCCAGTCCTTCTTCTTTGGCACCGGCATCTTGCAACCTTGCCCCGAGGATCCTGAAGCGCTCGCAACTTCTCGCCTCGACGAAGGCATTGAGGACCAGATGATCTCCGATCTCCCCGAGACCGTTGATTCTGGTACAACAAACTCGTCGCAATCCTCGAACATATCGATCCGCGATGGGAGGACCCAACTCCACTCCTCGCTCTTGCAATAAATCCGTGACCTGGCGAAAGTGCAGCATCTCTTCCTGGGCGAGGGCGATCATCGGTCTCACCAGGAACGACTGGTCGGGGAACCTGGAGATCATCCCGAGACCTGCGCTGGCGGCCTTGAACTCGCACCACGCATGATCCCGCAACACCTCATCGAGGTGCGCACAGGCCACTTCTCCCCACTGCGGCGCAGTTTCTGCCACCAGCGGGAGTCCCTCAAGAAATGAACTCATCTGAGACCGTTCTACAGGTGTCCACCACCGTCAAATCCACGCCGCCACGATCTATCGTTGCGATCCATCGTTGCGGTCATTTTCAAACAGGTATGCACGAGGGTTCCTGGCGAGCGGGCGCGGCAATTCTCGTGGTCTACGCAAGCCGCCATGCAGCTCCGGGCTGGCAGGACGAGCCAGTGAGATCCACCTTTTATGAGCTTCTCTCGACTTGGTCCGATCCACCACCACATCGCCATACTGGTCGGTGGAATCGGCAGCGACCAGTCGTACCTTCTGGTGCCAGCAATGCATTCCACTGACCGGATCCGTTTGGACCGGGAATGACATGTTCTGGTGAACACCTTTCTCTTCCCACCAACTACGATCGACATCCGGATCGATGTTCCCTACCGGCTTCTCGACCTTGATCTGGCGCATCCGGATCCGGCCATCGGGAAGGTCTTCGAATCGAACCGTCGAACTGCCCCAATTGGAGCCTGGAGAATCCTCCAGTTTCCAGCGTCCCATGTGATGGGAACACGCCAGAACCCCCGGACTCATCCCATCCGTGACTCGGGCTCGATTGACAAAGTGACCGATCTCAGTCTCGATCCTCACCAGCTGTCCATCTTCGATTCGATGATGGCTCGCATCATCAGGATGAATCCACACAGGGTTGGCATGAGAAATTTCCATCAGATGCTTCGAATTGGAGGAGCGGGAGTGAACCATCGTCGGCAAACGGAAGGTCGGCAGCAGCACAAAGATCCCGTTGTCAGGATCCAGCAGTTCCGGCGCCACGTGACTGAGGGGAGCCCCTGGCAACGCCATATCCTCGAAGCCCCACTCCTTTAGCATCTGCGAAAACACCTCGACGCGACCGCTGGCGGTGGGAAAGCCGATGCGGATCGCCCCGTTGACCGCCACTCCGATCTTCTTGCCATCGAGAGTCGCCACCGAGCTGACCGGATCTACGATGACTGCGGCTCGGTCGGGGATTTCTACCGGTTTCTCGTGGATTCGATCGGTTTTCCCCTCCAGTTCGAAGGCGCCGACCCGTGTCATGTACTCGAACGGGTCCATCCCCATCTGAGCCGCCTTTTCCGGCAGTCCTGGGATGTCGTTCTCGAACATGTATTTGTACTGTTCCTCGACGGTCACCTTTTCGCCAGGCCGATAGGGCGACTCGAAGTGTTTTCGGATGCCCAGTTCCCCATCGGGGTCGATGCGCCAGGAGAGTTCGATCCAGAACTCGTCTTCCTCCCACACCTCACCGGGGTTGAATCCCCGAGTATCTTCCGCTGGCTTGCCCTGCAATCTCGCGAGAGTCCGGAAGACCGGCTGACGAAATGAAACCCAACGACCGGAGTGAGTTTCCTGGCTCTGAATATCATGACGTTCGGTCGAATGGCCCATCGGAAGGACCAGATCTGCAAACAGAGCGGTCTCGTTCCATGTCGGCGTCATGGCGATATGCAGTCCCACCTTCTCTTCATCTCGCAACATATCCATCCAGGACATACCATCGGGAAAGGTCCAGACTGGATTGAACACTCGGGTGAAATACACACCGATCTTTCCCACACCGTCCTCAACCAGGTGTGGCAAAAGATGGCTCATCTCGTAAAAGGAAGTCGGGTACTGACGAGGCCAGATCAGTTCATTCCAGCGCTCGCCATGGTCAGGCATCGAGAAGAAATCGGGTTTCAACTTGTTCCACCCGGCAGGGGAAGTGCCACCCTCTTGACCCAGAGCTCCGGTGAAAGCGGTCAACAGCGCCAACGAGCGAGCGATCTGCCATCCTCCCAGATTACCACTCGCCGCACTTCTCCAGATGTGGGAAGCCATCCTCGGACCGGCTCGCTCGATTTCTCGTGCCAGCGCCACAACACTTCCCGGCTCCAGCCCCGCCTGCCGGTCAGCCTCTTCGGGAGTCCACGAATCGAGGTGCTCGGTAAATCGGTCGAGAAATTGTTCCACCGAACTGGGGTCGGTCGGATGCAGTTCTCTCAAGTAGCCACGCCAATCGACCCAGTTCTCGACAAAATCAAGGTCGATCTTTCGATCCAAGATCAACAGTCTCAACGCTGCCAGGATCACTCCCCCCTCGGTCCCCGGCCGTGTCGGCAGCCACAGGTCCGCACGAGAGGCGGTGTTGGAAAGGCGTGGGTCCATCACCACGATCCTCGCTCCACGCTCCTTCGCCTCCATGATTCTTTGAGCATGAGGATTGAAGTAGTGACCCGATTCCAGGTGTGCACTGATCAAGAAGATCAGCTGAGCGTTTTCATGATCAGGAGCGGGACGATCAAAGCCCCACGCCATCTGATAGCCACAGCGTGCCGAGGCAGAGCAGACTGTCGTGTGGCTGTTGTGGCCATCGACACCCCACGCCTGCAGCACTCGTTCCATCGATCCCTCATGGCCGGGCCGACCGACGTGGTACATCACCTCATCGTGACGCTGCTGCTGCAGCAACCCGCGAATCTTCAGGGCGATGGTATCGAGAGCCTCATCCCAGGAGATGGGCTCGAAACCACCCTCTCCTCGCGGCCCTTTTCTCGCCATCGGCTGCAGGATTCGCTCGGGGTCGTTGACCTGATTGAGAGTTGCAGGACCCTTGGCGCAGTTGCGACCGCGGCTTCCCGGATGCAGTGGGTTCCCCTCGATCCGGACGATCTCCTTCGCATCCACATCGATGGCCGCCAACAATCCGCAGCCCGCCTCGCAGTTGAAGCAGGTGGTGGGAATCATCGCCATCTTGCGAGTACGATGCGTAGAATCCTGCTCCTCCACCTCGAGCCATTTTTCAAAGGGTGGGTAGTTACGCAGGCCATCTCCATAAGGTGACGGCTCAGGTTTGACGACCTGCTCCGGAACCAATCCCAAACGGGAGGCCATCTTTTCAATCCAGTGTGGCTTCGACGACATGATTCTCCTCAGGCCAGTGGAAGGCGCTGTGGTGCCTCTACCCAGAGATGCTCCCAGATGGCAATCCCTGCCAGCGCCAGCAATCCAGCGCAACGGAATGTCCATTCTCCCTCAGGCATTCCCCACAACAACATCATCGGCAGGATCCTTCCTGCACCGATGGCTCCGATGTGAAGCCAGATTCCTCGTACTCCCTGAGTCATCGACCGTGCCGCAAGGCGTGCCGCTTCCGTCGAGTGCTTGCCAAAGACTTCGAGCAGGATGAAGGGGAGTTCGATGGTGATCGCGATGGCCAGCACACCTCGCAAGTCACTCAGTTCTACGGGGCGAATCAGCAGGAGCATCGCCGAGCCCGCCACCAGCGCCTGGAAGCCGAGATGGATCGGCGACAGGGCAGACTGCCAAAGGTCTCGTCCTTTCGCCTGGCCAAAGAGCCAGCCGGTATAGATGGCCACGAAGGTGCCACCGAGACCGGCCAGGACCAGCAGCACCATTCCAGGAGTCGAGCCTGAAGAATCGCTGCGCCACCAGCCGAGGGTGATCACACCACCGTAGAAGGTGATGCCGTAGGCTCCTCGGACCAGCCAGGAGGACCATTGCGGACGCAGCATCACCCACAGGAATCGCTCCGGTCGCTTGAGATCTGCAACCAGAAGCGCACCGGTGATCGCCAGAAATATCAACGCCAAGCTCCAGCCGAGCCCCATCGATGAGTCGATCAGTGATCTACGCTCAAACGGTGCCAGCATCGCGGGCACCATCAACACACCGGCAGCCACCGATTTGGTCCACAGGTAGGCACTCACCTTCCACCCCCAACTGAGGGAGTGGCGCTGCTGGATGTCATAGGTTCGATGGGGAGCTCCCCGCTCCAGTGCGGGCTCGAGTCCTGCGGGTGGATCGGTTCCATCACGGGGTCGGGTACCCCACAAGGTTCGAATGCTTCGTTGGCTCGCGAGTGGATCCAGTGCTTCACGATGACCCTCGATATAGAACACCTTGGGGCCGGTGCCCTTCTCCGGTTTCCGGACCATCGTCGGCTCCCCCGCCACCAGAGTCGCGATCCGACTCCCAGGATCGGACAGGTCTCCTGTGATGATGGCATTGGTCGGACAGACCACGGCACACGCCGGCTCGCGTCCGGCATCCACCCGGTGAGAACAATAATTGCACTTGGTCGCAGTTCCCGTCTCGGGATGGATGTCGATGGCATCATAAGGACAGGCTTGCATGCAGGCCTTACAGCCGATGCAGCGGCTAGAATCGAAATCGACGATGGCATCTTGCCGCACCGTCAAACTGGCGGTGGGACACATCTCGACGCAAGGAGCATCGGTGCAGTGATTGCATCGCAAGACGTGAAAGGATCGCTCGGCCCGGGGATGAACCCCTTTCTCGAGGTACTGGACCCAGGTCTTGTTGACCCCGACCGGATCGGAGTGCTCGGTCTTGCAGGCAACGGTGCATGCGTGACAGCCGATGCAGAGGCGATTATCGATGACAAATCCATAGGAGGGCGAATCTTGGGAATCCATTCCAAGAATCTACCTTCCCCAGCACCCTCAGGCCATCTTCCTCCATAGGTTGACTGAGATCTCATCAGACCTCACATTTACATTCAGTTGTCAGGATCACCCTGGATGGATCGTAGAGGATCCGAGGGGATCACGATTTCCCCCTGGGATTGGCAACAAATCGAGAGGATTCATCCTTGGACCGCAGTTTCCTGGGCACTACCTCTGAATTCCTGGATTCCTCGGCGAGGAATCTCCTGGCTCTCGACGATAGAGGGCCTCCCAAGGGCTCTCGCTCGCATCCATTCGACCTGCGGGAATGGGTGGTACTGGTGCCCGGTCGTCAGGCGGGGCGACGTTTACGCCGATTGCTGGTCGAGCAGGCAGACGCCTGCGGTCGCGGACTTCTTCCCCCTCTCATCACCACTCCGGGTCACCTTGAGGAGGCGCTCTGCACCCCCGAACAGCCCTTCGTCAGCGTCCTCGAAGATCGAATCGCCTGGATCGACGCCCTTCGCAACTGCCCCGAGCAAATTCTCACTAGCCTCGGAATCGACCCAGAATCCCTCGGAGCGCCCACACTGCTCCCGCTGGCACGCCTCTTCTCCCGCCTCGGTTCAGATCTTCGCCGAGAAGGTTTGACCCTCTCTGTGGCGGCAGAGGCCGCTTCACAGGACGACCCGGATGCGGCGCTGCGGCTGCGGGCGGTCGAGCGGATCGAGGCGCTTCGCTCTGCGCGTTTGAGAGCGGTCGGCCGCACCGACACCGGCACCTTCCATATCGCCCCGATGGCAACACAGCCTCGAGTCATCCTGATCGGAATCCTCGAAATTCCGACCCAGATGCGACTGTGGCTCGATCAGTATTGCCGAGCAGAGGCATGGATCGATACCGACCAGGATCGTGCCCACCTGTATGACGAGTTCGGGATTCCCATCCCTGAAGAGTGGGAGAATTTGCCCTTTTCTGCACCGATCGACCTGGTGGTGACGGATGATCCGCGCTCCTTGACCGCCTCCTTGCTACAGCAGATCGATCAACACTCTGGCTCCTCGAGCAGTGACGATGTCACTATTGGCCTGGTCGACCAGGAACTGTCCCCTTGGCTGCTGGAAGGGTTTCGGCGGGCTCAGGTTCCGCTCCACATCGCCGGCGGAACTCCGCATTCAGTCTCCTCTTGTGGACGCTTGCTGGCGGATCTTCGGCAGGCGCTAGAGACTTTTTCCAGCCACGCAATCGCCGCTCTGGCCCGACATCCGGCGATCCATCCTCGTTTACCGCGAGCGACCGATCGACACGGTCGGGAACTCGATCCCCTCGAAACGATCGACCGCTGGGCCACCTCTCGGCAGCCGGTGCTGGCAACCGACCCCCTCGCCCCTGAAGCGGTACAGTTCATTCGAAGTGCCATCGAGCCGCTCAGAGAAGTACCCAGCACTCGCGGCGATCGGGTCCAGCCACTACTCGATGCGATCACTGCCCTGGTCGGGGGCGACGATTGGCAGCAACCTCTCTTGCCGCAATCTGGTCTCGACGGGCTGATCTCAGCGGTGCAGAAGGTGATGCAGATCGAAGATCGCAACCTGCAACCGCTCTCCAGCGTCGACACCATCTCCTTGATCATCGATCTACTGGAAGACTCCCCGATCCCTGACCGACACGGAAACCGTGCCATCGGTGTACTGGGCTGGCTCGAACTTCCCTTCGATCCCGCTCCACTGCTGCTACTGACCGGGGCCACAGAGGGACAACTCTCTCCGGCCCCAGCTGGAGATCCGTTGCTTCCCCATGGGGTCCGAGAACAGCTGGGAATGCCAGGTCCTGCGCAGCGCAACGCCAGGGATTCACATCTCCTCCATTCCCTGATCGATCAACGGCGCAAGACGGTGGTCGCGATCTGCGCCAGAAACGGAGATG
Organism: Planctomycetes bacterium UBA1146; assembly: GCA_963694575.1. Classification (GTDB taxonomy): domain Bacteria; phylum Planctomycetota; class UBA8108; order UBA1146; family UBA1146; genus QNYK01. The sequence goes on along the minus strand of CAVOEM010000056.1, from coordinate 49 downwards.
GGAATCCACTGCTGCCCAGCCGTCTGCTGTTGCAAGGGTCCGATGGCCT
>CAVOEM010000055.1:0-14670 GCA_963694575.1 Planctomycetes bacterium UBA1146 | reverse complement strand
AATCCATCGGACGCCAGTAACTCATCGATGAACTGATCGAAAGCTAGCGGATCCTCGGACTCCACCAATTGCTTCAGGCGGGGCCAGGGCAAGGGAAGTCCAGTGAGCAACTGGTGCGCCCGCTGGGCCAGCACCGGGAGGCTCGCCTCGGGTGCCATGGTGAGATCATTTCGTTCCAACTCCGCAAGGATGAATGCATCGATGGGATCCCTCACCCGCTCGATCGCCTGCACCTCTGGCGGTGCCGGATCTGCCACCGGCAGAAAAGCCCAGTGCGACCGGGACTGCTCGATCTCGACCGGCTTTCGCCCTGCTACCGATCGACGATTCGAGGATGTGGGTTCATCTCTGGGATCACTGGCCCCGGTGCGGATCCACTGCGCCAGCGACTGGATCTCCAGGGTGGAGAGAGTCTCACCCGGTGGCATCGAGAGCCCCGGTTCGGTTCCATTGACCACTCGCAGTAAAAGACTGCCAGCCGGGTCACCGGGATTCACTGCGGGACCCCGATCTCCTCCAGCAAGAACTCCGTCGCGGAAATCGAGCCTCAGATCGCTCTTCAGTTCCTTCGCTTCGGAACTGTGGCAGGAATAACATCTCTGTACCAGCAGCGGCCGGACTTCATTCTCGAACTGCTCCAGTAGAGCCGCTGGAATCTCCTCCTCCAGCGCCTCCCCCGCCAATGCATGAAGAGGGCCGGCAAGAAGAAGCAGGATCGCCCATCGAGCGATACTGCTGGCATGGCGTCCAGAACTTCTCGAATACCAAAATTTCACGAATTCTCACCTCTCTCTGGTACTCGCATCCGCCTCACCCCATCCTAGCCTCCACGAGTCCCCAGGACCACCTCGGGGGCATGAGTTGCGGAGTCTCCACAAACAGTCACAATCGATCCCGGACAGGGGATTGAAGAGGAATGGAAAGAGCATGGTAGTCAGTCAAAAATCAACTCCGACAGTTTCTTCGCTGGTCTCTCCCGAAGCCCAGCTGCCCCTCCTCGGATGGATGCTCCTACTGGCCTGCTCTTGTGGCTGTTCCATCTCCGAAAAGTTCCAGCAGCGATTGGAAGTCACCGCCACGGTTTCGGCCGCGAGAACTGCTCCAGAAGGAAAAATGACCACCGGCAGTGGCGTAACCGCCAGTCAGGTCCACCTCGAGCAACAGGATCTATCGGAATCTTCACTCTCAGCAGGTATGCGAATCCAGCTCGATCATGGCCCCTTGCGCTTCCTGGTCGACAGCATCGGTGCAACCAGTGCATCTACAGGTTTCTTCTCCGGCGCCATCGTCGGCGCAGATCTCCCGGCAGACATCTACGGCTCCGAGGTCGAACTGAGCAGTGCACGCTTGCTGATGGCCTTTCCCCTCTCCGCATCTGCCAGGGGAGAAGAAGGGACTCTCGATGCTCGACTACTCGCTGGCCTCGACCTGACCGGGATTCGGCTCCAATTCAAATCGACCACGCTCAACCCATCCAAATTTGCGGAGTTCGATGAACTGGCACCGGCACCGGTCCTCGGCATCCAATCGTCGATCAAGATTGCTCCTTCATGGGATCTTGAAGGGATCTTTACCTTTCTCCCTCTGTCGAAAATCACCGACTACGATGCAAAGTGCATCGATGGCTCGATTCGACTCGGCTGGGATCCTGATCCTGACTGGAATTTATTTGCTGGAGTCCGATCACACAACATCGAGTTATCCAGAGTTGCCGATGGAAGGCCCATCGATCTCGACTTCTCGATTGAAGTGATCGAACTTGGTGTCGAGTACCAGTTCTGAATCATCCCTTCGGCCTCGACTAGCACCGGAGTCGACCTGAAGTCCGCCCTCTGGTTCCTTGGCGCCAATGGAAGAATGACGAGATCACCGTGACCAAAGAACATATTTTCATCATCGAAGACGAAACCGATATCCGGGATGTCGTCGAGTACAACCTGTCGCGTGAGGGGTACAGTGTCGACTCCTTCAGTGACGGTGAGGCGGGCCTCCACGCCATCCAGAAGCAAACTCCAGATCTGGTGCTGCTCGATTTGATGCTGCCCGGACTGGATGGCATCGAGATCTGCCGGCAATTGAAACAGGACCAGCGAACCAGCGGCATTCCCATCATCATGATCACCGCCAAATCGGAGGAGAGTGATGTAGTCCTCGGATTGGGGATGGGAGCAGATGATTATGTCAGCAAACCATTCAGCCCCAGGGAGTTGGTCGCTCGGGTTGCAGCAGTCCTGAGGAGACTTCAGTTCAAGACCGAGGCACCCGGCACGGGGCGAATTGAACGACACGGCATGATCATCGACCCTCAACAGCATGACGTATTGATCGGGGACAAACGGATCCAATTGACCGCTACCGAGTTCAAACTATTGCATTTCCTGGCTTCATTTCCTGGTCGCGTATTCGACAGAGATCACCTGCTGAGTCGCGTTCTCGGGGATGAAGTGGTAGTGCTCGATCGAAACATCGATGTTCATGTCCGGTCGATCCGCAAGAAGTTGGATCATGCCGTTGACTTGATTGAAACGGTTCGTGGTGTCGGATATCGATTCAAGTACTAAGACTGCCCCACCCCGTTCGAAGCCACGATTCCGATCCCACAGGTGGATCCGGTGGGTCGGGATTCCGGCATTTCTCAGCGTATTGATCAGCGCATTGCTCAGTTCATTGCTACCCCTTTACTACCATGATGATCCTGCCTTCGAGAACCGATGGGGCATCTCTCTTGCGATCTCGTCTCCGTTCATCATCTCGCTCGGACTCCTGCTGCGTAACCAGCGGGGAGCGGGGAAACAGATCCAGGCCTTGACCGAAGTCGCAGATGCCTACTCGAGTGGAGATTTCTCGCAAAGGGCTCCCCTGACGGGCAGTCCAGAGGAAGCTCACCTGGGTCAGGCACTCAACAACCTGGCCGACGAGATCCAGATGCAGATCGACACCCTTCGCATCGAGCATAATCGAATGAGAGTGATCATCGGAGGGATGAAAGACGGCCTGCTGGCCATCGATAAGCAAGAGCGAATCATCTTGCTCAATTCTGTGGCATCCCGCTTGCTCCGAACTGACCAGAGGTCCAGCAGGGAACAGAAAATTGAATCGGCGATTCAATCGACGGAGATGTGCTCGATCTTACTGAAGACGCTAAAAGAACAGCGTCCCGACAGCACAAAGCTTGAAGTGGAATCGGCGGATGGGATCCACACGATCATCGCCTACACCAGCCCCTTGCTCGATTCCAATCAGCAACCCACGGGCGCGCTCGCGGTACTTCATGACGTCACCGAGGTAGAGCGACTCGAATCGATCCGAAAAGACTTCGTCTCGAATGTCTCTCACGAGTTGAAAACCCCCATCACGGCAATCCGCGGGCTGGCAGAGACGATCCAGGAGGACCAGGAGATGCCACCGGAGACTCTCCACCAGTTCATTTCCAGGATCTCTGATCAGTCGATGAGGTTGTCGTTGCTCGTGTCTGACTTGCTGGCACTCGCAAGGCTCGACGAGAAATCAGGAAAACATCGCTTCAGCCCGCTGGACCTGCGATCGGTGGCACAGGAACGGATCTCGACCTTTTCCCAACTGGGATCCCCGGGTAATCAGCCGGCCATCCTGTCCGATCTCGGTCCAAGGGCACTGATGATTTTTGGAGAAGAAGAGGAGTTGCGTCAAGCGATCGGCAATCTCATCGACAACGCCATCAAGTACACGAAATCGACCGGTAAGATTGAAATCAATGCGACCATCGAGCAGCAACACGCCTGCCTCTACATCAAGGATAATGGAATCGGAATCTCACCAGGCCATCTCGACAGGATCTTCGAACGCTTCTATCGAGTCGACAAGGCCCGGTCCCGTGAGCTCGGTGGTACGGGCCTCGGCCTCGCCATCGTCAAAAACATCTGCCTGAATCATTCCGGGGATGTGTCCGTCGAAAGTTCAGAGGGAAACGGCACCTGTTTCAAATTGACCATTCCATTGCTCTCTCCCTAGAGTCAAGGCTGATCGGCCAGAGCTAGATCTCCAGTCTTCTGGAAAGATCTGAATTCAGCTTCCGATCGGGATCGATGCGATTTCTCAAACTGAGAAACTGATCCACTTGCGGATACATCCTTCGCAACAACTCCGGTGTGAGAGTCGAATCCTTGGCGAGATAGACGCGACCGCCCACATCTGCAACCAGCGAATCGCAGTGGTGCAAGATCTCCTTCACTCCAGCCGTGGCTTTGAAGTCCATCGAGAGGGTCATTCCTTCTGCGCCAAATGACAGCCCCCCCGCACCTTTTCTCATCTTCTTGATCACGACCAGCGTCGAGGGGCACCGTGCACGGTTCGAGAGTTCGAGCAGTTCGCGGATCGTTCCAGAGCAGTGGTCTTCCGGAATGAGCGACTGGTGCTGGTGAAATCCATCTGGCTGGTAAATCTTCTTCCAGTCGCGCCATCGTTCGAGCGGGAACAGCAGCCGTTCCAGCTCCCAGCTTCTCTGCGGACGACCGATTCTTGCCCGGGCGTGGCGCACGGCGTTGTGACAGCGGATTCCGATCGGTGACAGAGCCCAGGAGAATCCAGCGGGGAAATTGCGTCCCCTGGGAAGATTCCAATTCGATCGGTTCGGTCGAGCGAGCGACTCGTCCGCCGCCACCGTTCCTCCAACCACGATCCCGCGACCAAATGCGTTGCCGCTGGCGGTCGGGTCGATCCAGGCAGCCACATGCTCTTCGCTGGCGGCGAGCCGATCGAGTTGAGCGAGGGACTCCTGCAGATTTTTTGTGGCCAGAACCTGTACCTCAACGCTGTTTGCCAGCAGAGGAATCACCGCCAACCGCGCCTCGAAAATCACTCCCGTCAAACCCATGCCACCGATGGTCCCACGAAAGATCTCTGGCTCTCGATCACGATCGCAATCGATCACTTCACCAGAGGGCAGCAGTAATCGGAGAGCAACGGTGACATCCCCGATCGACCCCCTACTCAGGTGATTCTTGCCGTGAACATCGGCTGCTAGCATTCCCCCCACCGTGGCATCGAGGACCCCCGGGACCACCGGCAGAGTGAGCCCCTGGCGAGCGAGCAGTGGGAGCAGTTGGCGCAGGGTCACTGCAGCAGAAACGGATACGCTTGGTGATTCCAGGTCCGTTGGCGTTGAAGCGGCGGACAGGATCTGGTCACCGCTGGGGGGCTTCAATTGCAGCAATCGCCCCTGATCAAGAATGGCAGCATCGCCGTAGGAGCACCCGCCCCCTCTGGGCAAGCAGGGGCCGTCCTCCCGCAGAAGGGTGCGGCTCTCCTCGACTCCCTGATAGTGGATGATCTTAGAGCGGGCATGGCAAGTCCCTGCCCAGCCGGAGACATCTCGCCACTCCTCGGAGGGGTCCTTACCCATCGGCATCAGAAGGTCCTCCTCCACCCTGAGGGGGATGTGCTAGAAGCGACCAGGAATCAGACGATGAACTCGGGTTCAGCCACTTCCGGTACTGCTCCACTGCCGGCACCCATCCGGAGGAATCTGCACACCGCTTCGCGGCCATCCTCACCGTAGTCCAGGGTTCTCTGATTGACGTACATGCCCACGAATTGATCGGTCTGCTCGCGCGTAAGACCTCGATTGTATTGCTCGGCATACTGGAGTGCTTCTTCACGATGCTCCAAAGCATATGCGATGCTCTCGCGCAAAATCTTTGAGATCTCCCGGATGTGTGTCTCCCCCAGATCTCTGCGGATGGCATTCCCTCCGAGAGGAAGCGGAAGCCCATCCTGAGTCCGAGCCCACCATTCACCGAAATCCACTACTGAATGATATCCCTCATCTTCGTAGGTCACCTGGCCCTCGTGAATGATCACACCAGCCTCGAACTCTCCCGAGTCGATTCGTTGCATGATCTCATCGAAGGGAACCACTTCCGTTTTCGCTTCCGGCATCCACAGCTTGAGTGCCAGAGCGGCACTGGTCCACTCCCCAGGAACAGCGATGACCTGATCTGTCAGGTCTTCACGGGTACGCGGCTCCTTGGTGATCAGCAACGGGCCGTATCCCTCACCCATGCTCGCTCCATGGTTCAGCAATGCATACTGATCCGACAGATGGGCGTAAGCATGAATCGAGATGGCGGTCACTTCGTGTCTGCCTTCGACCGCATGGCGATTGAGGGTTTCGATATCTGCCATCATGTGGTCGAACTGATACTCACCGGTATCGACCTTGCCTTCACCGATGGCAAAGTGCATGAACGCATCATCTGAATCCGGGCTATGTGCGATGACGACCTTCAAAGGGGCTCCTTTCCCTCCAATTCTCAGCCTCCCCCCCGATCGGAGGGAAACGGGAGGTAACGGCAAATCGCCGCCAACGGGGAGAATATCCGCTACTGCAGCCCATGGCCACAAAACCTACCTAGCGGTTCCCTTGCGGAGAAATCTCCGAAATCCTATCCTCACGGCGGTACCGGTTCCCTTGAGCGGCCCAGCAGGTACCCTTTGAATTAGAAAACAGAACATTTCTTGGAGAACTTCGATGGCTGACCCAGCAAACAAAGTTGAAAGCAACGTGCCTGGAAAATGGTATGTCGACGAGGAGTGCATCGACTGCGACCTCTGTCGCACCACTGCTCCCGATAACTTTCGGGCCAATGAGGACGAGGGCTATTCCTATGTCTTCAAACAGCCCGCGACTCCTGAAGAGGTCGAGTTGAGCGAGCAAGCCAAGGAAGAGTGCCCGGTAGAGGCCATCGGGGAAGACGGAAAATAGCCCGATCAAACAGGTCCGGCACCGAGTCGGTCAACGGGCGGGAACCAGTTCTACCGTTGGAGCGGGCAGCAATCTCCTTCGGATCACCTGGGTACCTTCCGGTACTACTCCCTCGAAGATCATCGTCAACACTTCTTCCGGCTTCAACTGGTGATCTCCCTGCAGGCAGATCCTCATCTGAAGCAATCGTTCATCATCTCGCACCTCGAGTAATTCGTTGGCATCCTCGGGAACATCATCGATCCATTCCAGCGAGGCCACTCCAGGACGGATGTCGACAATTCTACGCTTGCCCTTCTTGCTGAATCGCTCGACCTTGATCTCGTGTTGATTCAAGAACTCGACCAGTTGTTCAGCAGTCACTGCGGATGCAGCCTTTTGCGAGACGAGGATGAGGAAGTCGGCCCAGTTGCTGACCGCGGATAGTTTTGGTGCCGCCGCTCCGATGGAATGCACTGAACGGATCTCGAATCCATGGGGGAACTGTTCGGCGAGTGCATCGGCCAGCACCTTCGGATCCACCTGCTCCTGCAGGCGTATATCCATCACCTCACACAACCCCGCCATGCCGAGCCGAAGAGGTGGTCCAAACGACATCTGTGGAATCGGATGAAAGCCCTGCGAGTAGGTCGGGGAATATCCAGCTCTCCGCACTGCTCTCGGCAGCATCCGGTTCAGATCCAGATGGCCCATGAAGCGAGAACAGCCAACCTTTGCGTATCGGACCCTGTAGGAGTAACTGGGGCGATCCAGTTCCTTGCGCACTGGTGGCTGGTTCGGATTCACCCGCGACTCGTGACGCAGTTTTGACGCTGCACGGACCGTTTCCAGATCGGCATCACGCTGTGAAGAAACCGTGGTCTCGTCCTTGTGTGCATCGAGGTGGTCGAGGAAGTCGATCCGTTCAGATTTCATCTGACCCAGGTCACAGGCGATTCCACAGTCGTAGCAAACCAGTCTTCTCTTGTCCTCACTCGCCTCTTCGACGTTGTTGTAGTGGGTCAGTCTCTTCCCCGGCTTGCCACACGGGTGCGAGGTACGGTCCTTCAGCGAGCGACGGTACTCTCGTTTGAGAAAATCTTGCTCGACACCACAATCGATGTGATCCCAGGGAAGACGTGCATCGACCGGAATCGTCCCCAAATAACGGTAGCGATCGATTTCTAGTTCCTCGATCGCTTCCATCCACAGGTCGAACCGGAGTCGATCGGACCACCCATCAAAGCGACACCCCTTACGCCATGCCAGTTCCACCGCCTCGGCGATGACACGATCTCCTCGACTGAGAAAACCTTCGATGTGACTGGTGGTCGGATCATGCCATCTCAAGATCATGCCCGGCTCACGAGTCAACTTTCTCAACAGGGTGTGCTTGCGTTCAATCTCCGGAATGTCGTCCATCGCAGCCCACTGGAATGGAGTGAAAGGCTTGGGCACATGGCTGGATACCGAAACGGTTACTCCCGCTCTTCCCTTGGGCAGGTACTCGCGTGCGATGTCAAGCATCCGCTTGCCGGTGTCTGCAATTCCATGAACATCCTCCTCCTCCTCGGAAGGGAGGCCGATCATGAAATACAGTTTCATCTTCCGCCAGCCACGAGAAAAGATCCGATGTGCACTCTTTGCGATGTCTTCCTCGGTGATGTTTTTGTTGACCACATCTCGCATGCGCTGAGTTCCCGCTTCAGGGGCAAAGGTCAGCGACGTATTTCTGACGGTGGCCATTTCATCGAGCATGGCATCGGTCAGGCCATAAGCGCGCAGGGATGACACCGAGAGGGAGATGTTCTTCTCCCGCAATTCGGGCATCACCTTTTTCACCAGCGGTTCGATGGCGCTGTAATCTGCGGTGGAAAGACTGGTCAGTGACACCTCATCGAAGCCACCGCAGCGAACCGAATCCCTGACCGTCTTGACGATCTCCTCGGGAGATCGCTCCCTGACCGGGCGATAGATCATTCCTGCCTGGCAGAAGCGACACCCCTCGGTGCAGCCCCTGGCCACCTCGATACTGGCACGATCGAAAACCACCTCGGTATTCGGAACCGGTGAGGCACTTGGAAAGGGATATTCTCCAAGGTCCGCTACATGCGCCCTGCTCACGCGCGTCGGGACCCGCTCATCGAGTGGCGCATCGACCACAGTGACACCGGTCATCGGCTCAATCTTGGTACTGTAGAGAGATGGAACATAGACTCCATCTAGCTGACTGATTTCGATGAGTCTTTCGCGCCGGGGCACGCCCTCTTTCTTCAGTTGACTCCACCGATGGACCACCGCATGGAAATAGCCCTCACCATCGCCGATCAGGAACGCATCGATGAAGGGGCTCATCGGCTCCGGCTGAAATGCGACGGGCCCTCCCGCCATCACCAAAGGACAATCGTCATCGCGATCTTCGGAGCGGATCGGAAGTCCTCCGAGGTCCAGCATCGTCAACACATTGGTGAATGTGAGCTCGTACTGCAATGAGAAGCCCACCACATCGAAATCAGACATCGGCTGCCAGGATTCGATACTGACCAGGGGAATCTCTCGTTCGAGCAGTTCCTTCTCGCAGTCGATCCACGGCGCATAAACTCGCTCAGCTCGGACACCCTCCAGGGAATTGAGATGGGTGTAGAGGATCTTGAAACCCAGATGGCTCATTCCGATTTCGTAGATATCCGGAAAGGCCAGCAAGAAGGAGAGCTGTGCATCTTCCTTCTTGACCGAGTGGAGTTCACCACCGGTGTAACGCCCAGGCTTTTGCAGGCGATGCAGAAATGAAGCATAGGGATGCTGGTGGAGATCACCACGATCGGGGATCTTCGACAGATCTTCCCCTTCCGCCGCATTGGTCCCTGAACTCTTGAATCCCACCTTGCCCATGGAGTCCCAGAGAGAATCCTCATCTGCCATTTCAGCGCTCCTCTACTGGCCCTGCGGTACAACCGCAATCGGGCACAGATTACTCCAGATGATATGACCGTATCGCCAGCGGATCATATCACAGGACGTGGAAGATAGCCCCGTCCTCAGGAAACCTCTATCGACTCTTCCTGGAGGGGATCGGACTCCTGACGCAGCGGACCGCCCCCGCCAGATTCGAACTTCCCGATGAGGGATTGGTGGCGGTCGAGGATCTGATCGATGGAATCGTGAACCCTCGATCGAGCGGCGATGATCTCCTTACGGATTGCTGGCTCCAGTCCTGCGGAAATTTCACACCAGGAAGCGACCACATCGGTGACCTGTTCGCCGATCTGATGGGCTTTCTGCTGCGAGTCTTCGGCCAGTTGAGCCAATTCTTCGGGGAGAATCGTGGGGTCGTCGCATCGCTCCAGCAGCTGCTCGTAGATCTCGGCCTGATCCTGGAGCGATTGGAGTAGCCGCTGTGACGCGGTGGGCTGGTTGTTCATCTTCATGATCCTTTCGCTAGTTCCCCGGAATGAGATCCACTACAGCGGGTATCTGGCCTCCTCGGTGTCGAGCGTGGAAAGACTCGAATCCGGTCAGATCGTTTCCTCATCAATCATCGTCTTGATGGTCTTGAGGGAATGCCCCTCTTGCTGCAGCTGTCGGATCCGCTCCAGTCGCTCGAACACCCACCCACCATACAATCGGTGCCCCGCAGGAGTGCGGGCATCTTCATCGATGAAGCCCCCTACAGTGTAGTCGTGAATCGTTTGGCGCGAGATGCCGGTGTGCGCCATCACCTCGCCGATCTTGAAAAGTTTGGGTGGGATCTTTCCCACGAGTGCCTCCACCAAGGTCGATACTCCCCGTCCACAAGCCCCCTGTGGCGCCGGGGATCCTTGCCAGAGATGCACTTTACACTTTATAAAGTATCCTGCAACAGCAGATGACCCCCATGTAACATCGACCATCCTCAGTCGGTGTGCTGCGCATCGTGCGGGCACCCCGGAACCGGATCATGACCGCCCCTGCTGAATGGATTGCAGCGCAGCAGTCGGCCAGTGGTCAAGAAAATGCCCCGCCAGGCTCCGTGTCGTTGCAGTGCCTCGATACCGAATTCACTACAACTCGGTTGGAAACGGCACATCGGCGGAAGCCACGGCGAGATACCGCGCTGGTAGATCCGGATACAGCCCAGAAGAAAGCGCACACCGATGCCATCGCTGGGTCGCTGACGAAGGGCATCCGCTCCCATCGGTTCGCTCATCCACGAACTCGATCCTGTACCGAGATCTCGATCAACTGCCGCGCCTCCTCCGCCAGATCCTGATAGGAGATGGCAGCACAGCCGGGACGTGGAATGAAGATGATGTCTCGCATCTCGGGAGCCTGGTCTCGATGAATGCGGAAGATTTCCCGAAGGCGTCGCTTGAGTCTATTTCGGACCACAGCGTTTCCGACCTTACGACTGACCGCGAGTCCGATGCGGGACCACTCTGCCCCAGTGGGATGGATCACAGCCTGTAGATGATCCGTCCTTCGGCGCTTTCCCTGAGCAAAGACTCGCTGGAAATCCGCCTTGGCCCGAATCCGACTGCGCGATGGCAATCGTTGTCCAGCAGGCCCAGAAATAGCCATCAGGAGTTCGGAGCCCCATCTGCGACATGATGTCCGTTGCGGTTTCTCGCCTGTTCAAGACGGAACTCTGCAACACGATCTGCGGCCTCTGCGGGAGTCAGGTTCTCACGGCGAGATGTTTCGAAGACCTCGCGCAATCCGTCGTAGATGTTTTCAATCTTGCGGACTGCAGTACGCTCGTTGTAACCCTCGTCCCTGACTTCCACCGACACGTTGATGATTCCCCCCGCATTGATGATGAAATCGGGGGCGTAGAGAATCCCTCGTGAATACAGGGCAGCAGCGTGTTCACTCCTCAGGAGCTGGTTATTGGCACATCCTGCCACGACCTGTGCCTTCAGCATCGGGATCGTCTCGTCATTGAGAACACCTCCCAGGGCACAGGGCATGAAGACATCGCAATCGACCGAGTAGATCTCATCCTGAGGCACAACTTCGACACCCGGAAGAGCGGCATGCTCTTCGCAACGTTCCTCGTTGATGTCCGAGACAGTCACGGTCGCACCCAGCATCGAAAGGCAGCGAACCACATCGCCACCGACCTGACCCAGTCCCTGAACCGAATAACGAAGTCGATCGAGATGGCTGGTTCCGAAACGCTCCTCTGCACAGGCGAACAGGCCCCGGATCACGCCACGTGCCGTGAACGGAGATGGATTACCGCTCGAACCAGAAGACCGTGAAAGTCCAGTGACATGGCTGGTTTCCTCGCGTAACCACTCCAGTTCCCGGATGCCGATTCCAACATCTTCTGCGGTGATGTATCGGCCCTCGAGGGTCTCTATGAATCGACCCATCGCCCGAAAGCGATCCTCGGTGAGATCGGTTTCTCGATCTCCAATGATGACAGCCTTGCCTCCACCGAGCCCGGTATTGGCACAAGCACTCTTGTAGGTCATACCGCGAGCGAGCCTCAACACATCGGTGAGTGCCTCTTCTTCGCTGGCATAATCCCACATCCGGAGTCCGCCGAGGGCAGGCCCCAGCGTCGTATCATGGATGGCGATGAGAGCATGCAAGTCGGATGCGGAATCCTCGGCGACGACGACTGTTTCGTATCCATCGACTGGAATCTGACGAATCTTCAAGTGTGCACCTCGGATTTCATACTATGAGTTGGCTCCCGGCAGCAACCTTGACGAGGTCTGGCCTGGATGCGTTTCCTGGCTCAGGGCCACCCATGTGACGGCGGCATTTGGAATCCCCACAGGGGCCAGGAGGGTCTCTACCCCCAGGAAGGGTCTCTACCCCCAGGATTGGATCCGTCTTCGTTACCGAGGGCCCCCCGACATGCGATGTCATCGAATCCCCGGACTCCCCTTACGAACCACCTATATCTTACCCGGGTCGCGGTCTCCTCTGAAGCGATTCTGGAGTGAGAAAGTAATCCACCAAATGCCATTCAACTCCTTTATTTGGAAGGCTTTGTGTATTTCAATAGTGGTCGGATCACTCCTTGCATACCCCCGCTCCGGAGGGTAGTTCGAAGAGGTTCCCGAGTTCCTGGAGTCGACCTTTGCAATACCAGACCTTTCTCTCAAGACGCTACTTGAAGCGACGCTGGGCGCCGTGGGCCGCAACGGTGGCGGTCGCTCTCGGGGTCTTCTCGTTGATCTCGGTGATGGCGGTGATGGAGGGTTTCAAACTCGAGATGAAGGAGCGCATCCGCGGTAGCCTCTCGCACCTGGTGGTGAAGGGGAGCGCCATGCGCTTGCTGGTCGGAGAGGATCCGCTACTGCAGGCCGCTCGCCAGACGGAGGGAGTCGAGGCTGCCAGCCCCTTCATCGAAACCCTCGCCATCTACAAGTCCACCGTACTCGACTACTGCATCCTGCGCGGCATCGACCCATCGACAGAACCCGAGGTCTCCGATTTCGATCTCTACCTACTCAGCGACGATGAGATTGAACAGTTGCAGGCAGATCCGTTCCGGATGCTCCCGGAAGATCGGCCACCTCCAGATCCCCAGAGGGTGGCGGATGTATTCTCGCTCGACCGTCGCCGCCAGATGCTGCGATGGAACTTGCGAGGCGATCCAGGCCTGGGATTCGCTGAGGAAGCCCCCCCCCAGGGGTTGGTGGTCGGGATCGAAGCGCTTCGCAGCGGACGACTGGCCCTGGGTGATATCGTTCAACTCTCCACCTACTCGCCAGTCTCGTACGAACCCAGGATCGGTAAGTTCATCGTGGTCGGTGCTTTCCAGTCCGGGGTCTACGAACAGGACCAGCGCTGGGCCTACTCCGATATCCGTGCACTTCAGCAACTCCTCGACCTGTGGGATGAAGAAGCACAGGACATGCGAATCTCGGGGATCTCACTGCGATTGGCAGATTACTCCCAGGCACCCCAGATCAAGGACCAGGTCCACCAGGAGATCTCCCGGAGAATGGATCTCGACCCGACCGAGGAAGATGCGATTCCGTGGCGATCGCTGGAGGTCAAGAGCTGGGAGAATCAGCGCGAAAATCTGCTCCAGGCGGTCGAGATCGAAAAACGCATCATCGCGGCGATGATGCTACTGATCGTGGCCTTCGCCGCCGCCATGATCTTTCTCATCCTGATGCTGCTGGTGATCGAAAAGAACCGCGATCTCGGAGTTCTACGCGCACTCGGCGCCACTCGTAGCGGAGTCGTCCAACTGGTGTTGAAGCAGGGGATGTTTCTCTGCATCACCGGAGCAGCCATCGGCCTGTTCGGCGGCTGGTTACTGACAGAGAATATCAACGAGGTCCATGAATCGATCTACCGAGCCACAGGACTGAGGCTGTTTCCACCCGACATCTACTACCTCGAACAAATTCCTGCTCACCTACGCTGGCAAGACATCGTACTGGTCTGTGCACCCACCCTCATCTTCGGTTTCTTCGGCAGCCTGTTCCCGGCGCTGTGGGCCGGAAGAAGAGATCCGATCAAGGCGCTGCATCATGAATGATCTCCAGCCAGCTCTACCGGTCCTGACTGCACGAGATCTGTGCCGTGAGTTCTCCCTTCCCGGGGACCGCTCTCTCGAGGTGCTAAGCCATCTCGATCTCGACATTCACGAGGCGGAGATGGTGGCCATCATCGGCCTCAGCGGAGTGGGGAAGAGCACCTTGCTGCACTGCCTCGGCCTGCTCGACACCCCGTCCTCGGGACAGATCACCTATCGCAACGGTGGTCAGACATGGCGATCCCCGGGGCTGAGCGAGCCGCAGCGCTGCGACCTTCGAAATCAGTTCATCGGCTTCGTGTTTCAGTTCTTTCACCTGCTGTCCGATCTCGACGTGCTCGAAAATGTCATGCTCCCGGCCATCGTCGGAACACCGAAAAGCGATTGGAAGCAGCGCAAGCCGGAGATTGAATCGAAGGCTCGCGCCTTGCTCGAAACGGTCGGACTCGCCGGCCGTGAAGAG
>CAVOEM010000054.1:0-14788 GCA_963694575.1 Planctomycetes bacterium UBA1146 | reverse complement strand
CATCGACATGGAGCCAGATGTTGTGCTTCTTGCACACCCGAGCGATGGCGGCGACCGGATCGACCGCAGTGGTGGCGGTGGTGCCGATGGTGGCGACCACCATCGTCGGGATGCAGCCGGCAGCCTTGTCGGTTTCGATGGCCCGATCGAGAGCGTCGGGGTCGATGCCGAGGTTTTCATCGAGATCGACATGGCGAAACTGATCGCTGCCGAGACCGGCGATGCGCACCGCTTTCTCGACCGACGAGTGCGCCTCCGATGATGCATAGACCGTCATCTTGTCCTGCACCCCATCGCGGGTGACGGCAAAATCGCTGACCTGTTCACGGGCAGCCACCAGCGCGCAGAGGGTGGCACTGGAAGCGGTGTCCTGGATCACTCCGCCGCCGTCGCCGGTCGACAGGAAACTGTCGGGCAGCCCGAGCATTTCGACGAGCCAGTCCATCATGCGGGTTTCCACCTCGGTGCAGGCGGGGCTGGTCTGCCATAGCATCCCCTGCACCGCCAGACCCGATGAGATGATGTCGGCGACCATCGATGGGCCGGAAGTATTGGAGTTGAAGAAGGCAAACCAGGAAGGATGTTGCCAGTGGGTGATGCCGGGCAGTACCACTCGATCGAGATCGGCCATCACATCGTCGAACGATTCACCGGTCGACGGCGGATGCAGCGGCAGCGATGCGGCGACATCGCCCGGTTCCACCCTCGACTGCACCGGGCGCTCTTCGATGCTGGCGAGATAGTCGACCACCCAGTCGATGGCCTGGTGGCCGCGACGGCGCATCTCTTCTGGATCCCAGTGCAATTGGTCAGCGTGCTCGGACACAGATCACCTCAATTCTTCTCCATGAATGGCGACCACTCGACCATTCATCGACCGGAAGAACCGACCAGCAAGATGGACAGTGAGCGGTGAGGATCACCCAACGGGGGGATCGTGGCAACTGGGGGTTCTGTAGGAGGGACTGACAACTGGGCCATCCTCCGCTAGGATGGTGCATCGCATGCCAGAGAGGAAGATGAAGATGAAGATGACCACTGACCGCAGTACATTCCCCGATCCAATGGAGATCCACGCACACCTCGATCAGCAGGTCCGGGGGCAGGATCATGCCAAGCGCTACCTGGCGGTGGCGATCTACAACCACTTCATCTCCCAGCACCTCGAAGCGGATTCTTGCAACAGCCCTCAGCACCTGTTGCTACTGGGACCCGAAGGAGTGGGCAAGACCTTCCTGGTGCAGAAAGCCGCCGAGTGGCTCGGGGTACCATGGATCCACGCAGATGCCTCGTCACTGGTGCAGTCAGCCATCTCCGGAGAAGCGTTGCAGAGAATCACCGGAGCCCTGATCCAGCGCGCCGGTGGTGACTTCGCACAGGCCCAGAAGGGCATCGTGCTGATCGATCAACTCGATCAATGTCGTCGCACCATGCCGGGTCCCGGCGACCCTGGCATGGCGGTTCAGGATGCCATCCTGGCGTTGATGGATGGAATCGTCATGCGACACCCCCAGGCACCCGGGCAGTCGCTCGACACCTCTGGGTTGCTCTTCATCTGTTGCGGTTCCTTTCCCGAGCTGCTGGAAGTGATTGTCAATCGCATCGGAGATGATGAACGGATCGGGTTTCAGAGCGATGAGGATGCGGATGCAGATGGCGATACACAGCAGATCACGATCAACGACCTGATCGCTCGCCGGGATCTGGTGACGCTCGGTCTCGGAGAGGAACTCGCTGCCAGATTCGGTCACATTTCACTGCTCGACTCGCTGACCGAGGAAGACTTGGTCTACATTCTCGATCAGCTGGAAAACAGCATCATCGGCGAGAAGAAGAGGTTCTGGGCGGCTCATGGCATCGAACTGAACTTCAACGAGGAAGCGATGCAATCCATCGCTTCGCTGGCGATGGCATCCGGAGAAGGAGCTCGAGGACTTCACGGCATCGTCGAACGGGTACTCGATCCGATCGACCATCGGCCGGTCGAGCTGGCCCGTGCCGGCATCCGATCGATCGTGATCGACCGCAGTTGTGTCGAGGATGGAACCGAACCTCCAATGAAGACTGGTGAAGATGGTGACCATCTGGTCGACCAGATGCTGGCAGAGGTGTGGTCGAAGTTACAACCTCAAAGCGGCGAGGGTGAAGTGTTTCCGATCGCCATCGATGCGGCGATCCTCGCGATACCGCTAGCAGGCATGGCGGAGGCGATCGGTCAGCTGGAGATGTCGCTGGGTCGGCTCGGTTTGACCACCGACCAGGACCGGACCTGGCGCAGCTGGATCAAGAAGTATCCGGGTGAGGGCCAACGGGTGATCTTGCAGTTGCTGGCGATCATCCAGCAGGCCGGGTCGAACCTGGCGACCCTCTGTGATCAACTGGAAAAGAACAACGGAGACCTGGTCGAGACGATCGAGTCCATCATGAACCCGAAACGCTGATCGCGACCAGATCTCCGCAAATAGCTTCTAGTTGTTGCAGTCCAGCGCATCGGCTGTCGGATCAGATCCTGGTGCCGGGAATGGCGGAGGTGGCGCTGAGCCACCAGCAAACAGGAAATCGAGAGCTGAAACCGCATCGGCGATGTTGTTGGCCCCATCATCGTTTGCATCGATGGCATCGAGACAATCTGCCGGACCTCCACTGAACAGGTAAGCCAGGATGAACACGGCATCCGCCACGTCCAACGTCAGATCGCCATTTCCATCGCCTCTCAGGAAGAAGCTCGCACCGACCGTGATCAATCCCCCCTCGAGGAGCGGGGGCACAGCAATGCCGCCGGGAGTACTGAGCAGATTCTCTGTCGGAGGAACTCCAACACCATTGATCGGAGTCACCTGAAGAGTGGCACCTGCCGGAACCGTCGGTTGCACGATGTAACTGGCGGTGCAGAGGATGGTCTGGTTGGAGGGTAGAATCGTCGACGATCCGTTGAAGGCGAGCACCACTCCCAGAGTCCACCAGCCGCCACCGGGCTGCGTATCATTATTGATGGTCGCCTGGAAGAAGTCGGCGCCGACAGCAACAGATCCGGCTTCACCTACAGAAGAGATCAGTAACTCATCGGGATCGAAGTCGATTGCCAGCGAGTAACCGGAGATGATGGTGTCGTGATCTGCACTGACGGTGACATCTGTCACTCCACCGGGAGCACCCGCTCCACTGTCATGAATGATGAACTCCTCGGTGTAGAGGAATCCAGGGTCGAGCAGATCACTTCCAGAGAGTTGGCTAGCGATCACCGAGATTGGCCCCGGTGACGAACCCGCAGGTGTGAACCCGACCAGTTCGGTGGGGCTGATAAAGGAGAGGTCATCTACCACCGATCCTCCGATGAGGATCAGCACATCCTGGCTGAAGAACTGGCCAGAGATGGTGATGTAGGTCCCGCCGGTTGTCGGCCCGCTCGGAGGATTGATGGAACCGATATTGGGCGGTTCCTGCTGTGGCGGTGGTCCCTCAGTGATGGAGACGTTG
Organism: Planctomycetes bacterium UBA1146; assembly: GCA_963694575.1. GTDB lineage: Bacteria > Planctomycetota > UBA8108 > UBA1146 > UBA1146 > QNYK01. Next base: position 11,311 of record CAVOEM010000054.1, on the reverse strand, counting down.
TCGACATACCAATCGTCGTTGGTCTCGTTGGTATCGGTGTAGAAGCGTAACCGGAAACCGTTGTGCCTGGCGTTGGCCGGAAGAGTATAGGTGTGAACCGTGAATCCAGAAGGATTGGTACCATCGGAAACGATTCGGTCAAGCTCAGTCCAGTCGAGCCCAACGTTGAGGTATTCCACCACCAACTCCTCGCCATTCTCGACACCGGAGTGGTTGCTGTAGAACTGCAGAGTAGGAATGGTTCCGCCCAGCAAGATGACATTGCTTCGTAACTCGTCGTACTGGTATGTGCCGGTTCCTGATCGATCCAGGTTGAGCGAGAAGGGAGAACTCGGTTCACCACTACCACTGGTGGTCGAGAGTCCACCCTCGTTATAGGTCCAGTTCAAAGAACTCACCGAGTTCCCGGTGAACTCATCGAGGAACGGAAGCGACAGTGCTGGTGCCTGACTGGAGAGGCAGCCTCGGGAGTTTCTGTGATTGACGATCTGCCCGATCGGCCCGGTGGTAAAGGTGAGCGGATTGACACCGGAACAACCACCCAAGCCAGAGCACATGATCCGGCAGGGGTTGGAGCTGTCGCAGTGCTGCGCTGACCAGTTGTGTCCCAGTTCATGAGCAGTGAGTGCCACTCGACGGTTGTAATTGCTGGTGAAGCGCGACTGCGAGAGACCGTAGCCGTTCCCGGTGCAGATCACCGACAGACTGGCGATACCGATGGTACCTCCGTCGATGTTGACACCTGTGAACAGATGGGCAACGTCTCGCTGAATCTGAGCCTCCGGTGAACTACTCCAGACATTGCCAAACATATTCAGCAGTGTTCCTGGTGCAGAGATGGTGCCGTAGGGGTCTGCACTGGTGGTACGAACCACGATCACCGTGATCTCGTAACTGATGACGATGCTGGTGTCTTCATACACCGACTCCACGCCATTCATGACATTTTCGATGTCTCCCACAGTGGTGGATACATTTGAATTGTTGAGCTGGAAGTACTCGAAATCGGAATCGATGCCGATCTCACTCAGGTAGTAGGTGGTTCCGAAGGACTGCGTTGTTCCACCGGTTCCGCTTCCCGGAGGAGCTGCCCCATCCGGAGTGCCACATTCCCTGACCAGATCGAGTTCATCGCGACCATCGACAATTCCATGCCAGGATCCGGTTCCGGGGAATCCCAGCTCCACCGTGGAAGAGATCGACCACACCTGATCATCTGCAAGGATCAGCGCGGTCAACCGTCCCGACTGATAACTGGCCCTGACTTTTGATCCGGGGATCTCCAGCACTTCACCTTTGCGAGTCCGCACCAGCGGAGCCGGAACCTCGATCAGCTGAGTTCCATCATCGACCATCACCTTGAAGCGATCGCTTCTCAGGCTGTGCGGAAACAGGCTCAATGTTGCTGGCCCAAATCGTGGAAGATCTACTTCGACCACCAGTTCGCCATCGGCAAACTCAGTGAACTCGAGTTCGAGAAGTGTCGCTCGAGCCGCATCCATCGATGCTGCCACTTGTGCTACATCGGGAGTGGCGACACCACCCACCGTCTGCGCTGCCACGGGTGCGGTTGCGATCAGCACCCACAAGGCTATCGCTGGAATCTGTCGAAGATTATCGATGCTCAATGCTTGTCTCATCATCTAACTGGACCCTTCCCGGATCACGCATCATCCCTGCGGCTTCACCGATAATTCCATGGCGTCGCCGACTGCGTCCCCAAGTGCCTGGCGGGCACCTCATTGGAGAACCCCCGATTCCGGCAGACAATTCATCTGGAGACGGAATTCGGATTGCCCCTCTGGAATCCATTCTCGGATTCCAACTGCTGGCTCATTTCTGCAGATAAATACACAAAAATGACCCACCAGCGATGCTAACGATGCCCACAGGAGGGGGCAAGCACCCAGCCGAGCCAATCCTCGCTCCAGTGACTCAGAATGGCAGTATTGGTCGACCACAACCGATCGAGACCCTCAAACCGTGTGATCCAGAGTCGCTTCTTCGAGAACTTTGGAGAGGACCTCGATGGTGTAGGGTTTCGGTAATATCCCGACAACATTCTCCGACTCCACGATCTGCTTCGAGTTGAGATCGTTCCCACTGGTCATCACGACCCGAATTTCGGGGTCCAGTTGAATCAATCTTTCGAGGCACTCGTCCCCGGCCATCTTGGGCATTCTCTGGTCGAGTAATACAAGATCGATCGCTTCTCCCTTTTGCTCGTACATCTCCAACGCCTTCAAGCCGTCACAAGCAGTCACCACATCGAAACCGATCGTATTCAGAAGAATCCTGCAAGCTTCCATGACCGCCTCATCGTCATCGACCAACAAGATTCGACCAGTGCCCTTGAACAATGGCTTCATTTTCTTGTTATCTGCTTTCTCAAGTTCATCCGTCAGTGGCCATTCCGTGATGAAGCACGCGCCGTGCGCTCTGTCATTCCCGAGTCTGATCGATCCTCCATGTTTTTTCATGGCATTGTGAACGACCCACAACCCCAATCCCGCCCCCTCGACCTTCGAATCCTTGGTCGTGAAGTAAGGTTCAAAGATCTTCAACTTGAGCCTTGATTCGATTCCTGGTCCTTCATCTTCAATACTCACTTCGATCATATCGCTGCTGTATTGAGATCGCTTCTTCTTCACTCGAGACCGAACGGTAATGGTTCCAGGCTGATCCAGTTCCGCCATCGCTTGTGACGCATTGATGATCAGGTTCATCAGAACCTGATGCGCCAGGCCAGAATCTCCCAGTATCGAATCTCTGCCGGCTTGAAGGTCTTGCTGGATGGTAATCTTCGGGTCGATCACCACCCCCATCAGATTTACCACCTCTTTGACCTTGTCATGAAGGTTGAAGGTAGCCTTGATCTGGGACGGCTTGGATCGATCCCTGATCTTCTTGCTCAGACCAGAACCCCTGTCCGCAGCTCCACGGATACCCTCCAGAGACTTTATCATCTGCCCATCCAGACCTTTCCCCCGGAGGAGCAACGATGCATGGGCAGAGATGGCGGTCAACAGGTTGTTGTAATCGTGACAGATTCCTTCGGTGATGTTGTCCAGAGCATCATTCTTGTCTTGTTGCGTCGATCTATCTTCCAGGATCTTACGGATCTCATCTTCGTCTTTTCGATGAAGAGCAGCGGCAATGATGTTCACGATCGGCATGAGAATACGGCTGGTCCTCTTGCGATGGTAATTATTCACAGACAGGCTCGGATCAGTTTTTAAAGCCACCACTGAAAATCCGATGAACTCCTGCCGGAACCACAATGGAATTGCGAAGAACTCGAACCCTTGGAAGTCATGAAACAATCGCGTGAGCTGCGGTCCATTGCGGCGTGTTGAATCGAGTGTCGAATTCCCCGACTTGAACCACTGAACAATATCCGCCACATCCCTGCGTCGTGGCGTCGCATTGATCTGCAATTCGAAGTTTTGAAACCCCTCCTGGAAGGCGCACTCGAACCCGTCTTCAAGCTCCTTGTAGACTGAAATCCCTGCCAGGTAATCATTCGCTTCCTGTCGAGTACCTTCACCAAGTTCACGGATCACTTCTCGGATGGCTTCCTGGATCCGCGAGTTCAACTCTTCTGAACTGGTGGTGATGAGATCGGGCAGTGTCTTCGAAATGAGGTCGTGTTGATCGAGGCTGTGAATCTCGGTGAGAATCAAATCTTCGTCACCAGCCAGTTCCTCGACCACGATAAATCTGGCATTGACGACTCCCATGAAGCTGCTTTGATTTTTCTTGATAAATCGGGTCTCAAACTTGACCTTCCCCGCCTTGAGGAACGCCTCGAAGTTCATCTTTCTCTCCTCTGTCATCTCTAACCCACCCGGATGCAATTTGCCGATTCTCATGTGTTCCAGCTCATGAATCGAGAAACCGAACATTATCGCGGCCTTGGAATTAGCTCGTTTGATGTGCCCCGAACGATCGTGAATAAGGAAGGCGGCCGATGGGCTATGGAAGAAGTCATCATTTTCTGATAATCGACTGACCCCTTTTGTTTCAGTCTTCCTGCCTCTCAGGTTGATCTCGATCCTCGAAATCTCCGACTCCAGATCCATTTCAAGACGATCTCTTGCGCGATTTCTTCGAGCACAGTTACAGCGCCTCGCAATTTCCTCTGCCGAAGTATCAAAGGCCAGGCAATCAGAGGCTCCCATCCTTAGCCAGTGCATCGCTCTGGTTTCCGGATCTTCCATCTTCTGCTTCAAATCTTCATCGAGCAGAACCACGATTCCCATTCCCAGCTTGGTTGCGATATTATCCAGGTGGTGCTTATTGCCTTGCTGATCAGATTCTTCTTGGTTCAACTCCTCAAGTAGATCCTCATCGATCAGCAGCATCCCCCCGCCTTCATTCCAGATCCTCGGGTAGACTCTCTCCCGCTCAATAAATGGAACCAACTGCTGATGCGGTTGCATCCGATGCTCGAGGTCCTTGACAAGATCCTGCCGTTTGGAATGCACGTAGTACACAGGCGACTGTCGAGGCTCACTCTGCTTCTGCAGGCCATATTTCACGCGACTGATGATCTCTTGCTCCACGTCAGACATCAAAATCATCTGATCTGCATCGATATCGATACAAAACTGGTCAAAATCGGCTCCGAGAATCCTGGTGGCGACCACGACCGTCAGCAACTCCTTGCCACCGTGATCTTCTCCAACACGCGCCTTCATCCAGCGGTTCAATCCAGAAGCATGAATTTCCGGGAAACGAAGATGAGAAATCAGGATTTCAGGTGGATCGCCGGTGGTGCGGGCAACATCGAGATGGTGTTTGATGTCGCCTATTTTTCTCGCTGTCTCGACCGCGGCACCCGCACTTTCAAGTTGATCGCGGAGTTGTTCCAGTTCCGGACCGTCTTCTGCGGGATGCCAAGCAAGTAATACCCGCTTTCCCTGCAAAGGAACCGGGTCTATCTCCCTCACTGTCATTGTTGCCTCTCCCTCAACACCCCTCACGAGGCTCCCCACGCTGCTGGATCCTGCCACTCGGTTACTGAATCCACGCATGGGGTGACTCTTGTCTTCAGATGGAAGAACGCAAATTGAGCGTCGCCAGTTCCACGGGATCGATTCGAGACCGTTCATACCCCGGTCCAACATCGACATATGCCACTCTGGAGTCACGTATTCACCGAATGGCATCGAAATTGTCCACCGTTGCGGGGACTCATCGAAGGCGATTCAACTCTGCGGACATGTTGCATTTTGAAGCATGGAATCCGCGCAGATCGGATCGAACTCTGGCCACGGTGCCTGCGGCTCCGCAGCGAAACGGTCGGCTCTTACGGACTTCTCAATCCGGTCAGTAGTTGATCCACCACCACCTTGGCATCTCCAAACAACATCCGAGTGTTGTCCTTGAAGAAGAGTGGATTCTGAACTCCCGCATAGCCGGTGCCCATACTGCGTTTCATCACCACAACCAATTCCGATTTCCACACTTCCAGTACCGGCATGCCGGCGATGGGACTGTTTGGGTCTTCCAGTGCATCCGGATTGACGATGTCGTTGGCGCCGATCACCAGCACCAGATCGGTGGCGGGAAAATCGTCGTTGATCTCGTCCATCTCCAGAACGAGGTTGTAATCAACATTCGCTTCAGCCAGCAGCACATTCATGTGCCCCGGCAAGCGTCCAGCCACCGGGTGGATTCCGAATCGAACCGTCTTGCCTTTGTCCTTCAGGAAATCGACCACCTGACTCAGCGAATGCTGTGCTTGCGCAACCGCCATACCGTAGCCAGGAATGATGATGATGTCGGTGGCATCTCGCATCGCTTCAACCGTCTCCTCGACATCGAAGGAGGTCACTTCGCCTTGATCTTGAGAGGGAGTGCTCCCTCCACCTCCACCACCGTCGGTACCAAACCCACCGAGGATGACGCTGATGAAGGATCGATTCATCGCTCGACACATGATGTAGCTGAGGATCGCCCCGGAAGAGCCGACCAACGCACCGGTCACGATGAGTAGATCGTTTTTCAGCATGAACCCGGCAGCCGCCGCGGCCCAGCCGGAATAACTGTTGAGCATCGAAACCACGACCGGCATATCTGCCCCGCCGATGGCTGCCACCATGTGAAAACCGATGAAACAGGCGATCAGCGTCATCCACAGCAGCGGTTCTACGGCTGAATGTCCCTCTGCAGAGACAAACGGAAACGCCAGGTAAACACAGCCCCCTACCATCAACAGATTCAGCAGATGCCGCCCCGGAAGGGTGAGCGGTTTCCCCGATACGCTGCCGCGCAGTTTCAGGAACGCCAAAACCGAACCGGTGAAGGTGATCGCTCCGATGAAGACTGCGAGGTAGATCTCAATGTTGTGGACCAACTCGCCACCCTCTGGCACTTCGACTCCTGGACGGTAGTAAGTGGAAATACCGACCAGTACCGCGGCCAAACCGACAAAACTGTGCAAGATGGCGACCAATTCCGGCATCGATGTCATCGCGACCCTGGCCGCCAGGATCGACCCGATCAGCGCGCCGATTCCGATCGCAACCGCGAAAACAGTGGCAGTGGTCGGATCATCCAGAAGTATGCCGCTGAATTTCTCGGCCTCTCCTTCCGGGAACAGCACCTTGCCCAGAATCAGAATCGTCGTGGCAGCAACAGCCAGCGCCATTCCGATGATGCCGTAGAGGTTTCCACGCCGCGCAGTCTTCTGGGTGGACAGTCCGCCAAGACTCAAGATGAAAAGAACTGCAGCCACGAGATAGGAACTGATGATGGCTCCATAAGGAATCATGTTGGCCCCCTTATCCCTGGAACATCTTCAGCATGCGCTGAGTGACCAGGAATCCGCCGGTGATGTTGATGGTAGCGAAAAACACTGCGATGACTCCCAAGATCGTTGCTGGAGAATCTAACGGACCTCCCAGTTGGAGCATTCCGCCAACGATGATGATTCCGCTGATGGCGTTGGTCACGCTCATCAGGGGAGTATGCAGTGACGCGCTGACATTCCAGATCACCTGGTATCCGATGAAACATGACAGCACGAACACCGTAACCTGGTGAAGAAATCCCGTATCGCCGGACCAGCCCACTGCGATCAGCGCCAAACCGATCAGCAGCAGTGCAAACGGTCCGCGATCCTTCTTCTCGGCGGGGACGACATCCACCGCGACTTCCTGTGTAGTGGAATCCGCGACCTTGGTTTCCTCAGCGAGTTTCTTGACCGGAGCCGGCCACTTCATTTCACCGCCGTTGAGGACCAGTGTTCCCCGCACCACTTCGTCGGCTTCGTCGACCTTGTAATTCTCTGCGCCACCCATGTCATCGAGCAGGTGACAGATGTTGTTGCCGTAGAGATTACTGGAGACCTTGGCCATTCGACTCGGCAGATCGGTGTATCCGATGATTTTGACGCCATGGCTTTCGACCACTTCGTCGGCGACAGCACCGGCAGTGTTGCCGCCACGCTCCGCCGCCAGGTCGACGATCACAGAGCCAGGTTTCATGTTCTTGACCGCTTGTTCGGTGATCAACAAGGGCGCAGGTCTGCCCGGGATCAATGCAGTGGTGATGATGATGTCGATATCCTGGGCCAGTTCCTCGAACAGGGCGTGCTCTGCATCGATGAAGGCCTGGCTCATCTGCTTGGCATAACCGCCGGATCCGGTTCCGTCCTCTTCGATCTTCACGGTCAGGAACTCGGCTCCCATCGATTGCACCTGCTCCTCGACTGCAGGACGCGTATCGAAGGCACGAACGATAGCACCCAGCCCTTTGGCAGCACCGATCGCTGCAAGCCCCGCAACTCCCGCTCCCACCACCAGTACCTTGGCGGGAGGAACTTTTCCTGCAGCCGTCATCTGGCCAGTGAAAAAGCTGCCGAAATGATGCGCCGCTTCGAGTACCGCACGGTATCCGGCGATGTTTGCCATCGAAGAGAGTGCATCCAATTTCTGTGCCCGACTGATTCTCGGTACACAATCCATCGCCAGCACGGTGGCCTTGCGAGCTGCAAGTTTTTCTACTAGTTCTTCTTCTTGCCCTGGCCAGATGAAACTGATCAGAGTTCCACCCTCACGAAGAAGGTCGACCTCGTCGATTCCTGTTTCTGGATTCTTCATCGGGGCGCGCACCTTGATGACGACATCGGACTGCTCCCAGAGAGCAGCCGTCCCTGCCATCACCTCGGCTCCGGCCTGCCGGTAACTCTCGTCTTCGAAACTGGCTGCGGTGCCAGCACCACTCTCGACCAGCACCGAAAAACCCAGTTTTCCCAGCCGTTTGACATTCGCTGGGGAGGCGGCCACCCGGCATTCGCCAGGCCAAACTTCCCGCGGGACTCCGATCTTCATCTGCACTCTCCCTGATCCTTGATTCTGGCAATCTGCACACACCCATCACTGGATGACACGCACCATGATGGGAGTTCTCCCCGGAGGATGAAGCGAATCTGGGCCGCCATTGGCCGATTTTCCTGGCCCTCCAAGCATGTATAATGGAACTTCTGGCCCCATCGATGTGCCGAAAACTGAGCCTCAGGAGGGATCACTGGCCATGGACAACTCAAAGTCCCGGATTCGTCTTCGGCGAACCGCCACTCTCGCCCTGCTGATCGGCGGCTGGGTACTGTTGTGCTGCCCGGTCCATTCTCAACCGCCACCGGCGATTTTCGAGGAATGTGGCGTCTTCGAGCCGGACCCGTTCGGCACCGGGTGTACCATCTTCTCCGCATATGCTTTCCCGGGAGAAACCTACGTCATCGACCTCGGCAACACACCTCCTCCTCCGAGCGGCACTGAAGCTCTTGTGACGGGAATTCAGGTCTCATGCGTCGGCATCTGTTTCCCAACCAGTTGCATTCTCAATGCCACCTATGTACTCACCTGCGGAACACCGCCACCGGTCGAACCACGCTTTATCCGCGGCGACTGCAACAATGACGCTACTTTTAACATCGCAGATGTGATCTTCCATCTCTTCTGGCTCTTCGCATCGGGTCCACCACCCCCCTGCCAGAATGCCTGTGATTTCGACAGTGGTCTGAGTTCCGATGTTGCCGATGCTGTGATGATGCTCTCGACCCTGTTCAGCGGTGGCGGACCGCCGGCTCCGCCGTGGCCGAACTGCGGAACTGACCCGCTGGATCCGGTCTCTCCCGATTGCCTCAATCCCATCTGTCCTTGATTGACCTGTACTCCCTCCTCCGGAGAGGCCGATGGAATCAACAGCAATTTTGAGCGAGATTTCGATTCGCGGAATTCGGGAGACCAGATTCCCCAGGAGGAAGTTTTCCTGACCGTCAGGAAGGCTCGAAAGTTCTTCGTCGGCTGCTTCGGTATCTTCATGGTCCTGTTCCTCATCATCTGGTACGCGATACTCGCTTTCGTCTTCGAGGAAGCCAGCAATGGCAGGGATGCAGTGAACTGGCCGACAACTTCAGGACAGGTCGTGGAAACGAAGGTCACTTCCCACACATCCACTTCGTCCAGTGGCACTGGCAGTAGCAGAACCACATCGAGTACAACCAGCTATATTCCCTGGGTGCTCTATCGCTACAGCGTCGGCGCCCTGGAACTGGAAAACCACACGGTCCAGACGATGACCACCTACGAGACCCGTGCCGAGGCAAAACTGGTGACGGAGGAGTACCCAGTAAGTTCGACGGTCACCGTCTACTACAAGCCGAGCGATCCGGATAAATCGGTACTGGTACCGGGCATCTCGGATGAGACCCAGCTGGTTCTGAATATTTTCAGCTACCTACCCGTCATCCTGTTCGCCATCCTCGTCATGTTCTGGGCCATCAAGAAGGCCAGGAGCAGCCTGTAGTTTCTCCTCTGTGCAAGAGTCCGCTCTACGGGGACCGGCAACCCCTGTCCGACTGTCCCCTCGATCCGGATAAACCGATGGGAAACCGCCGGACCTCCCCCATCCAACGAGCGCCCCGCACCGATTCTGGGAGTTCTCGGCCACCTGCAGAAAAGGGACGCACTTTGAAGAACTTCAGCCGGAAAACACTGGTCCTGCTCTCCATCGTGTTCCTGAGCAACCCGCTGGCGCTGGTACTGCTCGGACTGGTCAATCGGATGCTCTTGAGACCGGTTCGCACCTTCTTCGTCGTCTACCCGGCGGGGCGGAGATTTGTCGACCACTACGGCTTCAAGTTCCTACAGCCTCACCTGAAGAAAACCCCTGTGATCTGCGGTGTGTACTTCCAGGGAGGTACTCCCGGGCTGATCTTCGGGATCAGCGGAACCGAATCGGATTTTCAGCAGCCCGGTTTCCTCGCCGAGTTGAAGAGCAACACCGATCGCATCGGTCGCTGGCTCGGTATCTCGAAGATCAAGTACTCCGGGATCCTGCCCAGCGCCATGCATCGAAAAGGTGTGCTGGATGCGCTGGAGGTGAAGCGGAAATCACAGCGGGTGAGTCAGGTCGTTTTCCGTGCCGAGCAACAACTGCGGGAAGAACTCTCCCTCGGTGCCGAAACCGCGGTGATCTTGCTGGGAGGACGGGGTAGTGTCGGCTCGCCGCTGCAGCGTCTCCTCCAGGCGGATGGGCGAACGGTCTACAGCGTCGATTGCGATGACCCGATGCCGGAAAATCTACGAGGCTCGCGAGTGATCCTCATCGATGTCGCCAGAAAAGGTGCCCTCGAGGAGCGCATGGAGCAGTTGTGGGAGGGGATCGTCATCCTCAACGAGACCTACCCCGCCCCGCGCAGAAGAACTCTTCAGCAACTGGAACAGATGGATATCCCCGTCTTCCACCTCACCGGAGTAAAGGGAATCGCACTGCCACGCTTTCCGGGCGCCTACAGCGGCGGAATCCCCTGCTGCGGCATGAACGACAGCGACGACAACCAGCCCCTCATCCAGTACCTCAGCTGCGAGTCACTGAGGGAGAAGCTGGCACAGCAAGCGACTGCCGGTGCCCCCAACATCGCCGCATGAATCCCCTTACGGCATCACCTGCTCCAGGATGGCGATTCGGCCGGGGTTCCAGCCGCTGGCTATGATCATCACCCTTGGGATGCCGAGGTGGCCCGGTTTGTCGAGGACGCGGATGGCGGCGTTGTGGACGTGTGTCCAGCCTTCGAGACCGAGGTCTTTCTGGAGGTTCAGGGTGGCGGCGATGTTGCCGTCTTGTAGCAGGTGGATCGGTGCCGGGGTGCTGCCGCCGGCGCCCTTGAGGCAACCGACCACCGCCAGGTTTCCGGCGTAATCGACATCGCAGGGCATCGTGCCCGCCTCGAACTGGATGCCACCGATGTAACGACCCTCTCGGGTGTAACTCTCGAGGCGAGCGTTGGCGCGATCAGCGA
>CAVOEM010000053.1:0-14805 GCA_963694575.1 Planctomycetes bacterium UBA1146 | reverse complement strand
GAGGTGTAACTCTCCCATCCCGGACATCACGAATTGCCCGGTATCCTTGTTTACCTCCATGCGGAAGGTCGGATCCTCTCGTTCGATCCTGCTCAGCACTTCCTGCAACTTGTCGCGATCTTTGCTGGAGCGTGGCTCCACCGCCATCGAGATGACAGTCTCGGGGAAAATGGGCTCCTCCAGCAGCACCTGCTGCTTGGCATCGCAAAGGGTATCCCCCGTGCCGCTGAACCTGGGCCCCGTCACGGCGACGATGTCGCCCGCCACGGTTCGATCCAGATTTTCTCGTGAGTTGGCATGCATCCGGTGCATCGAATTGATTCTCTCGCGCTTGCCGGTGCGAGGATTCATCGCAGTCTTGCCCTTCTCGAGAGATCCCGAGTAGACCCGCATGTAAATCAACTCGCCGTGAGGATCGATCTGCACCTTGAAGAGCAAGGCACTGAAAGGCTCATCCTCGGAGCAGGTCACCGAGATCGGATCGCCATTGGATGGTTTCCGCGCCGGGATCGTGCCCATGTCCTCGGGCGCAGGAAGGTAATGCACCACCGCATCGAGGAGTGGCTGAATACCCTTGTTCCCGAGAGCGCTCCCGGCCAGCACTGGAACCCATCGCCGAGCGATGGTGCCGGAACGAATCGCAGCACGAAGTAATTCATCGGGCACCGGTTCACCCTCGATGACCTTTTCCATCACACCTTCATCATGATCAGAGACCATCTCCAGCAGTTCAGAGCGGTACAGCTCTGCAGTCTCCACCATCTCAGGCTCGATGTCCGATTCGATCACGTCAGCGCCGAGACTCTCCTCATCAAAGGAGAACTGCCGCATCGTGATCAGATCGATCACTGCCCTGAAATCCGATTCAGTTCCTACCGGAATATTGAGAGCAAGCAACTGACAGGAGAGTCCCTCGGAAACATGATCCAGGACGCGATAGAAATCCGCGCCCACACGATCCAGTTTGTTGATGAATGCGATTCGGGGAACCTTGTAGTGATTCGCCTGACGCCAGACCGTTTCGGACTGAGCCTGCACACCCGCAACTCCGCAAAACACCCCGATCGCGCCATCCAGAACCCGAAGGGATCGCTCCACCTCTGCGGTGAAGTCCACATGGCCCGGGGTATCGATGAGGTTCATCACGCATGGACCCCATTCGAAGGAAGTCGCAGCACTGGTGATGGTGATCCCTCGCTCCTGCTCTTCGACCAGCCAGTCCATGTGAGCACTGCCGTCGTGAACCTCTCCCATCCTGTACTCCTTGCCGGAGTAATAAAGGAAGCGCTCCGATACGGTGGTCTTCCCCGCATCGATATGAGCAATGATCCCGATGTTTCGGATGGGTTTCTTCATCGTCTCGATTCTGCTGGTCTGCCAGGCTGTAGGGCCAGTCTCGGGTGAGATTCTGCGGTAATCAGGCACTTCTCTCAAGCGAAGCGCCCCGCCGCGACCCGGATGAAAAACACCCCCTCGCCCTGAAGAAGGCGAGAGGGTGATTTGACCCGGTACTTGGTGTTCGAGTCGAGTGCCGCAAAAGTGAGCGAAAACGCTTCAGGGGCACCTTACCAGGCGTAATGCGCAAACAGTTTGTTGGCCTCAGCCATCTTGTGGGTATTTTCGCGCCAGGTGACCGAGGCCCCCTCACGACGATACGCCTGGGCCAGTTCATCGGCGATGCGCTCGGCCATCGGCTTACCCCCACGACCCCGACAGGTATCGATGATGGTGCGGATCGCCAGTGCCTGGGCACGACGACGGCTCACCTCGATAGGCACCTGATAGGTCGCACCACCGACTCGACGGGATCGCACTTCAACCTGCGGCATCACGTTTTGCAACGCTGCAAGGAATGTATCCAGCGGATCGCTGTCGGTGATCTTCTTGGCGAGGAGATCCATCGCTTCGTAAAAGATGGTGCAGGCCACAGCTTTCTTGCCATCCCACATCATCCGATTGATGAACTTCGTCACCACCATGCTATTGAAACGAGGATCCGGCTTCTGGAACCGCTGAGTTGAGCGGAACTTCTGCTTCGCTACCTTGTTTTTTTTCTTTGCCAATGGAGGCTCCTGCTTTACTTCTTTTTCTTGCCGTACTTGGAACGGCCTTGCTTACGATCATCGACACCTGAACAATCGAGTGTTCCTCGAACGATGTGATACCGAACTCCAGGTAGATCCCGGACTCGCCCACCTCTCACCAAAACAATCGAGTGCTCCTGCAAATTATGGCCTTCGCCCCCGATGTAGGCGGTGATCTCCTTGCCGTTGGAAAGGCGCACGCGGGCAACCTTCCTCAGCGCCGAGTTCGGCTTCTTCGGGGTCTGGGTTTTCACCTGCAAGCAAACACCTCGACGCTGCGGACATGAGTCCAACACCGGGGATTTACTCTTGTTCTTCTGCTTCTTGCGGCCCTTGCGGACCAACTGATTAATCGTCGGCATGCCTACTCGATTTCACCTGGATGCGGACCCGCTCGAAAACAATCTCGAGCGCGGCCTCGCATGGTACCCTTACTGGACTTGTTCATCTCCCGATTTTGACTCTTCTTCGCCAGGGATCTGCGAAATTCCCTCGCTTCCCGTGGCTTCCTCAACGACTTCAGGCAATGCCTGAGGCTCGGTCGCGATCTCCTCGGCCGGTTCAAGATCCGCACCAGAGGCCTCAACAGGCTCCTCTACGACTGGTACTGCCGATTCAGTCACTGCCAGGTCGACTCCGGAATCACCCTCCTCGGCGGCAGGGGCTTCCGGGGTCTCTACGACCGCTTCGCCGCCCAACAGCGCCGCGAGCGGATCGGTCGAAGCGACCGGTCCGGCATCTTCTCCCATCAAGAAATCTCTCAATGGGTCGCTCGAAACCTTCGGTTTCGGTGTGGCATCACCGATCAGCACTGGCTCTCTCTTGTCCTTCACCACCGTAGGAGGCTCCGCCAGCTTGCGAACTCCCTTGTCAAAGTACAAACGGTATCCGGTTCCTGCGGGGATCATTTTTCCCATGATCACATTTTCCTTGAGCCCGACCAGGTTGTCCTTCTTGCCGCTGAGTGCCGCTTCGGTCAACACCTTGGTGGTTTCCTGAAAACTCGCAGCAGAGATGAAACTGTCAGAGTTCACAGCAGCTTTGGTAATTCCCTGAAGCATCGGCTCTGCGGTTGGAGGCATCTTGCCCTCCTCCACCAGGTCAGAGCAGATCTTTTTGAATCTATGGCGGTCGACAAGCGTATCGGGCAGCAAGTCACTGTCTCCCGGTTCAACAACATTCACATTCCTCATCATCTGAGCGACGATGGTTTCGATGTGCTTGTCATTGATGGTTACGTTCTGCGACAGGTATACCCCCTGCACCTCTTCGATCAGGTAGCGCTGCACCTCTGCAGCACCCTCGATTCGAAGGATGTCCTTGGGAACCTTGTCTCCGTCTGTAAGCGGTTGACCATGCACCACCTCGTCACCCTTGGTGACGCGGAAGTGTTTTCCAGGTGGAATCACATGTTCGTAAATTTCGCCTTCGGGGGTGACCACGTTGATGATCGCCTTACCGCGCTTCTTCTCACCCATCTCGATGCTGCCGTCCACTTCCGCAATCACCGCCGGATTCTTCGGCTTTCGAACCTCGAAGATTTCCGTCACTCGGGGTAGACCTCCAGTGATGTCCTGGGTACCGGTGATCTCTCGGGGGGATTTCGCCAGCAAGTCTCCAGGCTGGACAGAATCTCCATCTCCGACCTGGATGAACGCGCGTTCCGGCACCGGGTACGCCGCCAGGATCTGCCCATCGGACTGGTTCCGGATGACAATCTGCGGATGCAACTCTCCCTTGTG
The DNA here is from genome assembly GCA_963694575.1 of Planctomycetes bacterium UBA1146. Classification (GTDB taxonomy): domain Bacteria; phylum Planctomycetota; class UBA8108; order UBA1146; family UBA1146; genus QNYK01. Next base: position 10,979 of record CAVOEM010000053.1, on the reverse strand, counting down.
CTCGAGAATCACCCGACGATCCAGGTTGGACACCGGGTCCTTCTCGACCTTGAGGGTTGCCCCTTCCACGATGTCTTCGTAATCGACAATTCCGGACACGTCTGCGAGGATCGACTGAGAGTGGGGATCCCAGTCGTAAAGGACTTTGCCCTTCAGCACCTTATCCCCATCACTGACATGGAGAATAGCACCGAGTTGAAGTTCGTGAGAGTCCAGCAACTTGCCATCTTTGTTGACGAGGGCCAACGTTGCTCGGCGACTGAGCACCACCTCATCACCACTCTTGCTCGTGACATGAGTCGTCTGTCGCAACTCGACGATACCCGCACGAGAGGCCTTGATGGTCGCTTCTTGCACCGACTTGGATGCCACTCCACCGATGTGGAAGGTCCGCATCGTTAACTGCGTTCCAGGCTCCCCGATCGATTGCGCTGAGATAATTCCGACCGCAATGCCCTGCTCGACCTGTTTTCCGGTCGACATGTCCATGCCGTAACAGTGAGCACAGGATCCGAGGGTAGCGTCACAGGTCAACGGGCTCCGTACCGAAATCTTCTCGTGACCCAGCTCTTGAATCCGATTGGCGATTTCGAAGGTAATCAGGCCATTGACTCCGATCACAACTTCACCAGTAATCGGATCCTTGATTTCCGCAACGGAGGTTCGTCCACGAATTCTTGCTGCCAGTGGAATCGCTTCCTTGTCTCCACGCTTCATCGCCTTTTTGGCGAGTCCATTTCTGGTACCGCAATCCGCGCTGGTGATCACCACGTTTTGGGCCACATCCGCAAGTTTCCTGGTCAGGTAACCCGAGTCAGCAGTCTTCAGCGCAGTATCTGCCAGTCCTTTACGAGCACCGTGAGTCGAGGAGAAGTACTCGAGAACACGCAGACCTTCGCGGAACGACGCCTTGATGGGAGTCTCGATGATCTCACCAGAAGGCTTGGCCATCAGGCCTCGCATTCCTGCGAGTTGTCGAATCTGAGTCACCGACCCTCGAGCACCCGAATCGACCATCACGTGGATCGGATTGACGTATGAATCTCCCGGAGTGGTGTCCTCCTCGAGTTTCTTCATCAACATGTCACCCACCGCGTTGGTGGTGTTTGTCCAGCGGTCAATGATCTGACTACGACGTTCGTCGTTGGTGATCACTCCATCTTGGTAACGTTTCTGGATCGCCTCGACCTGGGCCTGGGTGGCTTCGATCTGGGCGAACTTTCCTTCAGGCATCCGTAGGTCGTCAGAACTGAAGGACAGTCCAGAACGAGTCGCTGCCTTGAATCCGAGGTCCTTCATCTCATCGAGGAATCGCAACGTAGCTCTTCTTCCAAGAATCCGGAAGCAATCTGCGATGACCGCCTTCAGATCCTTCTTCGCCAGAGCGAAGTTGTAGAAGGGCATGTCAGGGTGCCCGAGAAGATCATTGAAGATGATCCGGCCAGGCGCAGTGGTATGGAATCCATTCTCATCCGGCTGCTGTACCTTGCCATGCGGGCTGAAGACCACTTTTCCTTCTGGCAGCCTCACCTTGATGGCAGCGTGACCATGAACCTTGTTGGCACCCAGAGCGGTATGAACTTCTGCGGTGCTGGAAAAGCGGATCTCGTGACCCGGCATCTCTTCCTTGGCGATGGTCAGGTAGTAACACCCCATCACGATATCCTGTGAAGGAGCGATGATCGGGTTGCCGTGCGCAGGAGAGAAGATGTTGTTGGTCGACAACATCAGGTTCTGCGCTTCCAGTTGAGCCTCGATGGAAAGTGGCAGGTGAACCGCCATCTGGTCTCCATCAAAGTCCGCATTGAATCCTTCACAAACGAGAGGGTGAACCAGGATCGCGTTTCCTTCGATGAGAACCGGCTCGAACGCCTGGATTCCCATCCTGTGCAGGGTCGGCGCACGGTTCAGCAGCACCGGATGCCCCTGAGTCACCTCTTCAAGGATGTCCCAGACCTCATCGTCCTTGCGCTCAAGCATCTTCTTTGCGCTCTTGATGGTGTCTGCGTATCCCAACTCCTTCAGACGACGGATGATGAAGGGCTGGAACAACTCGAGAGCGATCTTCTTGGGTAGTCCACACTGATGAAGTTTCAACTCTGGACCGACCGCGATCACTGATCGCGCCGAGTAATCGACTCGTTTGCCGAGCAGGTTCTCGCGGAATCGACCCTGCTTTCCCTTGATCATGTCGGTCAGGGATTTGAGCGGTCGATTGTTCGATCCCAACACTGGTCGGCGACACCTGTTGTTGTCGAACAGAGCATCCACCGAGTGTTGAAGCATCCTTTTCTCGTTACGAATGATCACCTCGGGGGCGTTCAGATCGAGCAACTTCTTCAAGCGGTTGTTGCGGTTGATCAAACGACGGTAGAGGTCATTCAGATCGCTGGTCGCAAAATTTCCACTCTCCAGCAGAACTAGCGGGCGAAGGTCGGGCGGAATCACCGGAACCGCTTCCAGGATCATCCACTCCGGCTTGTTGCCAGAGTTGAGAACGGTCCTGACGATCTTCAGGCGACGGATCAGTGCCACTCGCTTCTGCTTGGAACGGGTATTTTCGTACTCGTCCTTCAGTTCCTCGAAGAGCGAGTTCAACTCGAGGCGGTTGATCATGGTGCGAATCGCTTCAGCGCCCATGTCCGCCTCGAATGAATCCCCGTACTTCTCCCTGGCGAAGCGGTACTCCTCTTCGCTGAGGAGACCCTTCTCCTTGAGCGGAGTATCACCCGGGTCGATCACCACATAGTCCTGATAATAGATCACTCGTTCGAGATGAGTGGTCTTCATGTCAAGAAGGTTACCCAGTCTCGAAGGCATCGCCTTGAAGAACCAGATATGAACCACAGGTGCGGCGAGGTTGACGTGCCCCATCCGCTCGCGACGCACACGCGAGTGAGCCACCTTGACGCCACAGCGGTCACAGATGATTCCCTTGTGTTTGATGCCCTTGTATTTTCCACACGCACATTCCCAGTCTCTCTCGGGACCGAAGATGCGTTCGCAGAAGAGTCCATCTTTCTCAGGACGGTAGGTCCTGTAATTGATGGTTTCAGGTTTCCGGACCTCACCCTGTGACCAGGAGAGGATATCGGTGGGTGAAGCAAGGTGAATGTTGACCGCGCCAACGTCGTTCACCTTGTCATAAACAGGTTCGACCATGTTATTGCTTCTTTTCCAGTTCGAGGTTCAACCCCAGGCCCTTGATCTCGTTGGTCAAAACGTCGAATGAGACCGGAGTTCCGGCCTGCAAACTGTTCTCACCCTTGACCATCGACTCATAGATCTTGGCTCGCCCATCCACATCGTCAGATTTCGCAGTGAGCAACTCCTGCAAGATGTGTGCGGCCCCATAGGCTTCAAGAGCCCAAACTTCCATCTCTCCAAAGCGCTGTCCGCCAAACCTCGCCTTACCCCCGAGCGGCTGCTGGGTGATGAGGGAGTATGGCCCGGTGGCCCGCGCGTGAATCTTGTCATCGACAAGGTGATGCAACTTCAACAGGTACATTCTTCCGACGGTGACCTTCTGCTCGAATCTCTCGCCGGTACGTCCGTCATAGAGAACGGATTTACCATCGAGGGGAATTCCAGCCTTTTTCATCTCGTCACGAATCTCGTCTTCCTTGGCTCCGTCGAAGACTGGTGTCACTGCACGATAGCCAAGCTTTTCAGCGGCCCAGCCAAGCTGGGTTTCCAGAATCTGACCGAGGTTCATTCGCGACGGCACTCCGAGCGGATTGAGAATCACCTCTACAGAAGTCCCGTCCTCGAGGAACGGTAGATCCTGTCTCGGCAAGATGCGCGAAATCACGCCCTTGTTTCCGTGACGTCCCGCCATCTTGTCTCCGACCGACAGATTCCTCTTGGTCGCGACGTATACCTTGACCATCTCGATCACTCCGGGTGCGAGTTCGTCACCCCGGGTGAGTCGATTGACATCACGGTTTCGGATGTCTTCGACCTCTTCCATACGGCTGAGGTGCTTGAGCAGCGCAGACTTGATCTGACGGTTCTTCTTCTCCGACGATCCAAGGAGCAGATCGGGGTTCAATGCAATCTTGATGGAGTGGACACTGCGAGCGGCATAGAGTTCATCCACCTTGAACACCCGACCCGTGTTGGGATTCCGGGGTGACGATCCGAGGACCGTCTTCAGCTCATTGAGCAAGGTGTCGATCTCGAGAACGATCTCCTCGTAGGCCCAGGCTTCCTTCTCTTCCACCTCGGCCTTGATCTTGCGACGTTCATCCGTATCCAGATCACTTCTCCTGGAGAACTTCTTCGAATCGATGACCACTCCTTCGACTCCGGAAGTCACGGTCAAGGATTCGTTCTTCACGTCCTCTCCCGCTCGACCGAAGATCGCATGAAGAAGTTTCTCCTCGGGTGACAGTTCACTCTTCGATTTCGGAACGACTTTACCGACCAGGATATCTCCATGAGAGACTCTGGTACCGGTCTTGACTATTCCTTCCTCATCGAGCTTCGCCAGCACTCGTTCCGAGACATTAGGAATATCACGGGTGAATTCCTCGCGACCCAATTTGGTCTCACGGACTTCGATTTCGAACTCATCGATGTGAATCGACGTGTAGATGTCTTCACGCACCAGTTGCTCACTGACGATGATGGCATCCTCGAAGTTGTAGCCATCCCATGACATAAAGGCCACCAGGATATTCCGACCCAGCGACAGGATCCCATTCTGGGTTGCCGCTCCATCGGCGATCACTTCGCCTTCTTCGACCACGTCACCCAGCACCTTGCAGGGACGCTGATTCTGACAGGTTCTCTCATTGAGACCGCGATATTTTTTCAGCTGGTAGCGCTCGCCATCCACTTCGATGTGAGTCGCGTCCACCGAGGTCACGGTGCCCGAGTTTGGAGCACGGAGGACCATGCCGGAGTACCGAGAAACATGCTCTTCCATGCCGGTTCCCACCAGAGGTGGGTCGGTTCGAAGCAGGGGGACCGCCTGACGCATCATGTTCGATCCCATCAGGGCACGGTTTGCGTCGTCGTGCTCGAGGAAGGGGATCAACGCAGCCGAGACTCCAATCAGCTGCTTGGACGAGACGTCCATCAGCTGGATCTTGGACGGTTCGACCATGATGAACTCACCGTTGAGGCGGGCCAGCACCAGGTCTCCGAGCAAGGCGCCAGATTCATCTACCGGAGTATCTGCCGGAGTCAGGTACTGGTTTTCCTCTTCATCCGCGCGCAAGAACTTGACCGAGGATGAGTCGATCTTCGCCTTGCCATCTTTGACCTGGAAGTAAGGCGTGATGAGGAATCCATACTCGTCGATGGTCGCAAACACAGCGAGACTGGAAATCAGGCCGATGTTGGTTCCCTCGGGAGTCTCGATGGGACAGATCCGGCCGTAGTGAGAGATGTGTACATCTCGCACCTCGAAGCCGGCTCGCTTCCTGTTCAATCCACCAGGCCCGAGCGCGCTCAGGCGCCTCTCGTGAGTCAACTGCGATAGCGGATTGGTTTGGTCCACCACCTGCGAGAGTTCTCCTCTACCGAAGAAAAACTCCACCGACGACGAGATCGTCTTGGAGTTGATCACCGATCTCGGAGTCAGGTTTTCCGGCTCCATCATGCTCATCCGCTCCTGAACGGTGCGCTTGAGCTTGAGGAATCCTTTTCGCATCTCTTCGCCGGCAAGTTCCTCGATGGTGCGAACACGACGGTTTCCGAGGTGATCGATATCGTCCAGTTTCCCCATTCGATCACGCAGTTTGAAGATGTATGCGATCGATTCGAGAATGTCTTCTTTCTGGATCGTTTGCTCCGACTCCGGAATCGCCAGACCAAATTTCCGATTGATGCGGAAGCGGCCGACACGACCCAGTCGATACTTGTTCGGATTATAGAACTTGTCGAAGAACAGTTCCCTGGCCTTGGCCGCCTGCGGCGGATTTCCGGGGCGCAAGCGCTGGTAGATCTTGATCAGCGCATCTTCGTAGTCGACTGAGTTGTCTTCCTTGAGAGTCTTCAGCACCAGGTCATCGTATTTTTCAGGAAGCACCTTGAAGGAGTTCTTACCGCCGCGCTTGGCGATCATATCCTCGGAGAAAAGTGCCTTCAGGAAGGTCTCGGTGAAAACGTCTCCGGTCGAAAGCAGGATCTCTCCGGTCTCCGCGTCGACGATATCTTCGGCGCTGACTCGACCGTTCTTGATCCCGTCTACTTCCTCACCGAGCAGATTATCGATGCTCTTGAGGCTTCCCACCTTGACGGTTTCGACCGGGTAGAACAGTTCAAGGATGGCAGTCGATGAACCGTATTCCTCGTTCATCGCGCGCAGCAGCATGGTGGCCGGGAATTTCCCGCTTTGGTCGATTCGAACCGTCAATGCACCTTTCTTGGTCACATTGAATTCGACCCAGGATCCTCGCTCAGGAATGATCCTGGCCGAGTGCAGCCGGACATCACCAGTATGAAGTTCTTCACTGAAATCGACTCCCGGAGAACGGTGCAACTGGCTCACGATGACTCGCTCGGAACCGTTGATGATGAATTCCCCGCCGCCAATCATGCTTGGCAGTTCTCCCAGGAAGACCTCTTCCTCGACCGATTCTCCCTCTTTCTCCATCCGAAGGCGGATCTTGAAGGGTGTGCCGTAGCTCAACTTGAGTTGACGGCATTCATCGATGGTGTAGCGCGGCCGCCCGAGGTCATATCCCAGGTAAGTCAGGGAGATGGTGCCGTCGTAACTTTCGATCGGAAATATCTCACGAAGAATCGATTCCAGACCGATATTATCCCTGTCGGACCAATGCACATCGGCCTGCAAGAACTGTGAATAGGCATTCATCTGCAATTCCATTAGATTTGGAATCGGCACAGTACGAATACCGCCTCCGAAGACCTTGGTCTCCATGCTGCCTCACTTTCGATTTCTGAACACGACTCCCACCTGATCGGTAAGAATCGGTCCGTCCCATCCGGCGCCAGCGAGATGACCCGTCGACGATCTCATCGACAATCTCGCTGATACTCGTGTACCCTCGTGTCGGGAATCAATTCCCGCGCGATGACGATACTGCGACAGCCCGTTGACAGCTGTCAGGGACAGAACTGGGAATCTACCAGCCGAAGGCTCCCCCCTCGGCATACCACTGATTCCCGGAGTCCCGGAGGCGCGTTCCTCGCTCGGGCGCCACCCCCGCACTCATTCGTTTGCAAAATACCCCGTGAACTCAATCGATCCATCTCGTCCAGACGCCAAAGAGCGACTGGACGAGAATCGATCGAATTCACCCGTCGAAAGTCTACTTGACTTCGACAGTCGCTCCGGCGTCTTCCAGCTCCTTCTTGAGCTTCTCGGCGTCCTCCTTGGAGGCACCTTCCTTGACAGCCTTCGGCGCGCTTTCAACCAGATCCTTAGCCTCTTTGAGGCCAAGACCTGTGATACTTCGAACAGCCTTGATGACGGGAATCTTCTTGTCGCCGATGGCGGTAAGAATTACGTCAAACTCGGTCTGCTCAGCAACCTCTTCACCAACATCACCTCCGGCTGCCATCATGGGCATTCCCATCGGCATTGCAGCAGCGGCGGTGACACCAAATTCATCTTCGAGGACATCCTTGAGCTCAACCAGCTCCATCACATTGAGCACTTTGATGCTCTCCACGATGGATCCGACATTTTTGCTCGGCGGGGCCTTCTCCGTCTCGGTGGCAGCTTCATCCGACATGGCAGCTACTCTCCTTCTTTACTTTGCTTGTCTGCGATCGCCTGCAGCACACCGGGAACTCCGGTGAGTAGGTTCTGGGAAATAGCGACCAGGCTCGTCAGCGGTCCGGCAATCGCAGAAACGACAGCTGTACGTGTTTCCTGGACACTTGGCATTTTCACTAATCGTTCGGCTTCGGCGGGGCCCAAGGCCTCGCCTTCCAGCATGCCGCCCTTGAGCGCCATGACCTTGCCGTTCTTTCTTCTCCAGCCCGCAATCGACTTGCTGGCGGTGATGGCATCGGCTTCCCCGAGCACTAGCGCAAGGGGACCCGCATAGGTCTCTTCCGGAAATTCGTTGCCGCTCTCGGTGAGTACTCGACGAAGAATGGAATTCTTTACAACCCCCACCGTCAGGCCCTCCGTACGAAGTTCCTTGCGAGCGGCAAAATCCTCATCTGAGTTCAGACCGGAGAAATCGACAAGGAGCAGATCTCCGGCATTGTCGAGACGCTGACGCAGTTGGTCAGCCATCATGACTTTCAGCCTACGGGCCATGTGGCCCTCCTCTCTTGCTCTCTTGTCTTACTGTCCGCAAATTACGGAAACAGAAGGCGACATTGTTGATTTGATGTGAACTTTTTTCATGTATGTACCCTTGGTCGAACTTGGCTTCAATTTCTCAACGTGCTGGATGAATGCATCGATATTCTCGGTGAGTTGCGCCGCTTCAAAGCTGCGACGTCCCACCGGAGCGTGGATGATTCCACCAGCATCATTGCGAAACTCGATTTTCCCTGCGACGAACTCCGCAACGGCCTTGGTGACATCTGTGGTCACCGTGCCACTCTTGGGAGTCGGCATCTTTCCCTGGGGACCCAGCACTTTTCCCAGTTTTCCGACGAATCTCATCATCGAGGGGTGAGCGATGGCGACATCGAAATCGAACCAACCACCCTCCACCTTTTCTGCCAGATCCTTAGCTCCGACCTCGATGGCTCCTGCCGCCTTGGCCTCTTCTGCAGCGGGTCCTTCAACGAATGCGATCACCCGGACTTGCTTGCCGATGCCATGCGGAAGAGAAAACGCTCCCCTGACATTTTGAGTGCCCTGCCGTGGATCGATACCCAGGCGGATCGCGATCTCGACTGTTTCGTCGAACTTGGCAATCTGGAATCCGCCGAGGATCTTGACCGCTTCGTTCACCGACACTGCAACTACCGAATCTACTTTCGAGCGATTACCGCCGTGGCGCTTGCTAGTTCTTGACATCAGTCCTCCACCTTCACGCCCATGCTACGAGCAGTTCCTTCAATCATCCGCATCGCAGCCTCGATGGTTGCAGCATTCAGATCATTGATTTTGGTCTCGGCAATCTCTTTCACCTGCGCTGAGGTGATGGTGCCGACCGTCTCGTGCCCTGGGTTATTGGCAGCTTTTTCTGCACCCATCGCCTTCAGGATGAGCACTGCTGCGGGAGGAGACTTCAGGATGAAATCAAAGGATCGATCGGAGTAAACGCTGATCTCAACCGGGATGACCACGCCTTGCTGGCTGGAGGTCTCCGAGTTGAATCGCTGCACGAACTCGCCGATATTGACACCGTGCTGACCCAACGCAGGTCCCACCGGTGGAGCAGGGGTTGCCTGTCCTCCCGGTACCTGCAATTTGATCAATCCGGTTACTTGCTTACTTGCTTTTGCCATGACCTGCCATTTCCTGCGGTCTGCGGATCACCCTCCGGAACTTCCGGGGTGAACCTCCCGCATGGATCCCTGATTCAATTCGGGATCAAGTCTGTTCTACCTGCCAGTATTCGAGGTCTACCGGGGTATCCCTGCCAAAGATGGTGACCATCACTCGCAGTTTTCCCGTCTTCGGGTGGACCTCTTCCACGATGCCTTCGAAGTTTTCGAAGGGGCCATCTTTGACCTTCACCGTATCGTTCTTTTTCACATCGATCTTCAACTCTGGAGGAGTTTCACTCTCGCGTTGCTCCATCATGTCACGCAACTTGCGCACCTCAGCCGGTGTCATCGGCATCGGCTTGTTACCGACTCCGCCGACGAAGGAGCCCACTCCCTGGATATCCCTCAGCAAGTACCAGATCTCCTCGACCAGTTGGCACTCCATGAAGAAGTAACCCTGGTAGAGTTTGATCTCTCGAATCTTCTTTTTACCCTCTTTGATCTCGGTGACCTTTTGTTTCGGAACCTCGATGTTCCGGACATAGGCATCGAGCCCCCTGAGGGCCAGTGTTTTCTCAACCTTGCGAGAAAGCGTATCCTCGCGACCATTGGCAACCTTGATGACGTACCATTCGAACGGCAATTCATCCGCTGGGTCCTTGCGTATCTTAGAAGGACTCGAGGTAACCGGGTCATCTTCCAGCTCTTCCACCGCTTCGTCAGCCGTAGCGCCAATGATCTCGTCACTTTCGACGATATCTGCGGCTACGGTGTCATCGACCTCTTCTCCCGTTCCTTCGCCAGGCGAGGAACAGTACAGATCGTCAGAGACAGTGAGTTCAGAACGGATCGGATTCATTAGTGGTATACCGCCGATTGAATCACTTTAAACGCCTGATCGGCCAATACGATCCAACTCATGATGACGATACAGGTGATCACCACCACGATGGAATTCTTGACGGTTTCTGGTCGTGTTGGCCAGGTAACCTTGTGTTGTAACTCATGCTCCGTGTCGATCAGGAAATCACTGACTCGTGGCTGATTGTAATACCAGTATCCACCGAGCAGGAATGGCAAGAATATCAGTACTGAAATCAAATCCTTGAGTTTGGGACCCCAGTGGATGACAGGCAATGTGAAAACCACATCGGTGCCCCAGCCATTTCCATCGAACCACTGGGAGATGGAGACTGTCGCATACAGACCCACAAGAAACAGGATGGAAGCCAGGGCTCCTCGAGCCCAGCGGCCCTGCCCCTCTTTGTAGAGACGGAAACTCATCTTCGTCCCTTCCCGTTCATTAGATCTCTGCTGCCAGGAATCGTCACCTGGATGCTTCCTGTGAAAATCCCTGACCGCCAGGAAAATTCATCGCACTCAAATTCGGCACTCAACGTTCACGAGCGGGACCATTTCGAATTCGATTCTCGATCGCACCAGCAATTGGGTCGCTGGCCGGTCATTCTCGCTGGTCAGTCATTCTCGCTGGTCAGTCAAGGTTGGCAGGGCAGGAGGGACTCGAACCCACAACCCGCGGATTTGGAATCCGCTGCTCTACCAATTGGAGCTACTGCCCTCCTGACGAAACCACTCGCAAAGTC